>NZ_CAXTNE010000156.1:0-18566 GCF_964245445.1 uncultured Nostoc sp.
GGGCATTGATAAAAGACAAATGACTAATGACTAATGACTAATGACTAATTACAATACTTCACGCCCCAAGTAGGGTTGCAGTGTTTCTGGTATCCTCACTGTCCCATCAAGTTGTTGATAATTCTCCAAAATTGCTGCCATAGTCCGTCCCACAGCCAAACCTGAACCATTGAGGGTATGTACGAACTGAGTGCCTTTCTTCCCTGCCTCTTTGAAGCGAATATCAGCCCGTCGCGCCTGGAAATCTATAGTATTGGAACAGCTAGAAATTTCGCGGTATTTGCCAGAAGAGGGCAACCAAACCTCTAAATCATAAGTTTTGGTAGAGGCAAATCCCAAATCTCCAGTACTTAAATTTACTACTCGGTAAGGCAACTTCAACGCTTGTAAGATTGCTTCTGCATTCCCTACCAATTTCTCCAGTTCATCAAAAGATGTACTGGGTTCGACAAACTTCACCATCTCCACCTTGTTGAACTGATGCAGGCGAATTAATCCCCGCATATCCCGCCCATAGCTACCAGCTTCGCGGCGAAAACAGGGAGTAAAAGCACAGTGGTAAATAGGTAAATCTTCAGCAGCGAGAATTTCACCCCGGTAGAGATTTGTAACTGGAACTTCCGCCGTAGGAATTAGCCACAAGTCATCATCAGCGCATTTAAAGCTTTCTTCCGCAAACTTAGGTAACTGACCGGTCGCCGTCAAAGACTCGGTATTAACTAACAAAGGCGGACTGACTTCCACATATCCCGCTTGAGCATGCAGAGACAGCATAAATTGAATTAATGCCCTTTCCAGTGCCGCACCAGCGCCTATTAATGTCACAAAGCGACTTTGGGCAACTTTCACAGCTCGTTCAACATTGAGAATACCCAGCTTTTCGCCAATTTCCCAGTGAGGAAGAATATTCGGGTTTTGGGGAATGTACTCATCACCCCAACGGCGTACTTCTACGTTATCTTCCTCATTTTTACCAAGGGGTGTAGAGTCGCTTGGTAAGTTGGGAAGTGCCAACACAAGTTGGGCAATTTCAGCTTTGAGGTTTTTTTCCTGGGGTTCCAGTTCGCTCAATGTAGCTTTGACAGAGTTACCTTCATCCCGCAAAGTTTGAATTTCTGGGTCTTGAGGATTTATTCCTGATTTAATCTTTTGCCCGACAATTTTACCGATTTCGTTGCTACGAGCTTGAAGTTGACTGCGCGTCCCCTCAAGTTCCCGTTGTTGCCGATCTAACAGTAATATCGGTTCAATGTCATATTTACCACTACGACTATTCAATCGTTCTTGAACTAATTGCGGATTTTCCCGTATTTGCTTAATATCCAGCACAGATTTTTCTCAGTTTTTAGTCTAAAATCTTCCTGTCAATCCAGTTAACATATAAGCATTTAGCATATAGTAATTTTGCTTTGCTGTAACTGGAAAAACAAAGTTTATTAGAAAAATCAGTTTCAATCTCTGATCGAGATTTTCTAGCATCACTGCCAGGGCTAAGAAACCATATAATGCATTAAACCAATCATGAACTCGTATTTTGAGTTACTGTCGTTTCAGAAACCTGAGCAAGACTCTGACTATTACTATTATTGTTATCAGTGGCTGCAAACGTCCTTTGAGTAATATTCGGTGGTTCCTTATCATCTCTATTTTGTCCAGGTGAAGGTAACCGGAAAAGTATAATTAATGTCGTTTGACTCTTGAAAACTCAGCACTCATATTAGGGTCGGCTAATCCGATTGAGTAGCCAAAGTGACGCAATAACCCCTGCAAAATGAGCTGAGACAGTATTAGTGTTTGCCTGCACCACAAGCATATCTAGACCGCTAATAATCCGGGTGGGGTCAAAAAATTGGGTAGTTATAGCTTGGGGAGAAATAGATCTTGCTACCAGTGTACCAACGATCGCTTGCGCTCCCAAAAGAGTTAGCAGCGTTCCCCCTAAATTCACCCACAGCCCTAAGCGTAATACTTGCACAGTCTCGCTTTTTCGAGGGCGGTTGCTGGGATTGGAGGATTCCAATTGCTTGCCAATTCTAGTGTAACGGTAAGCTAAAAAAATGCCCCCACCCAAAATAACCAGTCCACAAATTGCTAAAAATACGCCAAAGCCAGTCCCAGGATTATTACTAGAACTGCCGGTTCTTTGATTAAAGATGGCGAACAGTAGCACAATTATGCTAGAAACAACGCCTAGTACTAGCTGAATCCAGAAGCTAATCCAACCTGTAAGGCGAAAAGTTTGGGCAATTGCCCGCAGAGTTGAGGAAGATGATGGAGCATCGGGAGTTTGTGACATAAAGTGAACCAATATGCTGGGAGCTTGATTAAGGGACGCGAGGAGAAGGGGACGCGGAGAGTTCTTTATCCCCGTCCCCGCGTTTCCCCGTTTTCTTTCTAACTTTTCACGGTATCTATCTGGAAAACCTCACTTCTATTTCTCTCTTCTAGAAGCAGAGAGACTTTGAATTTTCCCCCTTTCCGACACGGAAAGAGGGTTAGGGGGTTAGGTTAATCGTTAGCTTTTCCATATAACCTGAATTGTCAGGTCTTCTTTCCCCCGCCTTTGGGTCCTCTTTGATAAATTTACTATCACACTTGCCATAAAAGACAAAAGATTCTCTTGTTCAGAAAATCAGTGATGGTTACTGCTTAAGTGTTTCCACTGGCGTAGCAGCTTTAACCCAGACATATCCCTCAGCGTAAGCTTTCAGAATTCGCATTGGAAAAATCACTGGAAAACAAAGTGTTTATGAACTTTTACAGACAAAATAGCATTTTACCTGTAAAATTTCTTCGATGGCATTTTATTGCTTAAGCAGTTCTAACTAGCTCGGCATCACTTAACACCAAGACAGTGACTTTGCCACTGTCTGTTCGCTCCTCACCACCCGTATCGAGCTTGAGTAGGGATACACTATTTTGTGCCCCTAAAACTCGCAAACTCGTCCCCCAACTCACAGGCGTGGGTAATTATTTCGTATTTACGCAATGGATATCTAGTCTAAGTAGCTTTATATATATTACTCACTTAGAAGTACCACTATATACTAGCTATAAGGATTGTAGACCCTACCCTAAGGCATTTTTTTAGCCATTCACTAACCATGAAACTTGAGGATATATATCAATTCTTTGAGAATCCTCCGCCAACTTACCTTTGTCAGGAAGTAGCAGTTTGTTACATACTGTCTGTTTTATTACAAGGTGAATCTTACGGAACCGAGTTGATTGAGCAATTAGAAACTGAATATCCAACCTATAGACTTTCGGATACCGTACTTTATAGTGCAATCAAATTTCTGGAAGATGAAAGGGCAATCACTGGATATTGGAAGAAACTCGAAGGACGAGGACGCCCTAGGCGAATGTACCAAGTTTCTCCAGAATGGCAAGTTCAAGCGCAGGATTTAGCTTTTCAATGGCTTGACTACATCAACAAGAGGACAAAGTAACGAATAATTGATAATGAATAAGTCTCCTCCAGTCAAACAATAACAATTAGTTATGGATACTGCTATTTTGCCATCTACGTTCCTGCTAACCTTGTTGTTATCAGTTGGGCTGTTTTTCTTTATTCGTGCCTCGACTAAAGACCGTATAGAAACAGCGCAACTGGTATCTGAGCAAGACGAAGCTGCTTTAATGTCTCAATTAAAAGAGTATTTTCGCTCGCGGTCTTATCGAGTAGCAGAGGTAGACCGAGAAAAAAACCAAGTGACTTTTGAAGGTTTTGTTCGCCCCAGTTGGTTTTTAGCTATATTTTTAACTCTGCTGGCAGCGACTGGTATTGTTTGTCTATCACTAGTCGTGTACCTGCTTTTTCCTAACTTCAGTACCTTTGTTCTGCCTATGGTACTGTTGTCGCCTTTGAGTGGTCTATTTTATTGGAAAAAATCTGGAAGACTTGAGAAGGTGTCGCTCAAAGTAGAAACAACTCAGAGCGAACAAACCTCCTCAAGTAAAATAACTGTAGTTGCCCATCGAGATGAACTGGGCGAGTTACAGAAGACTCTACATCTTAAGGCTGGTGAATAATTGTTGGTTTTTATGACCATCTCTTAACTATGATATGCAGACTTCTTACCTGACTTATTCTTTAGGCAATGGAAAGTAGAAAGGAGGAAATTAATACTTCTGCTTTGTCAATTTTCCCCACGACTTGTGTCGTGGGGAAAATTTAAATTCATTAACTTAAATTTGTTGACAGAGCTTGGTTAACAATTTACGGCATAAGAGGACAACTTCACTAGCGCTTTTGGTGGCGCTTGCCTCTATACCTACTCCATTCTGTACCATGACACTAATACAGGTCGGTGGAAATAAACTTACCGTTTCATTACAGCCAGAAAGCCCAAAATTAAAGCATGAGTGACTTTTGAACGCCAGCTGCTACCCTGCGGGAACGCTAAGAGCGAACAAGTCGGTAGAGCCGCCCAACGCACTGGCTCCTTTTGACTTTTGCCTTACGGTATCAATCCATGCAATCTAGCGTGGTTTGACACAAGTTGATATTCCAACTACCTGGACTAGCCTTAAAAAGCAAAGCAGCTCCAAACTAAAAAAAAATTAAATTTTGCATAAACTTAGCAATTTTGCCAGTTAATGATAGTCAGGAGCCACATTCAATGCGTAAGATGACTGTTTATGGTTCACCGACTAGCTAAAGCAAGAGGTTCTTGACCTGGCGAAGGTTCTAACACCCTCAAGCTAGGAAACAAGAAATGGTTTTCCTCCACGTATTGAGCACCAAAGAGTCCCTTTTCTGCCCAGAAATAACGGTCCGTGGTGTGTTCATTTCGCTTTACGAGTAGCAAGGCAGGTGGCAAAATACCTTCAGCTTGAATGAATCTTCTCGCTGCTGTCACAGGTTTTTCTTCGCCACTTTCGATGCTATATTGAGGCACATGTTCCAAAATCCGCCGTCCTTCCTGACGACGACGACTTTTCCTTTTGCGTCTCCTTGCCAATCTATTGTCCTCCTCTTTCAAGCTATAGATTGTAGTGATAGCTACAAAATCAGTCGTCATTATATAGGTTCTAGTTCAAAATATCAATAGTTTTTAACCTTTTAATTTAAGAAAATTAATATCTTTGGAGATAGGGAAAACAAAACCACCTAAGGATATAATCCCTTGGTACAAACCATCACTAAAAAAATTTTAGTTAAGCTTTATTAAATGGATGAGGTAAAACTAAGTATCCTCTTTTAATCATGATGCCTCAAAATCTGTAATCTTGAGCAAAAGCTAAAAAATGTTAATGTCTGCCAGTTCCGATTTTCTTGCTTTATGTCGAGAGCAAATAGCACTGCTAACCCAAGGGCTGGGAGCAACTTTAAGTATTGTGTACCTGACGCAAGAATTGGTAGAGACTCCCTCAGATGAGGCCAAACTGATTCCTGTGGTAATTTACCCGGAAACAGCATTATTACCACCAGGGGAAGAGACTGCTGAAGCGACAGCACACAAGCAACTTCAAGTTGGAAATGTGTTTATATTACCCAATCAACAAAGAAGGTTATTGACAGCAGGATCAGAATCTTCAACCTCACCGGAGTCTGAGATCCCAGATGCGTCTCAACCCCATTTAAAAGAGGAATATTTATTTAGTGGTAACCAAATTGTTTTACCTCTGGTTTATGAGGGTGTAATGATGGGGTTATTAGTGACGGGTAGGAAAGATCGGGCATGGAATGAACACGAGGAAAGTCAGATTCAACGGATAGCCCAAACACTAGCGATCGCTTGTATTTTAGATCAACGACGAGCATGGTTGGAGCAGCAGTTGCATGAGCAACAAATTCTCCAAGAAAAACAGCGAGATTTGCTGGATAACCTGTTGCATCAGTTTCGTAACCCATTAACAGCATTGCGGACTTTTGGTAAACTGCTATTGAAAAGGTTGCGACCAGCAGATACCAACCGAAATGTGGCAAATAGTATTGTGCGGGAAAGCGATCGCCTCCAAGAATTGCTGCAACAATTTGATCAAGTAATTGACTTGACAGAGCCAGATTTAGCACCACTACATCTCCCCGAAGAAGTATTTGTAGAAGCAACTATCCAAAAAGACGCTAAACCGCCGTTATTATTGCCGGGAACGGGAGATAAAGCAGTTGACTGCTCGTTAGCAGATATATTAGAACCATTATTAATATCAGCCAAAGCGATCGCACAAGAGCGAAAGCTAAAACTAATAACTGAAATTCAACAGAATTCACCCCTAGTACGTGCCAACGTCAAAGCATTACGAGAGGTATTAACTAACATTATTGATAATGCTTTGAAATACACTCCCACTGGTGGCAAAATTTTAATTCAGGCCGGGCAAGAAAAGGCTAATTTTCAGGGAATTGTCATTAGTGACAACGGGCCTGGTATTCCGCCCCAAGATTTAGAACATCTTGGAGAACGGCATTATCGGGGTGTACAAGCGCAAACAGAAATCCCTGGTACTGGTTTGGGGTTAGCGATCGCAAAACAATTAATAGAGCAAATGCAGGGCGAAATCGAGGTTTTTAGCCCTGCAATCAACTCTAAGCTAACTTCACCCGATGCGCCGGGGACTACGTTTATTATTTGGTTACCAGAAGTTGAGAATTAGTCATTAGTTATTAGTCATTGGTCATTTGTCATGAACAAAAGACAAGTTACTCTTAACTATTTAAGCGAGACTAGTAAATTTTGATTAATGGTCATTTGTAAATCGGTATCTGGGTCAATAGCGATTAAGTCAACACTATTTTTACCGAAGAACAGACCAACCAACGCACCGATACCAGCACCACCCAAGACTTCTTCTGTGGCAATGGCGCGATCGCCTGTGACAGCAGATACCGCAGTTGCTGCACCTGCGCCCAATACAGTATCTTTGATAATTGAACCAACACTAGTACCCTTCTTGACGGTTTCAGTTTTGGTAATCACGTCTGAAGTCGCGTTAAGCTGATACTCTTGACCATTGGTCAAAACTAGTTTCTCGGCAACGAATTGAGAACCACCCGTAGCAGGTTTGAGTTGACCAATAACCTGACTACCAGCCGGAATCACTACAGAACCTTCTTGCGTAACTACGTTCTGGGATACTGTCAATGTCAAAGGCGCTGTTTCATCCTTTGTAACCAGAATTTTTTCTGCCTTGTCATACTTCACAGGGATAGCAGTCCCTTGAGGAATTGTCACAGATATAGGTGTTGGGGTAGTAGAACCGATAGCCACAACATAAGGCAAGTTAATTGCTGAGGCTTGATTAGAACTAACCAACGCTTGGTAAATAAAAGCTGCTACCTGGGCGCGAGTGGCGGTTGCAGTTGGATTCAGGAATTTCACATTAGGATAGTTCACCACAATTTGCTTTTCAGTTGCTGCTGCGATCGGGCTACGGGCATAGCTAGCGATGTTAGAAGCATCGTTGAAGTATTGCAGAGTGCTTTCGGTATTGCCGCTAGGGCTATATTCCAGACCGTTGGCAAGGGAAACTAAAACCTGCTGGCGGGGAATAGCTTGGTTAGGCTCAAAACGATTTCCAGGATAACCAGATAAGAAACCAATGGTATAGGCTTGCCCAATGGCGCTGGATGCCCAATAGTTGCTGGGCACATCAGCAAAATTGATTGCTTGCCGTTGCGCTGGTTTTTGGAAAGCTTTGTTGACCATAGCGGCAAATTGAGCGCGTGTCACCGCTTCTTCAGGGCGGAAACTACCATCAGGAAATCCGGCAATTACACCTCGCTGTGACAATTGTTGAATAAATTGTGCTGCCCAATAGTTAGATGAAACATCAGAAAAAGTAGTTTGAGCAAAAGATGGTGAAGCTGTAATGAAAGGCGCTACAGTACCGACTGTGACGCTTAAAGCCATGAGTGCTGCTGTTCCAGATTGCAAACGATTTAAAGTAAACATTAATTTTTAATCCCGGTACAATTAATTTTTTTACTGTTAATTAATTAGACCTTTGCTGAAGTATTCGGTTCCCAATCATTTCTACTTTTTGTAAAAACCATTACTTCCGACATACAATATAATCAGATAGTCAAAATTAAAAAATACCTGCCAACAGAGCTAGCAAGAGGTAATAGTGGAATCAGCCTATTACTGATTAATGCTATTAAATAAGTATTTTAGAAAATATGAATATTGAGTGAGACGAAACAGAGAGAGAATAGTTGCTGAAAAATAGATTTTTTAGGGTTAAAAATGAAGGCGATCGCACACTATAGTTAAAGTGGCGATCGCCTATCAGAGGTGACTAAAGTCACGACTTGAATTGAGTTACGACATGAAGCAGTTAATTTCTGGGGTTTGACACGACATAGGGCGAGTTAATTGCTGGGGCTTGATTAGAACTAACCAGTGCTTGGTAGATAAAAGCTGCTACCTGGGCGCGAGTAGCAGTTGCGGTTGGATTCAGGGACTTCACATTAGGATAGTTCACCACAATTTGTTTTTCAATTGCTGCTGCGATCGGGCTACGGGCGTAGCTAGCGATCTTAGAGGCATCATTGAAATACCTCAAAGTGCTTTCGTTATTGCCACCAGAAGTATATCCCAGACCGTTGGCGAGGGACACCAAAACCTGCTGGCGGGGAATAGCCTGGTTAGGCTGAAAGCGATTACCAGGATATCCTGCTAAGAAACCAATGCTATAGGCTTTCCCAATGGCACTGGATGCCCAGTAGTTGCTAGGCACATCAGAAAATTTAATCGCCTGTCGTTGCTGTGATTTTCGGAAAGCTTTATCGACCATAGCGGCAAATTGAGCGCGTGTCACAGGTTCTTCAGGGCGGAAGCTACCATCAGGAAATCCAGCAATTACACCTCGCTGTGACAATTGTTGAATAAATTGTGCCGCCCAATAGTTAGATGAAACATCAGAAAAAGCAGTAGTTTGAGCCGAAGATGAACCAGTAGTTTGAGCCAAAGATGTCGAGGAGCATCCCACTTGGATGGGTTTGCTTTGCAAAGTATAAGTCATTGGCTGACAAACTAAACTTGCCGACTTAGACTCTACATTATTCCGCGTTGGCGGATTTTGTTTATCTAGCTTTGATTTCCAATTGCTAAATATTTTTTCAAGAGTGGGATGCTTACTTAAAAACTCTGAGTCTGCAACAACATCGTGAGGCCCTTTAACACTTATCTTAGAACTATTGTGGTAGATATTATAGTCATAAGTAACATTTTGAGTATTGTAATTAGTGTTAATAGGCTTGTCCTGATCTGCATAGAGAATGTTATTTAAAATTTTGACATCAGATGACTTATTAGCAAATATTTGCCCATCTTTAATTTCTGGACTCTGATTATTTAAAATAGCAGTATTATTTACAATGTCAACATGATCGCTTAAAAATGAATGAATACCGGAACCACCATTCTTATATGAAAAGTTGTTTTTAACTAAAGTACGTCCTGTATATGGACTCATGTTTAAATTCTGATCGCCATTTCTTGAACTATCAATAATGATGCCATTTCCGTCTGTGATCTTTCCGACTGCGATCCAAGGGATGTACATGCGATTGTTGTAGCTCTTGTTGTTGGTAACGAACATCTTGTATCCCCGGTTATTGTCAGAATTCCAATTGTTTAACAATGAAATGCCACTGTTACCATAAACGCTATACCAGGCATTATTGAACACCACGTTATTATCTATTGTCACATAGTCAGATTGAATCGCTGAAATACCTGCTCCTCCACAGTCATGCGCTTTGTTATTCACAATACGGATGTGATGAATACGACCATTGTTTCGTCCGTCAACGCTAATGCAGTTTCCATTAGTCAGTGGGTTTACCTTGTTTGTCTTCTGACTCATTGCATAATCAAGGGTGATATTGGCATTGTTCCCTATAACCTCCAGCCCATTGATCTCAATATATGAAGCTCCATTTGAAATCAAAATACCATTCCATGTATTGTGCTGAATTTTTGGGGAATGCCCAGGATATGCTTTATACTTAATCCATGCATTTGCTTTTCCAGAACGTTTAATATTTACTACACTCCCGGCTTTGGCTATATTTTTGTATACGCCGTTCATAATCAATACTGTATCGCCAGGGTTGGTAAGGTCTGCTGCCTTTTGAATTGTCCTAAACGCGGATGAAGTAGAGAGTCCGTTATTTTTGTCGTTTCCACTACCACTAACATAGTATGTTTTCGGTTTTGAATTCGCGCTAATTAGCTGGCGGCTAGATAGGCTCATTTCCTTGTTAGTGGATACTTGATGGACGTCTTCAACTAAAAATTCTTTTATCCTTTCTCCCTGACTTAAAAGACCTAATACTACGGGAATTGCAAGACATGTGCCTATACCGAAACCTTTAATTTCCACAAGCAAAAGCTCCTTTCTTGCCACTATTTAACAAAAATATCAGGATATTACGTAATTTTGAATACTCTTTTGGATAGAGAAGAAAATAGAGCCGATTTTTCTAACTCTCTACACAGTACAATTAAATAAGTATTTTAATAAATATTGATAATTATTAAGACGAGATAAAGGTAGAATGGTTGCTGTTAAATAGAATTTTTTACTATTAAAAATTAAGGCGATCGCACAGTATATTTAAAGTTGCGATCGCCTATTAGGGGTGATTAAATTCACGACTTAAATTGAGTTAAATCTAGTAACGGGATTGTGGTACTAAATTCAAGTTAGAATTCAGTGTAAGCTTCAAATCCTGTGCCGGTCTAAGAACAAAGGCACTTCCTTGTTTTTTCCTCAACAGCACACTTGCTCCCGCACCCGCAGCCCCACCGATAACAGGTTTTAAATCGTCAATTCTGCGGTTACCAGTTACTAGTGAACCTAAAAGACCAGCACCCGCACCGATAGCTGCATCAGTTAAAACCTGATTTGTGCTGGGGCCCTGTGAAACTTTTTGAGTTGTGGTATATGTCCGAGAACTTGCATTAATTGGCTGACGCTGACCATTAGAAAATTCTAATTCTTGAGCTACAAACCGCACGCCTTTCCCTTGATTATCATTTGTAGTTCTTGAATAATAACTATCTAGGTCAACAGATTCTAATCGTCCATTTACTTTAGTACCGGCGGGAATCAAGACATTTCTATTTCTGTCAATAATGTCATTCGCTATTCTCAAGGTTAGAGATTTAGTTTCCCCAGGAGCAATAGTGATTGTCTCTTGCTCGTAGGTAACAGGTAAAGCAACCCCAGAAGGAATGGTAACGTTTCCATATTGCCCAACTCTGTCTTGCCCAATTCTGTATTGTGCATTAGCAGGAGCTAAAGTTAACAGTGGGGCAGTGACGCTTGCAGTAACGGCTATTGCCATGAGTGCAGCAGTTCCAGATTTCCATTGATGTAGGCGAGTCATAAGTGGGTAAACCTTTGTATACGTGATGTATTTAATGACGTTGATTCACTTAGTTTGTTTCTAAAATTTATAAAACCTGTTTATAGGCGCATTCTGAATATGAAAGTGCTTATATAACCTAGAGTTTGTGTTGCAACCAGTCCTATCGGAGATATCGCTCCTCAAAATTTGTATCTTGCTAATGTGCGTCACTAAATAGATGGTGAGATCCTCTCAACATGACGCAAAATTAATCTAATTGTTGCCAAAGTTGTTTTATTGTTTACGTCCACATATAAAAATGCGATTTGATTTTGAACAAAATTAGGTATTTGTAGGGTGCGTTATACCAATTCACAATTCGCAATTTGCAATTAAAAAACTTAGATGCAGCAAGGCTTTCAGGGTTTACATCTGCATCAAATTTTTCGTGAAATGGTATTAGCGTTTTGCGTAACGCACTAAACTCTTAAGAATAGTGCCGTACTCTCGCAGCCACACAATACCAGTTCGCTCCAGTCGGGAAACCTTTGACGTTCGCAAGCTCGCTACCGCTACGCTAACGGCAATTCCTCCTTAGGGGAACCCCCTTCTCTACGTACGAGGCGCTTCGCGTTGGCGGCAGCCTCTGCCTTTGGGAGAAGACGGGACTACCTCACCACACGATTGGCTCCCCTAGGTATATTTTCAAAAATCAAATATGAGTCCTATATCTACACCACTGAATAGAGGCGAATGGGCTGACTGCGAACTCTTAAGCTAATCTGTATTTAAGTTGCATAAAATCAGGGCTAGAGCTGCTTACTACAAGCGAATCATTCTGGAAAAATGAATGACGATTAGCTTACTTCTATTGTAGATTTATTTCCTAAAACTTGGGAAAGGTTTGCGGTTTCTTGGTTCAGTCAGGAGCAAAGCCGAGGACACCCCACCTCATGGTCAGAAGACCACAGCAGGAGTTTTTTATAGCCTTTTTTTCTCCTTCTCCTATGGTTGCTCCTGCGCGTAGCTTGCTTTCACGAAGTGGTACAAAGACACACTCGCGTTCGCCTAGAGCGAGTCCGCATTCCTTATGCGTCTCGTAGAGAGCGTTTCCGGCTTTGCTCCTAAATTCTTCTTCAATGGGAATAAATTTTGATGTGATCGCAGTAATTCTTCTGCTGGGTTAAAATTTATCAATTATGGAATATGAGTATGTAGCGGTTCTCAATTGCATAAAATACAGGAGCCATTTGTGTGGACGCCTTAAGAGAGTTGAACAAACTGAGGTATCGTCGGTAGGATTTCTCACAGGTACGAGAACCGCTACAAACCTCGTATTGGAGCCGAAAAACTTTCTAGTGTAATTACATCCTCAAGCGCGAACACGAGCAGATGTTTTAACAGCTAAAGCTCTGACTATTTCTTCTCCAGCAATTTTTTACTAGATATCAGGTACATGCCTAGCAAGAATAGACCCGCTACTGTTGCAGGTTCAGGTATGGTTTTGATTTTGGCATAAATAGCTGTTTTAGTTGTGCTTCCTTCAAGAGCCTTAATACTTATCTGCCCAACGTCTGGATTAAAACCAGTTAGTTCAAACGTGTATTTATTGCCTTCAAAGGCAAAAGTCGGATTACTCAAGTTTTCGTCTATAAATACAAGGTCTGCATTCTCTTCTTCAGAATTTGTTACGCTATTAGGTGTATTTACTAGATGCAATTTCAAGTCAAAAACTTGGCTAATTCCAACGGGAGGGCTGAAAGATACATTGAGATTTAAAGGCACCTCTTCAACGCTTGTACCTTTAACTACAGTTCCATTAAAGTAAGCTAAGTCAGCTATTTTGAATATAGAGTTAACGTCAGTTGAAAACGAATTTCCACTAAAGGTAAGTTTATTTGAGCCTGTTATTGTACATCCACTAGGATTTAGACTTGGTAGACACACATTAGCATCACCCCAAGTAAATATGTTGTTTCCCACACCTGTATATATGGGATTGGGATTGATATCGATGCTTCCTGGAGTAGGTTTTCCCCATGTACCAGTAGAGATACCAGAAAAAGTTAGAGCATCTGCTTGGTTAGAGAAACCAAGTGCTATAGTCGCACCCACAAAAAAACTAGATATAGCAGTCGCAAAAACCAAACTTAGTTTCATAACTTAAGTATCCAAATCTAATTTTGGAGCTTTTTTAAACTATTTCTCCAGTCTACATTAGTAAATTTACTTAAAATGCGTCAATATTTCGCTGGATTTTTGTATTACAAAATATTATCTAAAAAATTATTTTATTAAGTTAACCTTGTGAATTGGCAAAAAAATATTTTAATAATTACAAATTGGTAAAACAGTAATTGCGTAGGCGTAGCCCGTCGTAGACATCGTTACCTTACTCGGTTCTCCGATAAATTGTCAAGTCAATATAAAGTTACTCTTTTTTACAGTTCCCACGCTATTGAGACGAATGTGATTCGTTGGTCAAATTCAAGGAGAACCAACCGCAAGGGATAAAAAGCATGTAATTCCAACCGAATCTTGACAATTTGAACAAGAGGTAAGGGAGCAGGGGAGATAGAAAAGAATGGGAGCAACGCGAAAAAGTGAGATCATCGTGAAAAGAGCAGGGGAGGCAGGGGGAGCATAGGGAGTAAGGAGAAAATTTAGTATTTTTTACTACCAAAATAGCCATAAATACACTATTCTTTTTCTCCCCCTGCCTCTTTTTCAAGGGTTTTCGGTATATGCTTTATAGCTTTGACAAAATTTCTGGCAACAACTGACTAGGAACTTTAGATAAAGCCAGATTTTGTCCTTGTATGCCTAATTCATTATGAAAAGCACGAATAGTTTTCACTATATAATTAAACGTTGTTTGATAAGCCTCTGGCTGTTTGCTTAATCCGTTTAAGGCTTGTAAATGGTTATCTAATGCTACTTCTAGGTGTTGAGAACGTGTTGCTTTGTCATCATTAAACGACTTATCTATTACTAGCTGATAATGTGCTAGTCCCAAGTTATTATAAGAGGCAAGCAAATCAAAACTTAAAGGAATACCGCTAAGTGAGTGAGCCAAGGCTATGGCCTCTTCGTAAGCGCTGATACATAGTTGCAGATACTTTTGCCGTGCCTCTTTAGTTGTTTGAGATAGGTTTGCTAGATGCCAGTAGGCAGTACCGAGATTATTTTGTGTAGCAGCACAGGCGCTGGGAACATTAGCTGGAGTGCGATACTTGAGGGCTTCGGTGTAGACATCTATAGCTAGCTGGAGATTTTGGGCAGGTTGTTCGTATTGTGCTAGATTCCAACAGGCGGTGCCGATGTTGTTTTGAATCATGCCATACTTGAGCGGTTCCTGTTCGGGGTTGTAGTGTACAAGTGCTTCGTTGTAAGCTGCGATCGCTTTCTTTAAATGCACAATCGGTTGGTTGTATTGCCCTAAATGCCAGTAAGCAGTACCCAAATTGTTCTGGCAAGCCGCATACTTTAATGAATCCATGTCGGCTGTACGGTAGCTCAGTGCTTCATTGTAAGCTAAAATTGCTTGCTGCCAATTTTCAGATGGGTGAGAAAAACGAGCTAAATCACCATAAGCCGTCCCCAAATTATTTTGCACACGAGCGTAAGTTTCTGAATGTGTCTGGGGCGAGATCATCTTCAACGCCAACTGATAAAATTCTATTGCCTGCTCTATATAAGTTTGTCCTTCCTCAGAATTAGGCGGTGTACGGTATAGCATCCAGTAGAGTGTACCCAAATCATTTAAGATATCTGGGAGTTGTGGTGAGGTTTCGTCATAGCTAATTGCCTCCTGATAGGCAATAATTGCCACCATCAAATTTTCTAGAGTTGACTCTCCTTGCTCAATACGAAGGCGGTATAAAGTGCCCAAGCGATGATAAGCTTCTGCCAGTACTTCCCCTGGAACTTGCTTTTGGTGTAATTCTTCAATCTCCAACAAAATTTGCTGCGGTTGCCAGTAATTCTCTGTATGTTGGGCAATATTTGTATTTATTGTTGCTATTACTAGCTCCGTTAACTCGCTACTAATATGAGATAAAGACGACAGCGATTGATTATTACTTGCGCTACCAGACCTATTAGTAGATTCCTGCTGTTGTGGCGCAGCTTTTAATAAATCTGCTGTTGATAGCGATTCCTGGGTTTTATGTACGCTATTCCCTTGTGTTTCTGCCGGAAAATCAGAATTATTCTTCAACTTTAACTCAGTACCTGCGGTTCTGAGTTCTGTTTGGGTAACTGATTCATCTACAATCGACTGCTCAATATAGCCTAAATCCAAGCTTTTGGGATTAGAAAAACGTTCTGGATAACCTGAATTCTGAGTCGCTGGTTTAGGTTCTCCGGCAAATACAAATACGCCAGTCCGACAACGCCAAAACTGTGGCGCTGATTGCTTGATAGCAGATAACCAAGGACGCGGTATCCATAATAGCAAGTTAGATTCAAGGAATCGGCTAGATTCTTGTACAGAGAAATATTGTTCGCTTAAGCGGAGATGGTGCAAAAATAATCGTTGTGTAGCGACTGGTTGCTTAGTGAGATGCTCCACGCCGACAATCTGAAATGCTGGTACTGGAAAAGGTCTTCCAGGGGTATCTTTTGATGCCCCAACAGTTGGCGGTGGATAATTTGCCAACCATTGATTTATTTGAAGTATGGGATTGGGATCATTTAAATTCAAACGCAACGTAACTAATCGCGGATAAGCGAGAGTGCTATTTTCCTCGGCATTTGATGGCTGAGATAGCACTTGTCCAATAGGATAAGCCAATGTAGAATGCAGACGAGTCGCTACTTGATTTCTCAAGTGTAAATCATCACATACTGCTAAAAAAAGTTGCCGTCGTAAGCCAAGACTTAGGGCAAGTTTCAATCGTTGGTATACTTGCCGATTCCAAGTGGAATTATCATTTTGTGCAGTATCATTCACGCTCATGGCGGCCAAAGAGCCAAAACACAGTACATATCACCTTTCTCGGCATATCCAAGTCGGCTAATCTCATAATAAAAATGATTTTTAAGCTAACGCTGTGCTGCTTAGGATAAATTGAGCTTTTCAGGTATAGTAAAATAAATTAGTATATAATGATACTCTAATTTCTAATTCAATTTTAACAAAAAATAAAAAAGCAGGCTCCTTTTAAAATCGGAACCTGAAAACTATCAAGAAAATGAAGTTTTATTAAAATATTTTACGATCAACTGCTCTTAGAAACAAAGAAGGCAACTAGAATCAAGCCGCCAACCAAAACTGTAGCGACTATTCCTAGTAAAAGATAAGTTCGCTTTTGCCCTTCTGTAGGGGGTTCTGCTTGATAAATCTTTGGTTCCCGGGCAAAATTATTTAGAAGACCGCCTTCTTCGTTTGTATAGGGCATGAATTAATTCCTGTATCTTTATCGTTCATTTAATGTTACATAAATGCTAAATCCGCCCTTAAACTGCTAGACAAATCGTTACATTAGGGATTGGGGATTGGGGATTGGTTATTCCTCTTGTTTCCCTTGCTGTCTATTCTCCATGCCCCATGCCCCATTCCCTAACTAGTAATCGTCCCAGTCAAAGGTGAACTAGGACTGGCGTAGTCTTTGATAGGCATTCTGCCAGCAAGGTATGCCAAACGACCGGCAACTGTTGCTAAATTCATGGCACGAGCCATTGCTGCCGGGTTTGGAGAAAGTGCGATCGCACTATTAATCAACAAAGCATCTGCTCCCAATTCCATTGCCTGGGCGGCTTCTGAGGGTGAACCAATTCCGGCATCTACCACTACTGGTACACCCGCATTTTCGATAATGATTTGGATATTGGCGGTTGTTTTTAGCCCTTGTCCAGAACCAATTGGCGATGCTAAAGGCATGACTGTAGCACAGCCTACTTCTTCTAAACGTTTGGCTAACATGGGGTCAGCGTTAATATAAGGCAATACTGCAAAACCTTCTTTAACTAATTGTTCTGCGGCTTGCAGCGTCCCAATTGGATCTGGGAGTAAATACTTAAGGTCAGGTATTACTTCTAACTTTATAAAATTATTATCTTCCTGCCCTAACAATTTCGCCATTTCTCGCCCTAAACGCGCCACCCGAATCGCCTCTTCAGCAGTTTGGCAACCTGCGGTATTAGGCAACATCCAGATTTTTGTCCAATCTAAGGCTTCAGCTAAACCTTCATGTCCGGGGGCCTTGGTTTGTACCCGTCGTACTGCTACAGTGACAATCTGGCAATCACTGGCGGCGATGCTTTGCTGCATTTCTTCAATGCTGCGATACTTACCAGTTCCAGTCATCAAGCGGGATTGGAAGGTTTTGCCAGCAATAATTAGTGGGGAGTGGAGAGTGGAAAGTGGGGAATAGGGGGATATGACAGGACGATTCCCGTTGGAGAAATTGGCAGAGTGGGTCAGCATTGGGGTGGAGGTAAATGGTTTAGATTGGAAGCGTGAATAGTGAAAATCAGCAAGTAGAGGGTCAGACTTTTGTTCCAAGATGAAATCGACAATTAAGGCGGCTGTTACGGGTGCAAGTAGAATCCCGTTACGGTAATGGCCTGTAGCAAAGGTTAAATTTTGACAGTGGCTAGTGCCAAGGATGGGCAACTCATCTGGGGTGGCTGGACGAAATCCCCACCAGAATTCTTGGATGGGATAATGCTTGAGTTGGGGATACAGGCGGATGGCAGCTTGTAGTAATGTTTGAATGCCTTCTGGGGTGTTGTTGGGAATGAAGCCAACGTCTTCGCTGGTTGCGCCAATAACAAGGCGATCGCGTCTTGGCACGATGTAAATATCCTGCCCAAACAAAACCCGCTTTAAGGGCAATTCCGGCGCAATTTCTGGTATCCGCACACTCAGCATTTGCCCTTTTCTGGGACGCACGGGTACTGGTAATAACTCATTTGACCAAGCACCTGAAGCTAAAACATAGTGCGCGGCGCGAATTATTCCCACATTGGTTTGCACGCCAACCACTTGTCCTTGCTGCTGTAAAAATGTTTCTACTGTAATTCGATCTTTGAGTTCAACACCAACAGACTCAGCCGCCGTCCACAATACCTGAGCTAAAGCTTTATTATCAACTTGTGCGTCTTCAGGATACCACCAGCCACCAACTACCTCTGCTCCCAATCCTGGCTGATATTGATGAATTGCCTCTTTGTTTAACCAGTAAGCCGGGGATGAGGGAGAAGAGGCAGGGGAGCAGGGGGACTCGGGGCCCCCACGGAGTGGGGATTGGGT
>NZ_CAXTNE010000157.1:0-18531 GCF_964245445.1 uncultured Nostoc sp.
TGAATGAGTCTTTGAACTCCACTCCTGTGCCCCCTGCCCTTTGCTCCCCCTGCTCTCCCTGCTCTCCTCTATTCTTTTTAGGTGCATCTAGTTGAAACAGGAGTAGTTCAATACCGTAATACTTGTTTGTCCGCCCTATTGGTTTCATACCCAGTCTTTGAGTTACACGGATTGAGGCATGATTTTCTGGCTTCACTACGGCATAAATCACTGACAAGTCCAAGACACTAAATCCGTAGTTGAGCATAACTCGTCCTGCTTCTGTTGCATACCCTTTACCCCAAGAAGCTCGCCGCAATTCCCAGCCTACCTCATAATCTTGAGTGGGTAAACCATCTTTGGCGGGCAATTGTTTAAGAAGGATAGTTCCCACAATTGTTGTACTTTCCTTTTCAACAATTGCCCAAGATCCAGTACCATTGTTGCGTTGGTGCATTCGCTCGATACCTTCAATCAAGCGCTGACGCTGTGACTCAATACTTGCAGGGCGAGAAGATTTACCAAGAAAGTGCGTAACTTCAGGATCACTGTAAATTGCAAACGCTTGCTCGGCATCGTGTTCGGGTATCCAACTGCGAATAATCAAGCGTTCGGTTTCCAAAAGATTTGTCATCTTGCTTTTGGCTAAAATAAATCACCATTCTGCAAAATACTAAGATACTTATGGTTGAGCAGTCAAAAGTTTTGTAGACAATTACACAAACAAAATATGGCGATCGCTATGCTATGGGCAATTATCCAAAAGTTTAACTACCGTTGGTTATGCGATGCCTGCGGCGGTAAACTACGCAAATTCTGAATCTTTCCGCAGTTCTTCAGATCGAAACCCTAACACAATTTCATCCTTTGGGATACCTGCCTTTACTAATTCTGTTGCTACCCTTTCTTCAGTGCCATCACGTTGAATCCAAATTTTGCCATCAATAATATCAATGTGAATCAGACAGCCGTGAACGCGACGCGTTGCAGTTGGAGAGAGTTCTGGCACTGGTTCTCGACCAAGAATCATCACCAAATATCAATCCTGTTCTTTATCAAAAATAGTTTCATGCTGAATATCACCGTAAGAGTAAGGAATTTTTGTGTGTTCAGTAATAATGCTGCAAATTATCTGTCTGTATTGTTCCAGAGTATCCATCGGACTATAACCTCCCGCTTTGGATTGAAAACGATGAGAGGAATTTTGTAATCTTCCAAATATAAGTTTACCAAGCGGTTCTTCCTCAAAAATGTTAGTAAAAATATCCTCATGAACAGCGATATACAAAACCCTATCTGGATAATTGCGCGACATTACAGCAAGGTAAGTAAAGTACCACCTTTAACACACCAAAACCCTCTACAATTAATACTCAGCACTCTCGACTTTTGCCACTTCCAGCATTGTCTTTAAAACTGAATCTGGATTCAGACTAATTGAGTCAATTCCCTGTTCAACCAAAAACTGGGCAAATTCTGGATAGTCGCTGGGTGCTTGTCCACAAATACCGATTTTGCGATCGCATTTTTTCGCCGCTTCTATGGCCATTTTTACCATTCGTTTCACAGCTGGACTGCGTTCATCAAACAATCTCGCTACCAACGCCGAATCCCTGTCTATCCCTAGTGTAAGTTGAGTTAAATCATTAGAACCAATCGAGAAGCCATCAAATACCTCAGCAAATTCCTCAGCCAGAATAACGTTACTGGGCAACTCGCACATCACATAAACCTGCAAGCCGTTAACACCCTGCTTTAAACCATTTTTTGCCATCTCTGCTAAAACCAAACGCCCTTCATCGGGAGTACGACAAAACGGAATCATCGGGATAACATTCGTCAAACCCATTTCTTCCCGTACCCGTTTAATAGCATGACATTCTAGGGCAAAAGCTTCTCTGTAGCCTTCATCATAGTAACGCGCTGCCCCCCGCCAACCCAGCATTGGGTTTTCTTCATGGGGTTCAAACTGTCGCCCACCTAACAAATTGGCATATTCATTACTCTTGAAATCTGACATTCGCACAATCACTGGTTTTTGATAAAATGCCGCCGCAATTCTACCGATGCCTTGGGCTAATCTATCTACAAAATACTGGGGTTTATCGTCGTAAAGTGCAGTAATTTCAGCAATTTTAGCTTTGGCAAATTCATCTTTTAACAAATCATAGTGGATCAATGCCATTGGATGAATTTGAATTTGGTTAGCGATGATAAATTCTGTCCGTGCTAAACCTACGCCATCGTTGGGAATTGCCGATAAACTCAATGCTTCTTGGGGATTACCCACATTCATTAAAATTTGAGTGCGGGTGCGGGGTAAGTTTTCTAAAAGAACTTCTTCCACTTCAAAAGGTAATAAGCCTGCATAGACTTTTCCTTCTTCTCCTTCAGCACAAGAAATTGTTACCTCTTGACCAGGTTTTAAAATTTCTGTAGCATTGCCGCATCCCACGATCGCAGGTACACCTAATTCTCGCGCAATAATCGCTGCATGGCATGTCCTACCCCCAGAGTTAGTAACAATTGCACTGGCGCGTTTCATAATTGGTTCCCAATCAGGGTCAGTTCTCTCTGTTACCAAAACTTCCCCAACTTGGAACTGTTCGAGTTTCTGAACATCTAAAATTAGGCGTGCTTTCCCTTGACTAATCGCTTCTCCAATCGCCCGTCCGGTAACAAGGGGGAGTGGGGATTGGGAATCAGGAAGTGGGGAGTGGGAAGTTTTTTCCCCATTCCCTATTCCCCATTCTCTATTCCCCAATAACAACCGATAACTTCGCAACACATTTCCCGTCTTCTGCGACTGCACGGTTTCGGGACGTGCTTGCACAATAAAAAGTTGATTAGTAATTCCATCTTTTGCCCACTCGATATCCATTGGAGTGAAAATGCCGTGGACTTGGGAATAATGGTCTTCAATTAAACATGCCCAATTTGCTAGTTGTAAAATCTCTTCATCACTTAGGGCAAATTTGCCTCTTTCTCTGGGCGAAACAGACACATTTTTCGTAAATTTGGAGCCGTCATCATAAATCATTTTTAGTTCTTTACTACCCAATTTTTTATCGATAATTGGGCGAAAACCAGCTTTTAAAGTGGGTTTAAAAACATAATATTCATCAGGATTTACAGATCCCTGGACAACGTTTTCGCCTAAACCGTAGGCGGCTGTAATCAGTGCCGCATCCTTAAATCCGGTTTCTGTATCAATGGAGAACATCACCCCAGAGGTTGCTAAGTCTGAGCGCACCATTTTTTGCACACCCACAGCCAGAGCAATGCTAAAGTGATCAAATCCTTTGGTATGACGATAAGAAATGGCGCGATCGGTAAATATGGAAGCAAAGCATTTATGACAAGCTGCTAAAACTCCTTCAGCACCGACAACGTTGAGGTAAGTTTCCTGCTGTCCAGCAAAACTAGCATCTGGAAGGTCTTCGGCGGTAGCGCTGGAACGGACTGCAACATCTGTCTCTGCGTTGTATTGTTCACAAAGACTCTGGTAAGCTTTAGCGATCGCCTCTCGCAATTCTACAGGAAATGGGGTATGGATTAATAGCGATCGCGCTTTTTTCCCCCGTTCTCGTAAATTTTTGACATCTTCAACATCCAAGTCAGCAAAGAGTTTGCGTAGCTTTGCTTCTAACCCGGCTGATTTGATGAAATAACGATAAGCATAAGCAGTGGTGGCGAATCCAGTGGGAACATTAATACCTTTGGGCGTTAGCTGTTGAATCATTTCGCCCAGTGAAGCATTTTTACCACCAACTACGGGAATATCAGCAATACCAACTTCATCAAACCACAAGATGAGCGATCGCTCTTGGGAAGATTGAGATAATGTGCTTTTAGATACTATAGCCATAATTACCTTTTAAGTTTATACTCAGTTTGTCAGTGCGTAACCGCTAGTATATTTTTCCTATATTCAATTTTATATTTTGTAGCCACTGGCGTAATTTTAGATTGTGTAATTAAATACCATATAGTCCAGAAATAACAATTATTCGGGATAATGGTTTCGTAATATCGGATGCAATGCATAATGGCGCAACTAGAACGACTGTTAAAAATGGCAGAAGATGAGCTAACTGAGTACAGCACTGATGCCCGCAAAATTGAAAAACTACGGCGCAAAATAGGTTTATCAGTATCAGCAGCCGAACAGAGGCAAGTCAAAGAGGCATTACTCGCTAGTAAGCAATCTTCTAATATGATTACTCAAATTGTGGAAGAACAAAGACAAGCAGCAGCTTTACCATTTTGGGGTATTGCTGGATTGGGTTTGTTATTCGGAATTTCTTTAAATCAACCTGTATGTTTGTTAGCAGCTATAGTTGGAACTGTATTAGCTTTTAGAATTCAGAAATGGGGTTGGCAATTGCAGGCAAGTCGTCTGTTGTTACAAACATTGGAAGATATTGAAGCGCATATTGCCCAACCGAATAAGTAACAAAATAGATCCACTATATAGAGAAAATATGTCTATATTTTTGTAGATTAAAATACAAAGCCATTGACTAGTTACTTGATTGACACCTCGTAATTACTTAACAATTCCTTTGGGATCACCATAGCAAAAAAAATTAGATGTTGGATTTGATTCAGATATTTATTTATATAGTTTGCGTGCAATGAATGCTGCATGAGCCTTTCTCAGTAGGTATTTACCATAACTACGTATTGTTTTACCTCCAAAGTCCATGCGCTGGAGTTCACTTTCAACTAGTACTACCCAGCCCTCTCCTTCAGTAAACCCCTTACTTGTGTTTCCCTGTGCGACTTGTCTTGTCGTTGCAATGTCGAATATGAATGCACTCCCAGGAGTTAAGGTATTATATATGCGGTGGAATTGAACAAGAATTTGGCGATCGTTGTCTGAATCAAAAGGTAGCTGAGGCATTCACCAATCGATACTTATTGCCTCTTCACAGCAATTGTATAACTAGGTAAATGTGAGGCATCTGTTTGAGTTTTTACAAGTCGCAAGTCATTATCTATATATAAATGCTCAAACACTTGAGAAGTTACTAAGGATGTTTTTGGAAATCCATTAACATGATTTATCTCTATATTTTCTAATTTTAGAGTTTTAGGTAAAAGCCCTTTTGAGGTGTTCAGTTTGACTTTATTGTTAACTACATGAGTAAACCAGTTGTAGACTGATTCTAAAGTTAGAGGAATTTCTCTATTTGTAAAAGCCTGAAATCTATCAATATTTTGAAGATACCATTTACCATTTTGAACTCCATATTTTTGGATCAACATGAAATCATAAGCTGGTAATCTTGCTCGAAAATTATCGAATAAAGACTGCTCTTTTCCCATTATATAGCGAGCTACACTGGCACAGTAACCATCATGCTGGAAAATTTGGAAGGACTGCTCTTGTATTCTTTGCGGTAAACTTTCATGAAACGATATTGTAGACCAGATTGGTGTCCAAACACCCACTAAAAGCCGTAATTGCTCTGTAACACTAAAAACAGGATTCTGTTGGCTCAACTTTATAAAATAGGGAAGCAATTCAGTTTTATAAAATTTTATTTCGTCATTTAAAGCTTCTGAATTTCTACCTTGAACTCGTGCCAAAATTTCATTTTTAAATTTTAGTTTTTTTGGAGCACTTAATTGATTTTTCAGTAAGAGGTCGAACATTACCATTTACCTTTCCCTCATTTCTTTAGATGACTTGGTTGGTAAGTATTAAAAACTGCTGAGTTTAGCGATTATAAAGGTACCATCTATTCTTTTATTTTGTAGCTTAAGCCTTTTTGCCCCTCTTTTTAACAGTTGTTGGGTGCTTATCTGCTTGATATTACTTATTTTAACTCACAAAGTGGTGTGATCTAGATCACTCTAAACTAAAATATATTGAAAAAGTATTTAGAAATCAGAGTATTGCATATATAGACGTGTAGCGGCTGACCATCTGAAATTTCTACGATTCTCTTCCCAATGCCTAGATATCACGCCATTTTACATACAGTGCCTTCTTTCGCAATCACCAACATGATACTTGAATATTTCGCTGTCCCGCTTTGGAATTTTATGAGGACTATGAACTCGGCAAAACTCGTCGTATTCTTGGAATGTCATCTTGTCCGTTACCCGCATCGCATACACAACGCAATTGCTGATATCCCCAATTGGTGACTTTTTGGAACCAAGTCCTACAACCCAATCTCCAATGCTTGCTACTCGTCGGATATCAGGCTTGCAAATTGCGAGAGTGCAAAGTTCCCAGAATGGGTTAGGAGCGGAGCCATTATCACAAGGTAGGCAGTAGGAGAAGAGTGTCATTCTCATGAGTACAAAATTACTAAAGCATCTAACTACTACACTATGGCGCACACTGCGGTTGAATACCCTTATTTGTGTATTTTTTGTTACTTTAAATTCACAAATAATGAAGAGTGAAGAATCAAAATTTTGATCCTTCACTCTTCATAACTTATTCGATATTTCTACGATTCTCTTCCCGATGCCCAGGTATCACGCCATTTTACAGTGCCTTCTTTGGCAATCACCCAACGGCGATTTACGAGATTTTCGCGCAGGGGCGATCGCCCTTCCCGCCACATGGCATATTTATAAGCAATCAGCTTACCAGTACTCTCATCAAAGGGAATCTCAGCAAACCAGGTATTCGAGTTGATGTACTCTAAAGGATATGCTTTACCGATATCCCAGTTACCCAACTCTGGGCAATCTCCTGTCACCACAATGATTTCACCGGGTTGGGTATCCACGCCATTGAGTTGGACACGGACAATTGTCTGTGCTTTGATCCGTTCGCCAACGTGGCTGAAAACAAGCACTCCGCGTTCTTCTAATACCAGGTCATAAATCTTACCGTCTTTGACTTCATACTTGTTGCGAGTCACCACGCAAGTATGGTCTCCATCGGGCAATTCTGTTTCTACTTCTGCTAGAGTAACTTCTCCTCCCCGGTTTAAAGCTACAAAACACACAGAGTCACGATAGCGACGCACATAACAGTAAATATCTGCTGTTAAGTATTTTTGCCAGTGGCTACCCATTGATATGGCTGGATTCAGTCGCCGTAAACCAGATAACAGCCTGACGCAACGATAAATTTCACTCTCAGTATCCCAATTTTCCATCATCGGGCGGTTATACGGATCGTTACCGCCATCGGTATCATCATGCAGATATTGTTCTGTACCGTAATAGATGCAGGGAATACCGCGAGATGTCATAATTAAGGCGATCGCAACTTTCAACATCGCTGGATCGGGGTTCAGCGATTGGAAGCGGCACATATCATGATTATCGATGAAGGTAACTAGCTCTGTTGCCCCGTTGTAGCGATAATCTTGGTCAAAAATGTATTGAATTGTTTGGAATCCCATTTCTGAACCTTGCGCTAGTGCGGCTCGAATCGCCACGCACAACCCAAAGTCTAGAAGTGTCATGCCTGAGTGATTAACAAATTCCACCGAGCGATCGTCAGTAGGATTACTGTAAATCCATTCACCAAAAATAAATACATCTGGTTTGTGATTGCTCATATCGCCGGTGAATTCTTGCCAAAACCAGATAGGCATGTGCTTGACAGTATCCACCCGTAGTGCATCCACACCCCGGTCTAGCCATTGTTTAATGGCTGATTTGATATACTCACGATATTCAGTATTGTTTTCATTGAAGGTTGCTAGACCAGATAGTTCACAGTTCTGTACTTGCCAATCGTCTTCCCAGTTTTGCACTTCGCCGTAGTGGTGATACCAATTATTAGCATCATCATTGAAGTCAGCAATTTTGACACCATCATCATACAATTCACCTTTACTACCGCTAGTATCAGGTGTGCTATGGTTGCAGACAATATCCAGCACTAGCTTCATATTGCGCTTGTGCAGTTCTATAATTAACCGATCAAAGGTCGTATTTTTTTCTTCTTGCGTAGCGTTTAAAGAAGGATTTTCTCCATCAGCAATGTAGCGAGGATTGAGCCGCTTAAAGTCTTTTGTCCAATAGCCATGTAGCGCTGCATTACCAACAAATAACTCTTCAACCTGCTCGAATAGTGGAGTTAGCCAAAGCGCTGTCACTCCCATGTTTTTGAGATAATCTAATTTATCGATGACACCTTGCAAGTCGCCACCCCAGTACTTACCCCAATCTTGTCTATTTGCATCGTACAGTTCTGAGTTTGCACCTTCGCTGTTATCTGGATCGCCATCATAAAAGCGATCAACCACAAGAAAGTAAATGGTTTCCTGACGAAATTCAATATCTCTAGTATAAAGAAACTCTAAAGCAATTTCAGTATCTGTTACTGGTGTTTCTATAATAGCTTCTACTTTTTCTTGTGCAGAATCAACTTTGTATTGCTCTGGTGAAAACTGAGATGGAGGCGTTTGTACCATAAAAGAACTCAAAATTTAATGTAATTCATACTTGTAGATCAACAGTACAACGTTTCGAGTATTGTATGTCACTACAAACTTTGGTATTGTGACATCCGGCCCACGGTGTAGGTATCTATCGGTAGCTAGTTTATAATTCTATCGATAGATATAATTCATCTGCTAGAGGATCAAAATAAATAAATATACCACTTATTAACACGGTAATTGCTTGATAACATAAATTTACAATATTTAATTAAGTTGACTTGCGGTAAATATTGAGCCTAAATCGTGTTTAAGTGTATATTCGACAACAGATTTCAGAACACCTCATCTCCTTGGAGATTAGCTGTCAACAAGATTTTGTTACACCTGAGCAATACTGACTAAACCACCTATTAGCCAACTTTTTCTCTAGAAGATTCGCTCCATTGCTAAACTGACCATTGTCACTTTCAATCTGTTATTACTATCAAGGAATTAATTTAGGTAGCATTTATGACTAAATATGACAAGGTTTTTAACTCACCAAAGACATCAGAGGAATCGCTAAGTCCAGAGGAAGCGGTGGCGGCGATCGCAACTGTCACTGCGATCGCTGATTCATTGATTGAAGATGTAGATGCAGAAAGTTTAGCGGGTATCCTCTGGGAGTTCGAGGTTTTTGAGGAATACTCAGAAGATGAAATCACAGAAATAGTTGATAGACTCATTGGCATTGCCGAAGAAGAGGGAATTGGGCCCCTGTTTAATACCGCCAAAGTATCTCTCTCAGATGAATTAGTGCTGGATGGTTTTGCTGCTGGAGTGATAGTGCTTTTAGACGATGAACTCGCCATCCCAAAATCGAAACAAGCCTACCTGAAAAAGCTACAAGCAGCCTTGGAACTTGAGGATGAAGAAGCAGAAGAAATCATTAAGGAGGTAATTGCAGCCTTTAAGGAAGCAGAAAATGAAGAATATACAGACGATGAAGATGAGACAGTAGTCATAGAAGATTTTAGCGAACAAACATATCAATCTCCTTTAGGTAATTTTGCTGTGCCGATTCCAGTTGATCCGCAGCAGGGCGGTAGAATTCAAAGTCAGGAAGGAGTCGTTGGCTTTTCTGATGACATCGGTACTTTGTTGAGAATCGATTATTATCCTTTCCCTCTAGAACAGTTAGAGGAACTGGAGTCTGTTGGACAAGAAGAATATTTACAAACAATTTTAGTAGACAAGTATGTACCCCAGGCAATTTTTGCCAATGTCCCAGATGCTTCTGTGGAGTATACCGAATATCTGGCAGACACTCTGCGAGGCGCTTACTACGTATTAATTGATATGCCCAAAGGTTCGACGATTTCTAAGCAAGAAAATAATGGAACTGCGATCAGATTAGACGCTTACCGGGGGCTACTCACCTTTATCAGTGGTGAATTTTTGTATATAGTTAGTAGTCAGCACAGCTTTATTAACGGCGAAACTCCCGATTCCGTTGAAGAAGAAGCTGAAGACATCAAGGAGAGTATTTTAGAGTTTGTTGAGACTATAGAATTTACTTAGTACAGCATTTCATTAATTCGTAGCGAATTAAATTTGGCAATACCAATGCATCAGCTAACAATGCCAATGCATCGGCTAACAATGCCAACGCATCGGCTAACAATACCAATGTATCAGCTAACAATGCCAATGCATCGGCTGACAATGCCAATGCATCCGCTGACAATGCCAATGCATCCCCTTTCATTAAAAACGCTACGATTTTACGCAAAGCTGTACTTAGCGCATAAAGGGTTGGAAAATGTTGGCTGACTCACCCACTTAGAACTAAATCTCAAGGCTACGAGAAATCTATATGTATCAAGATTTTCATAAATTGCTATTGGGAACAGATGGCGTTTTCAATCCAGTATCCATAACTCATGAACTCATGTGATGTACATTTGGAAAGGGCGATGTCTGACGACAAGCCCAGAGGCAAAATGTCTCCGGTGTTTACGCTTGTGATTTTTCATGACTTTAACCCTGCTAAACAATCGCTATCAAGTTATCCAAGTAATCGGCGCTGGTGGGTTTGGCGAAACCTTTCTGGCTGAAGATGTCCACATGCCTTCTCGCCGTCGCTGTGTAATCAAGCAACTAAAACCGATAACCAATAATGATCCGCAAACCTACCAAATTATCCAACAACGGTTTGAACGGGAAGCAGCAACGTTGGAGTTTTTGGGTGAAAGTAGTAACCAAATTCCGAAACTCTACGCCTACTTTTCTGAGAATGGGCAATTTTACCTCGTCCAAGAATGGATTCACGGGCAAACCTTGACAAAAATTGTCGAAGCCAAAGGATTTGAGAGTGAAACTGCTGTTCGCCAAATTCTCTTGAGTCTGCTTTGGGTTTTAGATTATGTCCACAGCAAAGGCATTATTCACCGGGATATTAAGCCTGAGAACATTATTCTCCGTTCTGTTGATGGCAAGCCAGTTTTGATTGATTTTGGTGCAGTCAAAGAAACAATTCGTTCAGTGGTGAGTTCGCCGGGATACCCGACGCGATCGCTCGTCATTGGTACGCCTGGGTATATGCCTAGCGAACAAGCCGTTGGCCGTCCAGTTTACGCTACAGATATCTACAGTTTAGGCTTAACGGCGGTTTATCTGCTGACTGGCAAACACCCGCAAGAACTACAAACTGATCTCAAAACTGGGGAAATACTTTGGCAAGATCACGCTCCTCATATCTCTTCCCAATTGGCGGGGGTACTCAATCAAGCTATTAAGCCTCATGCTGGCGATCGCTACAGCACTGCTAGTAAAATGCTACACGCTTTGCAGTCTGCTAGTAATATACCTCCTGAGTTAGCTGCAAATACTCCCACAGTTAGTTTTTCTCCCACTACATCAAGACAAACTCAGCCATTATATTCTCCGCAAAAAAATTCTGCGTTAACGAAGCTCAACGAAGGTATCGCACCGTCTTCCTCTGGTGGAAACTGGCAAAAACCTGCTGTGATTGTTGGTAGTTTGCTGATAGGCGGCTTGCTTGGTGCAGTAGCAATTTCTAACATCACTCGTCAGCAACAACCAGAAACAACTATTGCTACAAGCCCTACTCCATCGCCAGAATCTTTGCCCACTCCTGCATCTACTGAACCGCCTATTTCGTTCCAAACTTCTCCAGTTCCAGTTGTACCGACTTCACCAGCACGACGGCGAGTAATTTCCAATCCTTTGCCAACCTCTGATCCCCCAGTTGTATCTATACCACAGCCAGAAAAAGAGCCTGTAACTTCAGATACTCCAGCGCCAGTAGCAGTATCCACACCACGGCCAGAATCAGAAAATGAGGCGATGCCTGCTTTGGGCAATGCCAGCCCAGTTCCTACAACAGAAATGCGTTCCACGCCACAGAAGAAGCCGCGCAGTAAATTAGCTGCCACTACCAGCAGGCAAAGCGTTCCCGCATTCCCTACTGGTACACCAAGAACCATTGTAGAAGCTACCCTCGGCAAACCAAGTCAAGATTTAAGAGGCGCATGGGGCAAGACTCGTGCTGTCGTTTACAAATTAGTGCCAGACAAAATTGATCTTGGCTACTTATTTGATCGTAATTCTAAAGTGCTGCGTCAAACTGAGGTATCTTTTGCCGAATCGGTAGACCCGCAGGTAATGGAGACTACCTTGAATGGAATGTTAGGTGGGCAAGCCACTGAAGATATAAAGCAGGGACTCAAACAAGTACAACAGCGTCAATCTGATAATTTTAGTTTTAATAATGGCTCAGTTAAGGGTCAGATTATCCGCCAACAATGTGATTTTATTTACATCAGTATTTGGGATGCAAATTTACATGATTTTGTAAGTCCATCTACAGCCAAAAGGTGTTAATTTTGTTGTAAACATTGTCCTAAAAATTTAGATTTTTGTATTTTACAAGACAGATTTAAGATTCAATATAGTTAGTCATTTGTCATTTGTTAAATGATAAGTCCTAACTAATGCCCAATGCCCCATACCCATCTTCAAAACTAAGTTTTAAATTCTTAATCTTCATAAAGTTATAAATACCATTATTAACTTTTTAATAATACTTGTCTCAGCTTCTACATTCATGTCGTAAAGTGCGATGGTAATTGTGTAATCTAAAGACAGCAAAGCTAATTATTCAATTGAGGTCTGATGACTCCTACAATCATGCGTCAGCTTTGGTCAGTGGTTGAAACTGCCCAAGCCAAGCTCCTCTTACAACTGGATGATGCTAGCTTGGTGCAGTGGTTAGTGAAACAAACCGAAACACAAGTGTTGTTAGATTCTAACGAAACTGATTATCTGTGCCACTACATTCAATCTCGGCTAGCCCTTATACGTGATATTGCTCATGAACGTCAGTGTTCATGATAGCAAAATCACCATAAATTAATTTATAGTCAAGTGTTATTACTATTGACTATTGGCTTTTTGGGGAAAATAACCTTCCACTAAGCAGTCAGAGCCGACTACACGCCAACGAACACGTTCTAAAGACAAGGCCTCAGTCATCGTAGTAAAACCTAAATCGCCCACAGGTGTGGGAGCAATGCTACCACCAATGATTTTTGGGGCAATAAATGCCAAAACTTTTTGTACTGCTCCTTGAGCGATCGCACTAGCAGCTAAAGTTCCACCACATTCCCACAAGACGCTACAAAAACCGCGCTCATACAAGTACGTCATAGCCTTATCTGGTGTAAGTGATGTTAATTCCACCACCTCCACCCCCTGTTTGAGCAACAGTTCTTGGAAGTCGGGATTAGCACCCTTCTCTGTCAACACCAAAGTTGGAGCATCCGCAGTTTGCCACAGATGGGCATTTTCCGGTAAGTTGAGATGGCGACTCATTACCACCCGCAGGGGATTATGTGCTTCCACCTGACGGGTGGTTAAGTAAGGATTATCTTGTCGAACTGTATTACCGCCGACAATTATTGCATCGCAAGCCGCCCGCAACTGATGTACTTCACTACGGGCATCTTGGCTTGTTACCCAGGCACTGTGTCCAGAGGTAGTAGCAATTTTGCCGTCTAAAGTCATAGCATATTTTAAAATTCCTAAAGGCCGTTTGTAGAGAATGCGATGCACAAAAGCTTCATTTAGCTGATGACAAGCTGATTCTTCTACTCCTACCAACACCTCGATCCCCGCCGCACGTAAACGGGCAATACCACCTCCAGCTACCAGTGGATTGGGATCAACCATACCCACCACCACTTTTGCCACCCCTGCTTGAATCAATCCTTCTGAACACGGAGGAGTACGCCCATAGTGATTACAAGGTTCTAGGTTGACATAGATTGTTGCACCACGAGCGCGATTCTCCTGGGGAGAGGCTGCGCCAACGCCTGCTGCTCTCAAGGCAAACACTTCTGCATGAGGCTCACCTGCACGAGGATGAAACCCCTCGCCGACAATCTCGCCATCTTTGACAATCACCGCTCCCACTAGCGGATTTGGCGAAGTCCGTCCTAAAGCGCGGCGAGCAAGTTCTAAACACCGCAGCATCATGCGAGAGTCAAAGTCACTTCCGATCTTTTCCTTTGGTGGTGAATTCAATCTAACTGCTGACTCCACTAGATGTATATTTTCCTGAGTGTAATTTGCTAAGGATGCATCTGCTTGAGCGACCACTGGGGAATTATCCATAATTTTAGGCAACACTGTAAATATTCTGCACGCGATCGCACAGCCTTTTCACAGGAGAATCGCGCTTTGCTCCTGATAATTAAACAGATTAAATCCAGGCGCTATTATTGGCTATCTCAGCTTATGTGATATTTGACTCAACTGTAGCGTTAACTATCCCACTTCTAGCCAGGAGATATCAAGATTCCTGCCTGTGCCGTTCGCTGCACTACCAGCCATTTACAGCGTTGCTACAAGTTTCTGTAAGCAATCGCTTCCATTGCAAAAGACAGGTCAACTATCTCCTGAGTAGCAACTTTTACTTAAGTAAGTGACATTCCAACCCTCCAAATATTTATTTATTTGAAAGTATTATGATTGGGCAAACCATGCTATAGCCGACGTTTTATCCAAAAGTTATTCCTAAATAAGTTGACCCTACCTTGTTGACGATCCGTTCCTGAGTCTGCAAGGTTTTGTTTCTTTTTTCTCCAGTGATCGAGGGAGTAAATATTAAAGCTGCTACCTGCAAGCAAAATAAACAGCACAATCCCGTAAGAAAGCATGGAAGTAGCTGCACCCCAGTTTTGTATCGATGTCACTCCTAACTTCAGAATGATCATCAGGGCAAAGGTAACAATTAAAGCGCTTCTGGTTGCTAACCCAAGTGTGATTAACACGCCCACAATTAACTCTACAGGGGGCACTAGGTAAGAATTGATCCTCACCAGAAATTCTGGGAAATAAGAATTTGCTAGTTGTTTGACAGTATCTTCAGCGAATCCAGAGATGTTAAAAATGCGAGTGAATCCATGATTAAAGTAATTCACACCGATGAGAATTCGCAGCAACAAATAGGCGATCGCAACATCCTTTGATTTGAAACTAATGTGGGTTCTATTTTCATTCATTGCCTGAACTCCAACTATGGTAAGCCGACTGTAATTGATTTAAATTGCAGAAATTGGGAAGGATTGAAATAGCTTGAAGATACCTCCTCTGATGTTATGGGATAATTCGCCTCTAACCCCGCAGTCCAAATGACGGTTGCAGTTGGAATTACCTCATCGTTTTGCAGATGTAAAGATTCAAAAGTCCCGCTAGTCACTTTCAACTTACAGCGTCGCTGCAAGTTCCTTTAAGCGATCGCGTCCATCGCGGAAGACGGGCCAACCATCTCCCACTAGCACTGCTTCTACGCGACTCAGTTTTGCTAACCTGCGAACAGAAGCAACAGCCTCCTCTCGATTCAGCAGCTTGTCATCTGGTAAAATCGTTAAACTACCTGCTTTGCGTGCCCTGACTAAATCCCCTGTAATCAAAGTTGTCTCCTCCAGTAATAGAGCCAATTCACCGGGAGTTTTCGAGCCTTGGAGTTCAATTACCTCCAGTCCTGGCACAAATTCTTCACCGTCAGACAGCCAGCGATTGCAAGGTATAGGGAAAGTATCTTTTTCTGCCACAGGGCCAGCTATCTTAGCGTATGTTTGATCGGCAATTTCTTTACTTGCCCTGACATGCTCGGAATTCGTCAGCACAATCCAAACTACACCACCGAGGGATTTTAGATGATTCCAATCATGGTTTGATAGGGCTACTGGGTCAATCAAGATGTTGCCATCTGGGCGAATCCAGGCAATCCCATTGAAATCAATATTTCTTGCCGGATTGAAATTAGACCAGCTATAGAGATCGGGACGGTGCAAAGATTTCATGATGATTCTGGATCAGTACTTCAGTAATTGACTATTTATATCAATAATTAAGTATATAGATTATAAGGTTGCATTCCCTCTGAATCTGGAATTTGAGTATACTACGATAAATTAATCGATATTATGGATTTTATCTGGTTTACAGGAATTTACAGTTAACGGCAATAGAGATCAACCGAGGTACAGGGATGAGTGAGATTGTGCGCCAAAAAATATCAGCGAAGGCAGAACAGTTTACAGAGTCGGTGATTCGAGAAATGACGCGGGTGGCACTGCAATACGATGCGGTGAATCTGGCGCAAGGGTTCCCTGATTTTTCCTGTCCCTTGGAGTTGAAACAGGCAGCAAATGATGCAATAGAGGCAGATGTCAACCAGTATGCCATTACTTGGGGCGATCGCCCATTTCGTCATGCGATCGCCAACAAAGTCCACTGGTATCTCGGCTTAGATATCAATCCCGAAACCCAAATCACCGTCACTTGCGGTTCTACAGAAGCAATGGCATCTGTGATGTTAGCGACAGTTGATCCCGGTGAGGAAGTAATTGTATTTGAGCCATATTACGAAAATTACGGCCCCGATGCGATTTTAGCTGGTGCTATACCCCGGTACGTGACACTGCATCCCCCCCATTGGACATTTGATGAAGCACAGTTGCGTCAAGCTTTCAATGCCAATACCAAAGCTATTATTATCAACACACCCCACAACCCCACAGGTAAAGTCTTCACCCGTGAAGAACTCACCCTAATTGCTGAACTTTGTCAAAAATGGGATGTGTTAGCGTTCACTGATGAAATCTATGAACATATTCTCTATGACGGTACTCAACATATTGCCCTAGCTACCCTTCCCGGTATGGAAGAACGCACCGTTACTATTAACGGTCTATCTAAAACTTATAGCGTTACCGGATGGCGAGTCGGCTACATTCTGGCAAACCCCGAATTGACAGGAGCCATTCGCAAAGTCCATGATTTTCTCACCGTTGGCGCTCCTGCACCATTGCAACGAGCCGGAGTTGCTGCCATGCAACTGCCACCATCCTATTATGAAGAACTAGGCAAACTTTATCACCAGAAACGAGACAGCATTTTACAGATTCTAGATCAAGTTGGTATTCCTTATTTCGTTCCCAAAGGAGCCTATTACGTTCTTGCAGATATTTCTAAATTTGGCTATAAAACAGATGTTGAATTTACTTACAATCTAATTAAAAATATTGGTGTTGCCGTAGTTCCAGGTTCCAGCTTTTTTAGCCAACCAGAAAAAGGACATTCGTTGATCAGATTTTGCTTCAGCAAAAGACCTGAGACATTACAAGCAGCGAGCGATCGCTTACTCAAATTGCAATCAACTCTACAACCAACATCCTAATATATATTTATTCTCTCTCCTCTCTGCGTCCTTCTCTACGAGACGGTACGCGTTGGCGGAGCCTCTGGCAGAGAAGGCATCTTCTCTACGAGACGCTGCGCGTTCGCGTAGCGTCCCGTAGGAAAGGAAAGGCGGTTCGTTTCAGATGAACATACAGGTTCTACACTTCCCCTGTAGGCGTTGCATAAATGCGGGATGAATAGGCGGTTGAAACCATTGAAAACTCGTTTCAAATTCAGCGAAATCATCCCATGATTCAGCAACACCCCCCTGTATGGTGCATCTCTGCGTTCATTCCATCAAAATCAAGCGCAGAGGATCTAAACGCACATACCAAGGAAAAGGCTGGTCTTTCATCGTCGCCCATTTTTCTTTGAAAACTTCAGCTTGCAGATGATAATCTTGAGAGTTTTTGCTAGCCGAATGTAGTTTGAGAAACAACGTCATCCGGTGAGGCGTTTCACTTGTTCGCACTAACCAGCAGGGAAAGGTATTTTCCTGTGATGAGTCGTTGGTAAAAATGAACTGATGGGCGCGAATGCCGATGTGAGATAATTCGCTTTTGACAGGTTCAATTACTTGAAGAGTACAACCCCAATCAATCGCTTCCACCTGTTGCGATGACTGAGGAATAAGGCGGGAGAAGTTTTTGCATCCGGTAAGTTGAGCGACACTCACAGTAGCTGGATGCTGAAAAATATCATGTTTGCTGCCATAATGAACGGCTCTACCATGCTCCAATACCAATAGATTCGGGCAAATCCGATAAGCTTCTTCCATATTATGGGTGACAAATAGAGTCACACCTTGATAGCCAGCAAGAGTTTCTGTCATTTGCTGCTCTAATTGACTACGTAGATGGGTATCAAGTGCTGAAAACGGCTCATCCAAAAGCAGCGCTTCCGGTTGACTTGCTAATGCTCTTGCCAAAGCTACCCGTTGTTGTTGGCCTCCAGAAAGTTGGTGTGGATAGCGATCGCCTAACCCCTGCAACTGCATTGCTATTAGTTGCTCCTCCACCTGCACCCGAATACTACCAGCCGATAGTCCTTTGGGCAAGCCAAAAGCGATGTTTTGCGCCACACTCATGTGCGGAAACAGAGCGTAATTCTGCACTAAAAAACCAATGCGGCGATCGCGGCTGGGTAAATTAATTCCTTGCTCTGAGTCAAACAGAACTCTGCCATTTAAAACTATGCGCCCGATTGTGGGCGTTTCTATCCCCGCAAGGCAGCGTAAAATCATGCTCTTACCTGCACCAGAACCACCCAATAATCCCAAGGGTTGCTCATCAGTAGTAAAAGCAACTTTTAAATCAAAGCTAGGAAGTACTTTTTCAATGTTGACAAACAATCCACCAGATTCAAAGCTAGAGTCCAACGTATAAAGATTTTCTTCCCCTGCTCCCTGCTCCCTCCCCCCTGCTCCCTGCCC
>NZ_CAXTNE010000158.1:0-14711 GCF_964245445.1 uncultured Nostoc sp.
CCCTGCCCCTCCGCCTCTTTGGTCATTACCTTGAAATTTTGCGATCGCATGACTGCGTTCTATTTCAGTAATATCAGGTAGGTCTTGCTGATTCCATTTACACAAAGTCTGACGCTGATTCTGAAAGCTTGTTCAATAATAAGTTATGCTGCAAAAGTCTTAGGGATGATGATAAGCACAAAGATAGTATATGTATGTTTATTCCTCTTTTTGATGATTGCTTTGTTTAGGCTCATAGATAAGCCGACTGAAGCAAATTCCTTTCAAGCAACTGAACAGCAGACAATCAGAGTTTTATTTATTGGCAACAGCTATACCTATGTCAATGACCTTCCTTGGTTGACACAACACTTGGCTGAGTCGGCAAAAGAAACTATAATGCTTGAAACTGAAATGGTTGTGGTCGGTGGAGCTACCCTCAAAAGCCACTGGAAAGGTGGTAAAGCACTCAGGCTATTGAGAGCGAAACGATGGGACTACGTAGTACTTCAAGAGCAAAGTACCTTACCGATCAGCAATCCCAAGGAAATGTACAAGTACGCCAGCCTGTTTGATGCCGAAATTAAGCGAGTAAATTCCCAAACAGTGTTCTACTTGACTTGGGCAAAGCAAAACCAACCAGAAACGCAACAGATATTGACCGATTCATATATGACAATTGCTAAAGAACTGAAAGCCAAAGTTGCACCTGTTGGAATAGTTTGGCAAAAAGTTCAGGAAGCTAATCCGAAATTGAACCTTTATAGTCTAGATCAAAGCCACCCTAGTCCTCTTGGCTCCTACATAGCAGCTTGCGTATTTTATACAACTATTTTACAGAATAGTCCGGTAGGGTTAAGCCGCCGTATATACAGTAGCCAATTTAGTACCCCACAAGAGGGCAACATACTTGAATTGGAAAGTTTAAGTGAAACAAATGCTGAAATAATTCAAAATTTAGTTGAGTGCATCGTCAGAAATATTTGATGAAGCTAGTGTAATCTTGTGTAATTACAACGTTAGTTTTTTTGAGTATGTGGGTAGTATAAACTACCGAAAAAACTAATTTGGCAGATGCTAATGTTCAAAAATAAATTATCACAATCTCATGCTTGGCGAGAATTTTACGCCTTGAGGTTAATGCATCGCCATATTGGGGCGATCGCAGTTCTAATTTTAATTAGCTTACTGAGTTCATTGAGTGGAACACCAGATCGTCATACCATCTCTAACTGCTGGGAAGGCTTTATCTGGGGATTGGCAGATCCAGTAATTAGCTTGAATTGTTTAGTTGGTATTGTTGCTATTGGGTTACTCTCATCTGTATTTGTTCGTGGTGCTGCGATCGGTAGATGTTTTGCCTTAGCAACAGTTTTAGGCATTGTGATTCATTTATTTCAGCTAAATTTACCAGGCACAGAAATAGCGATGCCTTCTCTTTCAGAGACGCTACCGCGAACGGCGGGCGCAGCCATCGCCATTTCTACCATCGTTTTTGGTACTATGCTAGTGATGCCAAATCAACCAAACTTTATAGTACTTGCTCTGGTAGGCATCAGTGCTGGTTTATTTCAGGGTTACGCTGATGCCGAATCTATTATTGGGGCAGGAATGATCCCATTAATTGCCTATATACTAGGCATGACCTTAACTCTGTTTGCGGTTGCCATGAGTGCCAAAGAAATTGGTAGTGCGATGGGTATGGGAGAAATAAACCGAATTTTACCCTGGAAAATTAGCATTGCTGGTTTCGCTTTGTGTGCGATCGGCATTGTGTTTTTGAGCAATTCGATAATCTAAATAACATATTTCAATTCAGTGGAATACATTCATTTGTGGGGGCGTACACTTAGCTGTACGCCCCCACTACGTCTTCAGACTGAAAATTTGTCCAGCAAGCAAGCAGTACAGAGTTTTAGTAAATAAGCTGATGCACCTCTGCGCTAATCTAGAGGCTATATATAAATAAAGAGTTATGACACCTGAAGAAATTGCTGATACGCTAACAGGATTATTTGGCACATCGGATGTTGCTGCATTGGCGCAGCCCGTCGTAGAGATCGCTCCTGGATCGTGGCAAGTAGACACTTCAGCTTTCCGGCTGTTGGTGCTGCTTTCTGAAGATAATACTTGGTTGCGAGTTTTACTACCTATTGTACCTATCCAAGAAGCCCAACCATTTTTAGGACAGTTCCTAGAAGCCAACTTTGATGACACTCAAGAAGTACGTTACGCTTTATCTGAAGGGGTAATTTGGGGGGTATTTCAACATAACACTAGCACTTTAGTGAGTGCAGATTTGTCCAATGCAATCAACCGACTTGTATCTCTCCATCAGGCTGGATTAGATAATGTCTTTAATCGACTAATTGAAAGCCGTATCCGGCAAATTATTCAGGCAGCAAAACAGCAAGGGCAATCTCTACAGGCTACTATGCAAAGCTTGGAACGCTTTTACGCAGAAGGAGTGATGGGCGATATAAATCAAACCTCAGAGGCGCGAGAAGAAGTTCTAACTGCTTGGCGGCGTCAGTTAGAACGTCTATGGAATGAGAGTTGATTTCAATTTTTAATAAGGATTTATATCCGCACCACGTTTCCATATAACCAATTTACACATATATCTATTTATCATGGATATCATTGAAATCCTCAAAGAAGACTATCAAAGATTCCCAGTAAATCAAACTTACAGCATTTACGCTCCAGACGTTTATTTTCAAGACCCACTAAATAAATTTCGTGGCGTTAAACGTTACAAACAGATGATTAATTTCATCGAGACTGTGTTTTTAGATCCCAAAATGGACTTACATAACATTCAACGTTTAGGAGACACAATAAAAACTGAGTGGACACTCAGTTGGAATACTCCTCTCCCCTGGAAGCCACGAATCTCTATTCCTGGTTGGAGTGAATTAAGTCTCAACTCTGATGGTTTGATTGTCTCCCATGTCGATTATTGGAATTGTTCACGCTTAGATGTGGTGAAGCAACATTTATTTGCTGCAAAAATGTAAACAATTAAGGCTTGCTCTAATTCCCTCCTTACCTCATATCTTGTACCTGAAAATTTGAATGTCAATTCCTTGACTAAGTGCTAAGTTTTTCAGGCGTTCAATGTGTTGTAAATTCAGGTACAAGCACCAATTGTGGAAATATAGCGTGGAATGCAATTTCTGCTGCTTGTCCCCAATCCGGTAAGTTTGTAGATGCGATCGCACTCCACCATGAGAATACTGGGACAGGTGTAAAACAGATTAATGTACCCAGCTTAAATCCCCATGCCTCCTGAATGATAGGAGCGCTCCTTTGTGCGAATAACACTACGGGTTGACCAATCATAAATATTGAGAAATCGGCTTAAGGCACTAGCAGACTTATTTTTAGAGTGTTCAGGTAAAGGTGTCAAGAGTGCCTCTAGGAATAATCAAGGGCATTGCTTCAAGGTTCCTTCCATCAGAAGCCATTATGATGAATATCGCAACATTCATCATCAACATCACGATATTCATCATCAACATCACGATATTCATCTTCAACATCGTGATATTCATCATCAACATCGCAATATTCATCATCAACATCACAATATTCATTATCAACATCACGATATTCATCATCAGCATCGTGATATTCATCATCAACATCGCAACATTCATCATCAACATCACAACATTCATCACTAACGTTAAAGCAATCGTCCAAAAAACCAGGTGCGATATCGTAATTAAGAGAAATTACTTATATTTAAGTATTAGTTTTCTAAAAAATAAAATTATTCACGAATTTTACTGAACCAGAAAACAGCTTTACTAAGTCAAACTAGCTCTAGAACCCTCTCTAACGAATATATCTATGTCCCGTCCAAAACGTACATCCCGTATTCTAGAAAAAGCTGAATTGAGATCCACGGGACTGAAAGCAATAGATTCAAACATGGATTTTGGCGATAATTGCGATTTGCAAAATCTGACTAAATCAATTGAGCAGTTACGCACTATGCTTGATGCTTATAACATCGCTCTAGCTATGATTGACTCTTCCAAAACTAAAATTGATGAGATGGAAAAAACCTTGAGCAATCTTACAGATAAGATGGTGAGGGGCGTTGCTTTTAAGTATGGCAAAAACAGCAGCGAATATGAGATGGCGGGTGGTATTCGTGATAGCGAACGTATCCGCAAAAGCAGGTTAACCCGCCTGAAAGCTGGTGCAGGAGAAGTATCAGATGAGAATGCTAAAACTGCCTAGTACACCACGGCGCAAGGCAGAAAGCAGAGGCGAAGTAAGCTTTTAGCAAGGGACATGGAGAATGAACAAACGCTACTTGTTCATTAAAAGTATTTGTTGTTGACTGCTACTCTCCCAATTTATTCTATTCGCTGATGCTCTTTAATAAGCAAGGTTTGTATACAGTTAATATCATGCAATACCATGCATATTATCTTATAAATTTTGTAGTATAGTCTCATTTTTGGTAATGTCGGAAATGTTGCAATCTGCGATTTTCAACAATTTTGCTTGTCTAAGTTCTGATTAGAGTTTATAGTGATACGGTGTTTTCTCTTACAATTTCTCGGCAGATTTTTTCCATGAATTATTCTCATAAATTGCAGAAGTATTTCGCTGCTTTCTCTTTATCTGTAGTGTTAGTAGCTGATTTAGTAATCACACAAAAAGCTCCTCCAGCTTTTGCCCAGACGGTAAATTCATCTATCGGTAATGGTGTAACATTCAGTTGCAATGATAGTGAAGCGACTATCATTGCTAAAAATGGCCCCAGAGTAGTTAAAGGAAATACAGCCTTTTATATTGGTTATCAGCAGGTTTCATCTAATAACAAAAATCCTGTAACTATCCGTTTTAATAATGGTATTAAAACATGGTGTAGAACTGACTACGAAACAACCAATGACGATGGTACAGGTTATGGATTGTATTGGGATGGAGGGAATGTTTTATATGGCGTTTACTCCTCCACTGGTAGTCAGACTGGTAGTGATTTTCGCCGCTTTGCAACTGGGCGTTGGTTATCTAGCTATGGTAGCGGAGGCGGGCCAAAAGCCGCGGTTATAGCCCGAATTAATCCAGCCAATGGTCAGGTTAACTATGCCACATTTTTATCTGCCAAAAGGGCGGATAATGGACAAACTAACTCTCTAGTTGTGCAAAATCTATCATGGAATGGCACAAACTTGACTGTGCAGGCAAAGTCATGGTGGACTCCTCGTGGCGCTAATACAAATTCCATGACTTGCACTGGTTCATCACCTTATCAATACACAGCAGTATTCACTGGCGATTTAACAAAGGTGAACTCGGCTTCAGCTCCTACGTGTAAGTAAAGGCTAATGATTCAGCTATCAAACTGCAACGCGAGAGTCATTAGTTCTTGAGATACCACTCCGTCAGAGAACATGGTTTGAATTATAACGGTTCTCAACCTAGTGAAGTACAATTTTGACCTCACTTCCATTCCTCTCTCCTTTTAGGCTATCCATTACCCGGATCTTTCTTAACATTGCTGTAAGCCAGACTCTGAGGGGATGATAGAAGTAAATAACCGTAGCATGATTGACTTTAGAAACAGAAAATAACTAAGGTATAGTGCGTAGGCGTAGCCCACCGGAGGCATCGCTAACTACAGAGATGGAGATGGGGAATCAGAGTGGAGAAGTTTCCAGGTAGCGGCGATTACACAATATCGCCGCAGCTCACGCCAAATGGTTTTCACTCCAGGTTCACCATCGCCTTTGTAGTTCAAAAAGCCACGCCTATAAGTAGGTCGGCGTAAATAATTCTTGTTGGAATAACGCAGGGGGCAGGGGGCAGGGAGCAGGGGGAGAAAGAGTTTGAGCCTTATTTACTTTTCTTCACACAGTTTGGTTTTATTGCACCGACTTACTTATTGCAATCATGCATACTGTTTGGCGTAAAGATGGTGGGTGCTCTAGTGGGATAATTTTATTAATCGTGGCAGATAAAGACTGCCATTCACAGGCTTATAAAACAGTGTCACAAGGCAACTCAGGATTAACTCGTGCTTGATAGTCAGCCATAATAAACACCACGCCACAATTTAAAAAGTTGCCAGCGCTATGTGAAAAAGCCTCGCAGTTTCCAGTTGTAATTTCTCAATTCCACAGCCGCTTTTTAAGACATATTGATAGCGTTCGATTAACCAACGATATGTGTACCATTTCACATATCGTGCTGCATCTTATAAATTATTAATTTCTCAGCTAGGAATCAACAACCAACTAATCGGATTAATCCCCAAAAGTGGGTTTTCTTCTAGTGCCAGAATCACTTATAACCTGGCAGATTTTAGCTGGCAACGCTCTTCGGTGATCTAATGGTACTTGAATGTCGAAAGTTGTAAACCGAATTGTTAAATTTGCGTTTCTGGTACTATGTTCTGGACTATGTTTAACCTCTACCGTAACTGTACCGCATGGTTTGGTTTATTTAATAGCTTGTTTGGTCTTATTTTAAGTATTTTGTTTTGTTATTAATAAAGATCCGGGTAATGGATAGTCTTTTAAAAGAGAGGTTTGCAGAGAGGTCAGAGTAAACTAGAAGCGCTATAATCAGGTTTCTCAAATACCATTAAATGCTGTTGAGGTAACAAGTTTTTAGTTTCACGCCAAACCAAACCAACAGCTTGCATTTCTTTACGGACTTGCTTTTGAGTCATTTTGTGCAGACCTTTAATCATGATAAAGGGATTTTCACCCCGGTACTCAACCAGCACTATCCGACCACCTGGTTTAAGTGCTTTCACAATTCCTTGCATCACTTCTTGAGGATACTCAAGTTCATGATAAGCATCTACCATCAAAGCTAAATTGATACTTTGAGATGGTAAGTTTGGGTTACTAAGAGTTGCCAAAACAGGCTCAACATTGGTGATATTTTTCTCTTTTTTGAACAACTCAATGATTTCCAACATTTCTGGCTGAACATCTACAGCTAACACCTTACCTGCTGTTAATAGCGGCGCAATGCGAAAGCTTAAGTAACCAGTACCAGCACCAATATCCGCCACTACATCATTAGGTTTCAAGTTGAGGAGGGTGACTACCTTACTTGGCTGTTCCTCTCTCTCTCGGCTGGGACGTTCTAGCCAGCCAGCGCCTGTGTATCCCATAACTTTGGCGATTTCGCGCCCCATGTAATATTTGCCGATACCATCTAGACTGTGGATTATCCGTTGTTCGTAAACAGTGGTGGATGAAGTCGCGGCTTGTGCTGTCAGGGTTGGATTCAGCAGCAAGCAACTCAATATCACAATAAAAGTTACTATAAAGTGGAGAAAATTTAACATTTGGTTATGACTGATCTAGATAATTATAAGCAGCAACTAAAAGAATTCTATGGTAGTAGAACGACTTATGACCATGAGGAAGGTACTCGCCATCCTCTAGAAGCCAAAATTTTACTTGAATTTGTTCCACTAAATTCGGGACAGAAAATCCTTGATGTGGCGACTGGAACGGGTTTAGTTGCGATACCCGCATCTGAAAAAGTTGGTTCAGAGGGCTACGTGATTGGGATTGACATGACCTCTGAAATGTTGCATCAAGCAAGACTTAAAATTGCAGCAGCAAAATTACAAAATATCGAGTTGATTGAGGCGGATGCAGAATATTTAAACTTTAGTGATAGTAGTTTTGATGTTGTCTTTTGCTGTGAAGCCATTGTACTTTTTCCTGATATCCTTGCTACTTTGCAAAAGTGGTACGGCTACTTGAAAACAGGAGGGTATGTGGCATTTACCTCTCCTCCCGAAACTGCTTTGATGGCATCTCTTCAGCAGAGGATTTGCGCTAGAGTTTTGGGCGTGTCATTACCACATATCCTTGAACCACTTGGAACTCCAGAAAAATGTCGAAATTTGCTCAATCAGGCAGGTTTTAGAGATATCGAAATTAAGATTGAGCCATCAGGACGTTATCGCCAGCTTAGTGATAACAAATTATCTGAGACAGTAATTAAGATAAATTTTAAAGGTAATCCCCTGTTGTCAAAATTATCACAAGAACAATTAAATCAATTGCAAGTTGAATATAAAGCAGAAATTGAGAAACTAGCAACCGATCGAGGTATTTGGATAGACACTACAAAGTTTTTTGTTCGCGCTCGAAAATAAGTTGATGAGCTTTGCTGCTGAATTGACAGCTTCGGGCGATCGCGCATGATAATCTTGCTGTTAATAATGACAATCACAGTTTAATCCCTAGACCGATGTAGAAGTAAACATTTTTAGATTTACTTGAAGCAGCGCCTTGAAAAATTTGTAATCCAACCTTTGGACGCTTATATGCAAAACCTGTCCCTAATGTTAGTGCCTGTACTCGCTGCACAGAAAGTAGTAGGTGATGGTTTAATTAAACCTCTCGGTCATCATGAACTGCTGTTGGTGCTGGTACAAATATCACTATTGCTTCTGGTAGCGCGGGGATTAGGTGAGTTGATGCGCCGAATTAACCTACCACCTGTTGTTGGGGAATTACTGGCGGGTGTGGTGCTTGGCCCTTCTTTATTTGGTTTGCTCCTTCCAGACTTACAGGCACACATCTTTCCCAAAAGTCAAGAACAGTCTAATTTACTTTCGGTGATTTCTTGGTTAGGCGTGTTATTTTTGCTGATTGTGACTGGGTTGGAAACGGATCTCAAGCTGATTCTTCGTAAAGGTAAAACGGCTCTGCTGATTTCACTGGGCGGAATTATTGTCCCGTTTATCACCGGATTTGGATTAGGCTGGCTATTGCCAGATAGTTTTTTAACCGACCCAGAAAAGCGACTAGTATTCAGTCTGTTCATAGCCACAGCAATGAGTATTTCGGCAGTACCAGTGATTGCTAAGGTGCTGATGGACTTAAACCTGATTCGCCGTGACATTGGTCAAGTCACCTTAGCTGCCGGCATGACTGACGACACTATCGGCTGGATTTTACTTTCTGTGGTTTCAGGTTTAGCTAGTAGCGGCAAATTTGACCTGGGGACAATTTTCCATTCCGTGAGTGCGGCTATATTGTTTCTAGCGATCGCCTTTACAATTGGGCGTACCATCGTAGACCAGATTTTGCGCTGGGTTGATGACTATGTTGGTGGAGTCGCCGCGAGTATGTCGGTTGTGCTGATTCTTTCGCTCTCAGCAGCAGCACTTACCCACGGATTAGGCCTAGAAGCAGCATTAGGTGCTTTTGTAATGGGGATTCTGGCAGGTCAATCTCGCCGCTTTAGCAATGAAGCTGGACACATGCTAGAAGTCTTCACAGCAAGCTTTCTAGCGCCAATTTTCTTTGCTTCAGCTGGCTTGAAAGTTAATTTACTAGCTCTGTTAGTCCCGCAAACGTTCATATTTGCCTTGATTGTTCTCGCTGTCGCCTGTGTTGGCAAATTTACAGGTGCTTACCTTGGTTCTCGCGCAGGCGGCTTGAGTCATTGGGAAGCTTTGGCGATGGGTTCCGGGATGAATGCTCGCGGGGCGATGGAAATTGTCGTTGCCACGATTGGTTTATCTTTGGGAGTGCTGAATCCCCAGATGTACTCGATTATTGTTATGGTGGCGATCGTGACTTCCCTAATGGCTCCACCCCTTTTGCGCTGGACTTTATCAAAAGTGGTTATGAGTGATGAGGAAGCTAGACGTTTGGAACAAGAAGAGCAAGATAGCCGCAGCTTTATCAAGCAGATTCAGCGTGTCTTAATACCTACTAGCGGTGGTCCCAACATCCAACTCGCGGCGCAACTAGTCGGTTACATGGCTCACCAAAACTCGATAGAAGTCACATCTCTATATGCCTTGAGTGACAAGCAGCCCCAAAAGAAAGCCCGTCGAACGGCAACCCAGGTGAAAGACACCGCCGCCGAGCAAGCTCTGGCTTCTGTTGCTGAAGAAATGCGACTACCTGCTGATACCACGCTGCAAACAAAAACGGAGTCGGGGCGGAATAAAGCGGAGGTAATTCTGAATGAAGCGAACAAAAACTATGACTTGATCGTACTGGGAGCTTCTGAACAGATCCGCCCTCAAAAAGCATTGTTCAATTTGCTTGTAGACAAGGTAGTACAAGAAGCGCCTTGTGCAACGATGGTAGTGAAGTCGCACCTACCCCACCCCAAAGGCGAAATATGCAAAATCGCTCAACAACAGCTGACAAAGATTCTGGTGCCAACAATAGGGACAGAATATAGCAAAAATGCTGTAGAGATGGCAAGTACGATCGCTGCTCAAACAGGCGCATTAGTTATGATCGTGAACGTGATTAATGTGCCACAGCTTGAGTATATTCTTTACGAGCAGCGATCGCTAACTCCAGTCAAGGAAATTGCCCACGATCTGCTCGAACAGCAAGCAGAAATTGCCCGCAATTTAGGTGCTGATGTTAAAACCTATATTCTTCAAGGAACTAGCCCAGAAAGGGAAATCCTCAAGTTTGCCCAAACCAAGGAAGTTGACTTAATTATTCTAGGGAGTAGTATCCGAATGGTTACGGGTCGCGTTTTCTTCGGTCACAGAGTGGATGCAATTCTGAGTAAAGCCCATTGCCCAGTAGCAGTAATTACTACGCCATAGGCATTTTCAGCTTTAGCTACATTACGACTGAGATGGGGAGTAGGGAGTAGTGTAGTTCAATTACTTGAAAAGCGCTGTAATTCGTAGCGAATTCTTTGCGCCCCTCTGCGTTTAAATTTCAACTCTCAATTCGCCACGATTTTACGCGCGGCTTTATCCGTTGGGTATTTAATTTTTAATTTTTAATTTTTAATTCTCCAGAGGGGCTGACCTTAGCGCGAACCTCTGGAAGTGACTGATCTTTGCAAATTAGCTAGAGCGCGATTGTAATCCAAAATAGCTGCGACTCGATTACCTTCTGCTCTTGTCAGGTCATTTTCAGCAGCAATCACCTCTGTTTGAGTACCTACACCAGCCTGGAACCTCAGTCTTGCTAAATTCAGAGCTTCCCTAGCTTGATTTAAAGCCACACTAGAAGTCTGCACATTATTTAAATTGGATTGCAATTGAGAATAGTACTGTTCTACATCAAAACGAATTAGGTCGCGCTGGCTACCAAATTGAGACTCTGCGATCGCAATATCAGCTGTCGACTGAGCCGCCCTTGCTCTTGCAGCTCCGGCATCAAACAAAGTGAGATTTCCGTTAAGTCCCAATGAATAGCCATCAGTAATGCTGACACCATCATTAAACCGATCTAACAGGTTGTAGTTGGCTGCCAAACTAATTTGCGGCCCTAGCTGTGAAAGTGCCTGTCGTCGCTGTTGCTCGGAAATATTACGTTGTGCTAAAAACTGTTGCAATTCTGGGCGATTTTGAAACGCTTGGACAATACTTTGTTCTACCGTCTGCGGCCAAAGACCGGCTATTTGTACAGGATCTGCGGCACTAATATCAACTGACTCTGACAAACTTAACAAAGTGGCAAGTTGGCGACGGGCAATTTGCTGCTGCGAGATAGAATTAGTCAGTTCTTGTTGAGAGTTTGCTAAATTCACCTGAGCTTGCAACACATCAAAGCGCGTACCTACTCCAGCCTGTTCTCTGGCTATAGTATCCCGCAAATTAGCCTGGGCATTTTCCACAGCAGCTCGATTAATTCTTACTTGTTCATCTGCTTGTTGCAAATTATAGTATTGAGTTGTGGTATTCAAACTAATTGTCAAAGATTGATTTTCAACATTCAATTGATCCACACGTAGTTGTTCTTCGGCAGCTTGGATTGTCGCTTGTCGATTACCGGAGGTATAAACGTCGTAATTCAGTTGTGCTGAACCATTAAAAGAGGTGCTACCTTGAGATCGATTGCTAGCAAAACCATTACCACTATTAGTCACATTACTATTAATTCCCAGAGTAGGAAACAAGGCAGCTTGAGACTCGCGTAGCGCCGAACGACTGCGTTCTAGCCGTAATAGAGCTACCTGTAAATCTCTATTGTTGCGTCGTGCTAGTTCCAAAGCTTGTGCCAAACTGATTGGTACAGTTCCCCGAATTCTTACTTCCTGCGGTTTGGTAGGAAATTGCAGAGGATTGGGACTGGGGTTGAGGTAATCGGGAACCTGTACAGGGGTTGAGGTATTCTGGGGTTTTGGGGGAGTTGCTGCACTTGCTGTATTTGGAAAAAGAATAGCGAACGCTACGGTAAGCCAGGTAAAATGCACGAAGAATAAACTGAAATTCATAAAATAGGAGTCAGAATACAGAATTCAGAATTCAGAATATTCTACCCATAAAGGGATAGAGTTTTAATGCGAGAACATTTAATACTAGTTTCGCTTAACCTCATCCGAGGTTTTTACCAATATTCAGACGATTGTAGCCTCTTTGGCGCAGCCTCTCGTACAGAATTCATACTGAGTTCTGACCGAAGGCGGAGCGTCTTTGGCTTTGCTCCTGAGTTCTGAATTCTTCTTATAAATAGATTGTAGTCATTAATTGGTTTTTGAGGATACAATCACAACTTTTCATCTTAATTGATCTACGGGAATTTTAAATTCCTCCTCAAAAAACTGATATTAACAAATTAGCCTACAATCAAGCCATCCTGAACTCGAATAATCCTTTTGGTTTGAGCAGCGATATCTGGTTCATGAGTGACAATTACAATCGTGATCCCTTGCTCATTAAGTTCAGTCAGTAAACTCATTACCTCACGAGAAGTTTCAGTATCTAAAGCTCCTGTTGGCTCATCTGCCAAAACTAATGCAGGTCGATTGACCAAAGCACGAGCGATCGCTACCCTTTGTTGTTGTCCCCCAGATAGTTGACTAGGACGATTAGATATGCGTCCCCCTAGTCCTACCTTTTCTAAAGCATCTAATGCCCTTTGACGGCGTTTTGGCTTAGGCAAGTTAGCGTAAACCATTGGTAACATAACATTTTCCAGCGCTGTTGCCCGCGCCAATAGGTTAAATTGTTGGAAAACAAAACCAATTCTTTGGTTACGAATATAGGCTAATTCATCATCATCAAAAGTCGTCAGGTTCCTGCCTTCAAAAATATAGTCTCCAGTTGTAGGACGATCCAGACATCCCAAAATATTCATGAGCGTGGATTTACCCGAACCTGACGCACCCATAATCGAGACATATTCCCCTTCCTCAATAGAGAGTTCAATTCCCTTGAGGATTGGAACACTAACTTCTCCCAAATGGTAAGTTTTAGTAATAGATTCCATCCAAATCATTGTTGGCATAAGAATTAGGAGTTAGGAGTTTGGAATTACGAATTACAAATTACGAATTATTTAGTCGCTTCTTAAAGCAGTAATTGGATCTAATTTAGATGCATTCCGTGCTGGAATTACCCCAGCCACTAAACCAACGCTCAATGAGAGTCCAAAGCCAGCAATGATCGATAACAAAGAAATTACAAAGGGAAACTTGAAAGTGTTTGCAGCTATAAAGGCTAATAAAATCCCAGTGACCATCCCAATACATCCGCCAACAATGGAAATCACGATCGCTTCGGTTAAAAATTGATTAAGTATTGCAGAATTGGTGGCTCCTACGGCTTTGCGAATCCCGATTTCTCGCGTCCGCTCAACCACGGAAACCAGCATAATGTTGGCAATACCGATTCCACCAACCACTAACGAAATTCCAGCGATCGCCACTACCATTACTGTAAATAAACCCACAATACTAGTGAAGGTACTAACAATATCAGCTTGATTGGTCAATCGAAAATCATCAGCTTGCGGCGGATAAATGTTGTGACGCAGCCGTAAAAGATTGGTGACTTGAAACTGAGCGGCTTCTAACTGCTCCTGATTAGCGCCTTTAACTAAAATTCCATTTACAGAAACGCCTACCAAGGCATTGTTCCCAACCAGTCTCTTTGACATAGTAGTTAGAGGAATGAAAACCTGGTCATCTCGATCCATCGGCCCCTGAGAACCTTTGGGTTCCATCACCCCAATTACTTCATAAGCCTCTCCTTGAATGCGAATTTTCTCGCCGATAGGATTTACACCCTGTGCAAAGAGTGTTTTTTGAACTGTAGGGCCAAGAATAGCTACCTGTGCGGTAGTATCTAATTCTTCTTGAGTAAAATATCTCCCTTGCTGGGGGTGAGTATTTCTGACTTCTGGGTAGTTCAAATCTGTGCCATAAATGGTTGTTGAGGTGTTCTGTCCTGCATATACAACTTGAGCGCTGCGTTGAAGATAAGCAGAAACCATCTGTGCTGATGGTGCTTGTGTAGCGATCGCCTTTGCATCTTCCCAAGTCAAGGTGCTGCTAGAACCTACTCCTTGTCGGACATTTCCGCTTCTTGCCGCACCCGCTAAGATTTGGATCACATCTGTACCCAATGCTTGTATCTGTTGCTCAACTCCCTTTTGGACTCCCTGACCGACAGAAGTAATGGCAATAACTGAAGAAATCCCAATAATTACGCCCAACATAGTTAAACCTGTGCGTAATTTGTTACTCCACAGAGTCTCTGCCGCCATTGTCAAGATTTCCAGCAACGGCACTGTGCGAGTATTCTTCGGTTTGTAAAAGCCCTTAAATATCTTAAACATAAAGTTTTATTTGAAACTCAATACAATTGAGTTAAGCATTTCTTCCTTCTCTTCCTTTGCGTCCTTCTCTAACGAGACGCTACGCGATCGCGTCCTTGGCGGTTCGTTAAAAAAGTTGAACCTTTTTACTCGACAGTTGAGCCTTTTTACTCGACAGTTGAGCCTTTTTACTCG
>NZ_CAXTNE010000158.1:14811-18510 GCF_964245445.1 uncultured Nostoc sp.
ACCTTTTTACTCGACAGTTGAGCCTTTTTACTCGACAGTTGAGCCTTTTTACTCGACAGTTGAGCCTTTTTACTCGACAGTTGAGCCTTTTTACTCCCCTTTCTGTTCCATTCCCTTGCTCCCTTGCCTCTTTTTAACTAAACCCTATTGATTTAAAACTCACTTTAAGGGGAACCACCAGCAGAACCACCGCCTGAACGACCTCCGCCGCCACCGCCTGAACGACCTCCGCCGCCACCGGCTCCACCACCACCACCTAGACCAGGAAAAACTCCTCCTCTTGGTGTTGATTGCGGACGCGATCCTGGTGGGAAACTGAGCAATACCCTTTCGTTTCCTGTCAATCCAGACTTAACTTCAGTAAAGTTATTCGCGCTGACACCAGTTTCAATACGAGTAAACACAGGTCTGTTATTCTTTCCTGCCACAAACACACCTGTGGCATTTTCTTGTCGCACCACCGAGGCCGTTGGCACTACTAGAACATTTTCAACTTGACCGACTTGAAAATCTACTTCCGCATTCATCCCAGATCGCAGTAACCTTTGAGGGTCTGAAAGTGATACTCTCACTTCAAAACTGGTGACGTTTTGCTCTACTATTGCTTGGGCAGCAATTTGGCTGACTTTACCTTCAAAGGTTTTTCCTGGGTAGGCATCCGCCTTAATCGAAACTTTTTGACCAAGGCTGATTTTGGAAATATTTGTTTCCGCTAAATTTGCGACAACTTCATTTGTTGAAGCTAGAGACAAGATTGAAGAAGAAGAAGAAGAAGCTACTTCACTACTAGCAGTTGTGGGTGTCACGAAGGCACCTGGATCGGCATACTTCTTTGTCACCACACCATCAAAAGGTGCGCGAATAATTGTGTCATTGATTTCGGCTTGGATATTTTGCAACGAACCGCGAGCAGATGTTACCTGGGCGCGGGCTGCGTCAATATCTTCTGGGCGCGTTCCGGCTTTTAGAAGTGCCAAAGCTTGCTGTCTTTGCTTCACCACAGCTTGGGCTTGCTCAATGTCTTCTGGACGTGACCCAGCTTTTTGTAGAGCCAGTGCTTGTTGTGCTGCATTCACAGTAGCTTGGGCGCTATCGCGATCAGCACGGCTTTGGTTGAGGGTCTGAAGGGAAATACCGCCTGCATTGTAAAGTTGTTGATTGCGCACAAGATTATCTTCTGCTTTACTTAGAGCCGCTTGAGTATTTTGTAACTGTGCCTGTGCTTGGGCAATATCTTGAGAGCGATTGCCTGCTTGTACCTTTTGTAGATTCGCCTCGGCTTCGTCTAATGCTCCCTGTGATTGACCAATATCTTGAGAGCGATTACCTGCTTGTGCCTTTTGCAGATTCGCCTCGGCTTGTGCCAGTTGTCCTTGAGCAGAGGTGAGTTGCCCCCGCAGGTTGGAATCATCCATATAAGCGACAATCTGTCCCTGTTTGACGATATCCCCTTCCTTCACCAGCAGCCTTTTCAGGATGCCTGAATTTTTCGGGCTGAGGTTAATTGACCGCTCAGGTTTCACCGTTCCATTGGCTGAAACTGTGATTGTTAAACTCTGCCTTTCTACAGGCTTTGTCAGCACCCGCCGTCTGGCTTCTTGACGGGGAGCAATCGTTACTTGGTAATAAACGGCATAACCAATTCCACCCAAAAGGCAAAGAGCAATTAGCCAAGAGAGCCAATTACGTTTCCCCTTTTTTTTCTTTACCTCTGGAACAAAAACTGATGAATCTACGGTATTTTGTGTATCAATTTTCATATAACTTCGTTTAAAAAGAACGGCTACCGAGCTAGTTATTCACGGCTAATATAGCCTGGTAGCCCTATACCAACAATGATTTTGAGTATTTTAGTGTTTTAAAGGTTTATTTGCAGTACTAATCCACTAGGAAGTCTGAAGTAATCATCATGCACTCTAACTAATCTCCCAGCAGGAACAATTTCCTGATTAGGAAGAAGAATATCCCCGTTGGGAAGTCTGAAGTAACCTTGATTACGCAGTCTGGCTATGGATCTAGCAGGAATAATTTCCCCATTGGGATATCTGATGTCACCATTACCAAGTCTGACTACTCTGTTATTGAATTGGTTGTCACGATTCCAATTATCCCGATATCTAGAGTTTCTGACTTCTACAGGATAAGGCCTGCCGTCGCGGTTCCAATTACCCCTGTCTCCATTTCTGTCTTGTCTGTAGTTGCGTCTGCCGTCGCGATCCCAACCTTGATTGCGATCGCCAACAACATAGACTTTCGTCTGGGCACTTGCAGGTGCAGTCAAGAGAGTGGGAACAATGATCAGGGCAGCAGCAGCTAAGATTATCGATATCCGGTTTGCTCTCAACATAGAATTGACTCCTTATTGTATTAAAGTTAAATTTTGCTGAGGTTTGAATTCAGCAATCTTTAGACAGTTATTTTTGTTTTGGTATGAAGGTGTTTAATATTTACCTCTTCGTATAAATTCATACATATTAATTATTGCTTAAAACGTCCAAACCGATGTATGACCAAAGTCATTAGTAATTTCAAACTGATGTATGACCAAAGTCATAAGTTTTTTTAATGGAGAGTGGGGAATGGGAAGAGGAAAAGGGACAAGGAGAATTGGAGACAAGGGGAAAGACTTGTTGCAAGTTCTCACAAGTCACCTTGTCCCCCGCCCTCTGCTCCCCTGCCTCCTACCTCCTGCCTTTCTTTGTAAGATTTTGCTACCGTCAACAGCGCAGATCGTTTAAGCTAGCTGAAAGATTCTTTGATTAGTGGCTTAAAGGCGGTAGTGTGCCTAAACATGTTGGTTTGATTTCTTTTCTAATGGTCTGTAGTTTATGGAGTATGCCAAAAGCCGCTAACGCGCAGGCATTAATACCCCATACATTGCAACTAGATGGGACAAAGTTAGAGAGGCAGGGGTTGAGCTTGGCACAGGAAGCGGCTCAACTAGCTCAGTTTCAACAGGTTGATTTAGCTTTGCCACGAGCGCGGCTGGCTAGTCAACTGGCTCCTAAGAATGATAAAGTGTGGTTGCTTTTAGGTGGATTGCAACTGCAAACTAAAGAGTTTGACGGGGCGATCGCTAGCCTGAAACAAGCGCAATCTATCAACCCTAAAAATGGTGATATTTTGTTTGCTTTAGGTTCAGCTAATTTTCAGCAGAAAAATTACCAAGCAGCTGTTGTCAATTACCAAGACGGTTTGAAGTTAAAGCCCAATGATTCAGAGGGTTTGTTTAATTTGGGTAATGCTTACTATCTGCTGGGTCGATTGCCAGATGCGATCGCGCAGTACGATACAGCAGTCTCCCACGATAAAAAATTCTGGCCGGCGATCAACAATATTGGCTTAATCAACTATGAACAGGGTAAGATTCCCGAAGCGATTAAGCAATGGCAATCGGCTGTAACCCTTGATAAGCAAGCCGCAGAGCCTTTATTGGCCTTAGCAGTGGCACTGTATACTAAAGGCGATCACCAACAAGGATTAAGCTTGGGAGAAGCCGCACTCCGCATCGATCAGCGCTATGGTAGTTTGAATTTTCTCAAAGAAAATCTCTGGGGCGATCGCCTACTGTCTGATACGAAAAAATTCTTAGAATTACCCCGTATTCAAGCAGCACTACAGCAACGAGAAAACTCATTATCAGCCCCGGAACAACAGTCTACTCAATAGGAATGGGGAGTGGGGATGAGGGAGCAGGGG
>NZ_CAXTNE010000159.1:0-18488 GCF_964245445.1 uncultured Nostoc sp.
GGTAGATGAGGTGATATCTAACGGCAAGCCCTACCTGCGGGTTCTCAAGAAGGGTACGAGTTCGCGCTACTTTCCAACAAAGGTCATAATTACTTTTATCAATTTCTCTGGCTCTACAGGTTTAGATATGTGCTGTTGGAACCCGGCAGCAAGTGCGTAGTGCTGATTAATTTCTCCAGCATAAGCCGAGAGGGCAATTGCCTTAACTTTTCCACCAAGCTCTGTTGGCATTGTTCGGATTTGTTGTATCAGCATATAGCCATCCATGTCAGGCATTCCAATGTCACTGATCAATAAATCAAATTTTGTCTGCCTAAAGACTTGCAGTGCTTCAGTCGCCCTGCTGACAGAAGTAACGATCGCACCGTTTTGCTCTAAAATGAACGCAATCAAATCCCGTGTATCTGCATCGTCATCAACAAGCAAAATCCGCATATTTGTAAGGGGAGCGGTGTCAGGAGCCGATGGCGAGGAAATGCTTTCATTTTTCTGTTTTGTTTGATCCGCCTTCATTAATGGCAATTTGACTGTAAATGTAGCACCTTGCCCTTCTCCTGGACTATCTGCTTCCACCGTTCCTCCATGTAGTTCAACCAGATGACGGACAATTGCCAACCCTAACCCTAATCCGCCAAACTTACGCGTGGTTGTGCTGTCTGCTTGACGGAAATATTCAAACACATGGGGTAGAAAATTTGGATGAATGCCTTTGCCAGTGTCGCTAACTTGGATTTGAGCTTGCGAACCAACACGCTCTAAACCAATATTGACTTGTCCACCTTCGGGAGTGAATTTGACCGCATTGGAAAGTAGATTCCATATAACTTGCTGAAGATGGGTACAATCTCCTAAAACTTGCCCAACTTCTGGATCAAGCATAGTTTGAATTTGAATCGATTTAGCTTCTGCTGCTAACTGCACGGTTTCAAGTGCCGATTGAATTGTCGAAGCTAGGTTAACGGGAACCTTGTTGAGGTTGAGCTTACCTTGCAAAATACGCGAGACATCTAAAAGATCCTCAATCAGTTGGGTTTGCAGTTTAGCGTTGCGTTCAATTGTTTCTAAGGCATAATCTGTTTTGACGGAATCTAATTTTCCACCACGAAGCAATTGAGACCAACCCAAAATCGGATTAAGCGGTGTTCGCAATTCATGGGACAATACTGCCAAGAATTCATCTTTGACCCGGTTGGCAGCTTCTGCTGCACTTCTTGCTGTTCGTTCTGCTTCATAGAGGCGGGTACGGGCGATCGCCTGGGCACATTGTTGTGCCAGCGATAAGATAAACACTTGCTGCTCCCCATCTAACTGTTGCAACTCAATAAAGCCAAAGGACATGCCTCCCACTGCGTGACCTTCAATTATCAGGGGAATGGAAATCCAGGCATCAAAGTGATGCAGCTCATACCATTGAGTTAGGTGTGGATAGCGAATTGCTCGTGTTTGTGATGGTTCTGCCCAAATGGGCTGCCCAGTTCGTACGGCTTCTGCTAAAGGCACTGGATCATCGAGGGAAAACCTCTGCCAACCGTTCATTTGCTCTGGTTCACAGCCCACGACTCGAATGACTTCGAGTTCAGTGCCAGTCTCATTTACTAAGGCAACAAGGGCAAAGTTAGCACTCAGAGCGGCAATCCCTTGATCTACAATCACATCTGCCACCTGGAGGGGAGTTAGGGATTCGGAAAAAGCAGCCGTTACAGACTGAAGCCGGGTAATGCGCTCGGCAGACTGCTGTGCTTCCCGGTAGAGGCGGGCATTATCAATGGCGATCGCGGCTCGATGAGCAATGTCTTCTGCTAACGCCATGTCTGCTTTATCATAACGGCGATCAGATTCAGCCGTAACAAAGGAAATTGCCCCTAAAATTTGTCCACGGGCAATCAACGGCGAGATAATGCCAGACCTTAAACCCAGTTCGCGCAAGATTCGCAGATGTTCAGCGTCTTGAGCCACCGTCACCAATGCCGCATCTGGAATTTCAGAGGCCATTTCGATTTTCCCAGTTCGCAGCACTTTGGGTACTCCCTCCATTGCGTCGATTTGTCTGGGATATTGCTGATGAATTTTCCAGCCAAATTCCACTTTCTTTGCATCGCGGTGAGCAACAGCAACCCGATGAATGAATTGATTTTCTTGCAGCAGGTCGATCGCGCACCAATCCGCAAAGAACGGCACTACTAAATTGGCAACGCTGTTCAAGGTTTGTTCATAGTCAAGGGAAGCTGCCAGGGCTGTGCTAACTTCTGCTAGAAATGCCGATCGCTGCTGGTCGGCTTCTGCTTTTAAACGCGCAGTTTGCTCTTGAATTTGCTGCCGCATCAATTGGGCGTGTTCCGCTTCTGCCTGTTTGCGCTCGGCAATGTCTCTGTTGATACCAATCAAAAAGATGGGATTTCCGGTTTTGTCGTAGACGGTTTTGGCTGTTGTCTCAATCGGCACTAGCGAACCATCTTTTCGCAGACAGGGAATTTCACCACAAAACTCTCCTGTTGTCTGAATAGACTCAATGATTTGGGCCGTCATCGTCGATTTAATATCCGGGTAATGAAGAAAGTTAACAGGTCTGCCGATCGCCTCTGCGGCAGTATAGCCAAAAATTTGCTCGGCATTGCCCAGCCAGCGTTGAATCTTACCCTCCAAATCTGTTAACAAAATGGCATCGGGCATTTGCTGCAAGGCAACATCGGAAATCAATAGTTCAGCTTCGGCAAGTTTGCGTAAGCGAAGCTCGTCGTAGACATCGGTGATGTCATGCATCACGACGACTGCCCCGTGTTTTTTGCCCTGGCTATCGGCGATCGCCTGTCCACTGGCAAGCAGCGTTTTTGCCCTTCTCTGTTTGGGCGCAATCACCATTTCAACATTCTCGACTGTCTGTCCCTGTAACGCTTGAAATAGCGGGATCTCGTTTTTAGGCATCCGCGTTTTGCCATCGGGCAAATACAGATCATAGTACTCTGCCCAGCGATCGGGTGGCAGTGCTTGCTCCGGCAAGCCATGAAATTCTCGCGCTGCTCGATTAAATAGGGTTAAAACCCCCTCGGCATTACACGCAACAATTCCTGCCTGCACATTATCAAGTAGCACTCTGAGTAACTCCTGTTCTTTTTCCAGGGATGCTTCGGCAAGCTGGCGCTCCGCAATTTCCAATTGGAGTAATTCGTTGGCTTGAGATAATTCGGCCGTTCGTTGTTCAACTAAACGCTCCAACTCATACTGGGCTTGTTGCCGTGTTGCTTCTGTTTTCTGTCGCTCCAGTTCGTTGGCGATGCGTAGGGCAAAGATAGTCAATAGTGATTCTACAAGCTGAACATTTGTCAAAGCCTTGCCATCCATCACGCCCAGTAGCCCAAAGGGCGCGCCCGTTGTATCAAAAAATGGAACCGCTACATAGCTTTCCATTTTTAGAGGTTCTAAAAGAGGCACGTTGGGAAACAAAGCTTGGACTCGATGGGGATAGCAGCACAATTTTCGTTTCTGGAGTACTTCTTGGCAGGGGGTATCAGGCAGCAGGTATGTAAAGTTGTCGATAATTTGCCCTTTAGCGCAAGCGGCGATCGTCTGGATTGCTTCCTGGTTATCTCCGGTCACTAAACCAATATAAATGTAATCAACCCCCAGCACTTTGCTCAAATGTTGCACCAAAGCAGAAAAAAATTCTTCACCCCTTACAACAGAAACACCCTGAGTCACTTCTAGTAACGCTGCATCGATTTGAGCAATTTTACGGGCCGCCAGTCGTAGTTCTAGTTCATCCATCACCATTGCGGCAAGATCCACCAGGATGGCTTTTTGCTCATCAGTTAAGGCTTCACGCGGTTGTGTATCTAACAAACAAAGAGTGCCTAAGTTAAAGCCATCTTGGGTCAGCAATGGCGCACCTGCATAGAACCGCAGACCCGGTTCATTTTGTACAAATGGATTACAGACAAGACGATTGTCTTGCCTAGTGTCGGGAATAACTAAAACTTCATCGGATAATAACGCCAAGCTAGAAATAGTTGCATCTCTCTGCACTTCCCGCATCTCAAAACCATAAACAGATTTAAACCAGCCTCTCGATTCATCGATCAAAGAAACCAGCGCGATCGGCATATTAAATAAGCGTGCAGCCAAGGAGGTGATGCGATCAAAGGCAGGTTCTGCTGGGGTGTCAAGAATATTGTATTGCCGCAGTGCCTCTAAGCGTTCTATCTCATTTGCAGGTAAAAGAGTGGTTGTTGCAATGGGTTTAAGGGAAGTTTCAGTCATGGACTTTGAGCTGAGGGGGAGAGTAGAAGGCTGGAAGAACAACGGGAATGATATATATTATCCGTTTCAAGGATGGTTGACCAGTCCAGCGATGTCTACGACGAGCTTCTCTACGAGACGCTACGCGAACGCTTACGCAGCGCTTTGCGAAGTGATTACCCAAAGCAAATCTTCTGGCTCGATAGGTTTAGAAAATAGAGTCTTTTTTAACGTGAGTCTTTTACCCCCTATATGGAACGGAAAACTACCTTTAAAGAATCACGGGGTCGGGGTGTGGGTATCATTACTAAATCCAAATCTTGTCCTGGTACAAGTTCCCATTCATAACCACGCAATAGCAAAGCAGCAAATATTTTCATCTCTAATTTAGCAAATTCCTTACCTAAACATTCTCTTATCCCACCCCCAAAAGGAACGTAACCAAAAGGTTTAGATTGATCCTCAGCCCTATCTATACCAAACCTTTGCGGTTCAAAATTCTCAGGATTTTTATATATACTCTGATCGCGATGGGTTTTACCTATCTGATACAATAAAGACCAACCTTGGGGAATACGATACCCACTAAACTCACAAGTTTGGATAACCGAACGAAAACCGCCACCAACTGGAGGAATAATTCGCAAAACTTCTTTGAGTATTTGGTCTAAGTAAGTCATTTGTTTCAGATGTTCAGATTTTAGTCCACCTGCACAACTTATTTGTTGTTCTCTTTTAGCGGCTGCTAAAATTTCTGGATTTTGCGCTAACAGCAAACATAGAGAAGACAGTGCAGAAGTTAAGGTTTCATGCCCAGCAAAGAGTAAAGTCAGAATTTGGTCTTTTAATTCTTCTAGACTTAAACTATTACCATCTTCATCTCTGGAATCTAGCAATAAACCTAAAGCATCTTGATGATTATTTCTTTGTTTTTGACGCTGTAAAATAATCTCTTCAATTTTTGCTAATAACTTTTCTCGGCATTTTAATGCTTTACCAAATTTCGTCCAAGGTAACTGAATAGGGAGAGTAAATAATCCGGCACACCATTCTTCAAATACTTCAATAAAATGAGTATCATTAGTAACGTCTGTTCCTACTAATAATTTACAAGCTATATCAAAAGTATATTGCCTAAGCTCAGGATACCAAGTGAATTGATTCAATTTTTCCCATTTTTTGAAGTAGCGATCGCTAATTTCTGACATTGTTGGTAGATAACTTGCCAAAGCTCTCGGTTGAAACGCTTGTGATAATATTTTGCGTCTTTTTTGATGGATGCTCCCTGTTTGCGTTGATAAAGAAGCAGAGCCGAGTAATATTGCAACGCTCTCTGGCCATTTAATTACAAAATTCTGGCTTTCGTGGCTAAATAAATAACGATTAGCTTCTGCTCCCACCATCATAATAGTTGGCGAGCCAAATAAATTAGTTTTAAAAGTGTTGCCGTACTTCTGTTGTCGTTTGGTAGCAAAATCAGGGTCACGCAAAAAGCTAATTGTCTCCCCAATCAACGGTAAGCCTAAGCTTCCGGGAGGTAAAGGGAGTTGATTTTGAGTCAGAATATCTTGGTTTTGTGATTGTCTGTTTTGGATTTTCATGGATTCAACCGTCCAGCCTTGCCATCTACAAGATTTGTCTGTATTCTTGCTAGATAGTAGCTTAAAACTATCTGAACAGGTTGGGCTTTGCATCCAAAAATCGAAGCGATCGCCAATTAAAAAAGAAGGGAAAGGGGTATACGCCTCTCCCTCATCCCATCAAGAACGCTCTTTCTTAGCGTTCCCGCTCTTTAGCAACTGGCGCGACACGGAGGAATGAGAGTTTGAGAGGGTTTTTGCGTAAGTCCTATGCTTTCTATTCGTTTGTCATTTGTATTTACAAATGACAAAAAAAGAAGTCTGAGCGCCGGAAGCCGATGCTCAGAACTTTGGAGACAAACTTTGCGTGTAAATATGCAATGTTTATTGGCCTACCAGCTTAAAAGCGATAGTTGCGATCGCGCACCCACATACTAACTGGGACTGCCTTACCCTGTGGATCAACTTTCGCCTTTACCACAATGGGCGGTACTTGTCCTCTACGGGCGCGTTGGGCTTGCAAATCGTTCCTAATTTGTTGCCGTTGGTTTTCTGGGATGTAATATGTTTCTAAACCGTAGTTAACAGAACCATCTTGATAAACACCTTTTAAGGCTACTTGATTAGCTCTTAGAGTTGTGGGGCGATCGCTACTTACTCGTAACGGTCTCCAAGCTCTAGGAACACCGCGACCAGAGGATAGTTGCTCTTGCAAAGTCACGTAGATGTTGGTTCCTTCAGGCAATCTTCTGCCACTTCCACGACCTTTGCTGACTAATGTTTGCCAACCAGGTAATCTGCTCAAATTTGCGGTGCGGGATATGTTGTAATCTAAGTCTAAGGTGTTACCTTCTAGCACATTGTTAGGATTTACAGGTACGGTTTGCAAAATCACCGTCTTACCTGTCACGTCTGTATAAAGCGCTTGGGCTGGTACTGCCATAATTAGCCCTGTTTGCAGCGCCAGGGGAACTAGTAACCGCCAAAAAGGTAAGGGCTTATTCGATTTTTGTTCACTAGCAATCAAGTAATCCCGAAAAGTTACCTTACTAGAAAATTCGGCTTCGGGAGACAAGGTTTTATTTTTAGATTCAGAAGAACTATTAGTCATGAGCGTAGTCCTAAAAAGCAGAGGGATTGAGGAGGTCAAAAGTAACGAGATTAGGACTGACGCAGAGAAACTTTAAAAACTTTGACGCACAGAGATTTTGATGATGAGTAGATTTCAGAATTCAGAATTCAGAATTCAGAATTTTAAATTTGCACTACTTCTTACTTGCAGAGCTACCACCAGGTAAGCGACGTTCAAACCAGAGTCCAGCGCTAATTAAAGCAGAACCGCACAAAACAAAGACTAGGGACTTGAAAAGTAAATCGGTATCGTACTCTTGCACGCGACTGATAATTTGCAGTGTTACTAACAACATACCGCCCCAAAAGGAACTTCTGTTGTTTAATTTCAATCCTTCTTGAATTAGTCCCCAGGCTAATGTTGCTAGAAGTACATTGAAAATAAAAACACCAAGTTCATCAATGCGGCTGATAGTTTGATGCCAAAAAGGTACTAGGGTAATAAAGACAAGAAAGGTACTAATGACAGCAGTCGTGAAAATCACTTCGCGGCGCGGAGGGTTATTTCTTTGACGCAATAGAAACAACCATTGCAATACCGCCAAGCCACTGAGAATCCCCAAATCGATAATCGGCAGAGACTCAAATAAGTTTGTCACATTCGTAGGCTGATTATAACTATAATTTGGAGATTCCCAGACCCAACGAAAAGACAAGATATAAAAGACAATGCCGAAGCTTACCAAGGCTAAATTACGGGCTAGAGATTGAAACAACCTGTAATTTATGCTTGGAAACAGCAAGTCATCATAACTCCAGAATAATGCAGGTGGGAGTGCAAAAGCAAAAGATGCCACCCAAGGGGCTATATCAGCATAATTCAGCAGTGGTAGAGGATTAAGGTTGGCTTGTAAGGAACTAGCAAAGACAAAGGCTGCTAGACCAAAAATCCAACGCGATCGACAGAAGTAGGCTAAGGGTACAAACACTAGCCATGCCAACAAAGGCATGTGCTGCACCACTAGGCGCGACCAAGTTGGATCGCCTGAAGCGTACCACAAGTCTTCTAATCCTGTCCAATAGCCGATTTCCACGAGGACAATTGACAGAATTCCTAAAGAACTTAAGCACAAACTGAAGGCCATCACCACAACACCCAACCCCCAGGCGAGAAACAGTTGGGAAGCTGAACCAGGAATATTGAACATCTGGGCCATCAGCAGTAAATTTGCACCGAAAATGAAGGCGCTTAAAATGAGCAACGCCTCTCCCAGTAAGCGTTTGCTTTTTTGTGGCTTCTTTCCTTCAGGTGTTATCCAATTGTAAAAACCAGTGATTGCGATCGCAAAAAACAAACTTATCAGCAGAATAAATTTGACTTCTCGCGATCCTCCCTGCCAGTTTCCTGCTACAAAAGTAATTATGCCTAAGCATAAAAGGATGCCGCCTATAGCGATTGCGATCGCTTTATTGCGATCGCGTGTAGCAGCTTCCAGGTTCTTAAATTGATAACGTTCTGCTATCTGCTCATACAGCGAAGAACTAATTAAGCCTTCATCCCTCCATAATTGTGCTTCTTTGCGTAATTTTTGCGGAAAACTATCTAAGAACATGACCTTCTCCGGTGCAGTGGGGTAGCTTGGCCATTGCGTTCCCAATGGCGGTCATTATATTTTGAGTATGAAGCCAAAAGCCTTAATTACATTGTTCTTGTGTAACAGTTTTATTTTGATTTTGATACAACTTACTAATTCGTAATTCGTAATTCGTAATTTGTAATGACGCTCAAGGTATTGCTAACGTAATTCGTAATTGAGAATTCATTATCCACATGGAAAAACCTTCTAATTTATTACTTAAAGTCTCGCGGCGTTTGTTCACTCATTTAGATGAGCAAGAAAAATTTATTGAGGCTTTAATGAATCCTCAGCCTTTTTCACCCAGTATTCTTTGGTGTAAAGAAAAGCCAGATATTTCGCCTTTGCCAGTGGAAACACCAACCTATTGGCAACCACAATTTATAGACCGTTTATGCTTGGGAGAAAAACCCGGTCAGCATCCCTTGCATCAACAAGGATATTTCTATTGTTTAGATTTTTCTTCGGTGTTTGCAGCTACTACTTTGTTAGCAATTCCTGTGCCAGTAAGTTTAGTTTTTGATATGTGTGCCGCACCAGGAGGTAAAAGTATCTTCGCTTGGAAAGCTTTACAACCTGACTTACTCATTAGTAATGAAGTAATTGGCAAACGTCTGGGAATGCTAATTTCTAATTTGAAGCGTTGCCAGATTAGCCCTAGTGCAGTAGTTAATAGAGATTCAAGTATATTTGCCGAAATATTTCCCGACTCTAGCAATCTAGTAATAGTAGATGCTCCTTGTACTGGACAATCTTTACTTGCTAAAGGTGAAAAAGCTCCCGGATGTTTTCACCCAAATGCTATTAATAAGAGCGCAAATCGGCAAAAACGTATTATAGCTAACTCTACTAAACTTGTTTCAGCACAAGGCTATCTTGCTTATATGACCTGCACATATTCACCCGAAGAAAATGAGCAAGTTTGTGAATGGTTTTTGGAACGCTTTCCCCAGTTTCAGGCGATAGAAATTAGTAATTTAGCCAAATATCAGTCGCATTTAACTACGATACCTTGTTATCGGATCTTTCCTCAGGATATGTTAGGTGCTGGTGCGTTTACAATACTGTTTAAAAATACTAACGAGCATGAAAATGAAGGTAAAGAAGTAGATTTAAATACAATATCTTCGTTGTATATCTACCAAAATATAAAAAGTCAAGTTAGTTAAATTGATGGCAGATATTCTGACTTCATGCCAGAATATCTAATATTTTGAATAGTGCTACATTTGTCAATCAGCCATCAGGAGTACACCTTTTATAGCAGTTGATTTTATATTTATAAGGTTACAAACCTATCACAGCACGGCGGAAATAAGCATACCATTTCAAATGGCGCAAAAGCTTGAAATACAATTATGCGTGACTTTTGACTTCCGCCTTGTGGTATGGGTGCATGAATGTGCGGTGCTACTTCAATAATCCATAACTTTCAATAATTAACTTTTATGGTTAAGAAAATATTTTTAACCTTTTGATAACCTTAAGTTAACTAAAATTTATCCAGTATCAGCTCTCGACTTTTTGAAAGAAACATTGTACAAAAAAGCTAGACCGTAAAGGATGCAAATTACATGAGTCGAAAAGTTAGCAAAGTGTTTAAACAGTCTGGGGTGATTCCTTATAGGGTGAACAATGGCAAAATTGAAATCTTGCTAATCACAACCCGTAACTTTCAACACTGGGTAATTCCGAAAGGAGATATTCCTAATGGCATGAGTCCGCCCGCTTCAGCAGCCAAAGAGGCGTGGGAAGAAGCAGGGATAATTGGACAGGTAGACACCAATGAACTAGGTAGTTACACATACCGTAAAGGAGGCAAAATTTACCGAGTTAAGATGTATTTGTTACCAGTTGAGATGCTAAGTGAAGATTATCCAGAAGCAAGTAAAAGAAAACGGCAGTGGGTAGAAGTGACTAAAGCTATCAGGCGGGTTAAGTTTAATTCACTCAAACGAATCCTTAAAGGTTTTTTCCAGGTCGAATCTCACTTTTGTGCATTTCGAGATTCTACTGAAGTATAGAAACATACAGTAATTAAATATGCATAATTAAACATACAACAAAATCCTAGTTTGTAGTGAGCGATGAATCGCTCATAGCGAGGTTTATAGTACAAACTTGAATTTATTTATCCCTAGCTACTTATTGAAAAACCCCTGGAAGCAATTTGAGAGATTTTCAACAAGTAGCTATATTTAAAATAAGTAAATATTAGACGTTAAGCATCACCCATGTTTACATTTATTTGATGATCCTCTGGATCTATTTATTGAGTGTTCCTTCTAAATCCACAATAAAGCTACCCAAGTTTTTATACCGACAATTCCATCAGCTTGCAATCCTTTAGATGTTTGGAAACTAACAATTGCATCCTTAACTGACTCAGAAAAATGCCCATCAATGGCATCAGTATACAATCCAATATCTTTTAATTGCTGTTGTAATTGCTTTACTCTCAGCCCAGAATCTTCTAGTTGTAAGGCATTAAATCTATTCAAATCGGCTCGACCACTAACACCAGCTACACCAGATATGTCACCTTCATATTGATGGATTAGGTATTGCCCCTGCCAAGCACTAGGAATATGTGGAACCTTAACATTATAGTGGGCAATCCATAAGGGATAACTAGCAAAATCAGGTGGATTGCCAAGTTTTTCTTCCCAGAAATTGGGGTAAGTATAAATGATTGGTTTAATTGGTTTTTGTGTTTGTTGTAGAAGGGCTTTTTCCACCTCTGCTAACCACCGTTTAGCTGCATTAATTACTTCTTGGCTATTTCCTCCTTTGTCAATTACCTCTACATCCAAAACTGGTGGTAAGTCTCCTGGTTCTAATTTCCCCACCGTTTTTAAGAATTCCTTCGCTTGCTCAACCGGGTCTGATGTATGGGGATGAAGGAAATGATAAGCACCCCGAATAATACCAACCGTTTTCATGGTCTGCCAGTGATGAGCAAAAGCAGAATCTTTCTTAGTAACTCCTTCTGTGGCTTTGACAAATGCAAAAGTTTTACCAGAGTTTTTTACTGCCGTCCAATCTACTCTGCCGTCTTGATCGTAAACATCAATTCCTTCCATAAAACTTTTTAACCTTTTTGATTAGTACAATACTGAACTTATCAGAGGCTTTGATTAAATTTATGCTTTTCCTGGATATTTGAGTAAATTACAGAAATTTACTAGGGTTGAGTGTTAACGGCTCGTACTGGAGTCACTCTGACTTTACCTGTACAAGGCTTGATTTGTTCTGTCAGTGTAAAGTGCTGGTAAGCATTAGGAGGTGTGATCTCAATTTTACTAGATATTGGGCACTGTTCTTGTGGGGAACTGATATGGTTATATGCTATTTGAAATGAAGCTTGTTTTCCAGGAGCTAGAGTTACTTGTTGTCGAGGTTGCTTACTTTTCAAGTAAGTGTCCTTGGAGCGAATAACTTTAATCCCCTGCAAAGGTTGATCTTTTGCATCCAGTAGTGCCAATCCCGGATAACCGTTGAGGGTGCAAAGGGATGAGGCGTTATTGGTGAAGGCGTAGGTGAGTGCAACATTGCCAACGCCAGCATCTTCGGAGACTCGACGCACTGACAATTGGCTAGTTTCACAGCGCGTCGGATTCGTGGCAATAGTGGCTTGAGGCGTAGAATTGTCTGTAGTTTTTTCAGTCGGTGTAGGTGTTGAAGCCAACACAGTTGCCTTTGTTGCTTGCTCAGTGTTTGCTGGCAAGGCTTGCTGCTGTTTTGTGACAGACGAAGAACCGACACAGCCAGTTGTCACTGTAATTAGGAGCAACAACATACTGCTTCCCACAATTGAAATTCGCATATCTTTTTTTTGTAGTGAACTACTTACACTGATGCTTTATATACAGTGTAAGTTTCCAAATTCACAAGGGTTAGGATTGCTGTGTATATAGCATCTTTAGTGTAAATGTGAAATTATTATCATTCCCATATAAAGTGAGATTTAATTTCCTCAAAGCCTTATGTAGTTAGAGTATTGGTGTATTTAACCCTTATTCAGGCTCGTCAATATTTAGATGCGTTTGTCCTGCCCTCAACCCCCTTCTCGCTCTTCGAGAGGGGGCTATGATCTACTTTATATGATTGGGAAACGCTATATAAATCTAAATATTAAACCCAATTAAATATTATCTGTTGCTTCAATCAAAGCACTACTAATTCCTGGTTCACTTATTGAATGTCCGGCATCAGGAACCACTATAAATTCGGCTTCCGGCCAAGCCTCATGTAATTCCCAAGCTGATATCATTGGACAAACTACATCATAACGTCCTTGAACAATTACAGCCGGAATATGGCGGATACGGTCTACATTTAGAAGTAATTGATCTTCTGTTTCAAAAAATCCCTTATTCATAAAGTAATGGCATTCAATCCGAGCGAAAGCTGAAGCAAATTCACTCTCGCCAAATTTTTGCATGAGTTCTGGATCTAAGAACAGTCTACTGGTACTACCTTCCCAAATTGACCAAGCACGCGCTGCTGTTAATTGAATTTCTAAATCTGGATTGGTCAAGCGTTTGTAATATGCTGCGATTAGATCATCACGTTCATCTACGGGAATTGGTTTGAGATATTCTTCCCAAGCATCAGGGAAAATATAGCTAGCACCCTCTTGATAGAACCATCGCAACTCTTTTTGCCTCAGCATGAAGATACCACGCAGAATTAATCCCGCGCATCGAGAGGGATGGGTTTGACTGTAGGCTAATGATAAAGTGCTACCCCAACTACCACCGAAGACTACCCACTTTTCTATACCTAAATGTTGGCGTAGTTTTTCGATATCACTGACTAAATCCCAAGTGGTGTTTTCTCGTAATTCAGCATGAGGAGTACTTTGACCACAACCGCGCTGGTCAAACATGACTAACCGCCATTTTTCTGGGTGGAAATATTGCCGATAAAAAGCTGGACATGCACCACCAGGGCCCCCATGCAGCAAAACGATGGGTTGACCTTGTGGGTTCCCTGACTCTTCAAAATGAATGGTATGAAGGTCAGAAACCTGTAAACTACCTTCTAAGTAAGGCTCGATCGCTGGGTAAAGTTCTCGCATTTTGAATATTTTATCAGTAATATTGTCATCGCGATCGCTTGCATAAATCAAATAAACCCGATACCCATGATACAACCCTCTAATGGCCTTCCACCTAGAGGGCGATCGCCTCAGAAGAGGTGGACAGAAAACTGCAAAAAATCGCAGATACGCTGATTAACAAGTAAAAAATAAAAAAATCTCCCTAATTTTAATTAGGGGATCAGGACTTACACAAAAACTTTTAGAAAACTAAATTACGTTAAAGACGCACAGCTATGATACATGTCAACTTAAGCTAGAAATAGCTTAAATCATTGAACAGTCAACACTTATAACTATTAACTGTTGGCTTTCTCACCCGCCTGGAACTTAAGTTCCAGGCGGGACATGACTTTTACGTTTAGAAGGTGAAAGTTGTTCTTAGCGTACCGATAATGGCATCGTCGTTATCGCTATTTTGACCAGGCGAGGTCAACCAGATGACACCAGGGGTGATTGAAATGTTATCTGACACGCGATACTTGTAAAAGCCTTCAAAGTGATAAGGTATATCATTACCAGCAAAACCTGGTCGGTTAAAGGAATAGGGTTCTGCACCAGCAAAAAGACCTAAAACGTTACCCTGTTTACCGAAGTCAGGTAAAGCTATCCCAACACCGTAGCTCCAAGCTTCATAATCATCATTTGCACCGAAGCCTGTGACATCATGGTAAGAAACAAAGCCACTAATTGACAGTTTGTCGCTGGGTCTGAAGGCTGCCGAGACACCATAAGAATTACTGGAAGATGCGTTTAAGGCACTTAGGCTGTTAGCTTGACTAGTACCTACGATGCGGTTAGTGCCAGGCAAACCACTACCTGCATCAAATAAACCAATACTTCCAGCACCATGATAACCGTGAACGTAGGTAGCAGCGATCGCCACGCGATCGCCAACACTAAAGTTCAACTGTCCAAGAGCTGCATAGTTACCCTCTAACAAACCTTGATTTCCGCCAGGATTATTAGCATTTGATGCTAAGTAGCCTATAGTCAGTGAACTTGGTTTGAAAAAACTACCACCGCTACTAAAAGGTAAAGTCAGTGCTGCACCTGCACCACCACCAATGCGATAGATGGGACTTTCAGAAGCAAAGGTAGATAAAGCCCCATTACCACCATCGTAGTCCTCAAAGTAAGGGTTGTTAGTGGCTACATAATCGCTATGAATACCTCCGGTAGCCGCCACGTAAACTTGGGCTGGGCCTATAGGTACGTAATACGCTAGCCAGTCTATAATCACACTATTGTTATTAGTAGTGCCGACTTGAAACGTTTGTGTACCTTCAGTAGTATCGATAGGAAGACCAGCATTATCTCTTATTGAAAAGGCTGCTGCGTTACCAGCTGCAAGACGGGTGTGTAAAAGGTCTTTACCCGTGAAACTGGTTTGCAAGTCTAAACGTACCCTATCTTGGAAGACAGTATTGTTAGCATCGCCAGTATTACCGCCAAACACATCAGTAACGGCAAAAATAGCTTCACCCACCAATTTTGTGGTAGTAGAAAACTGATTTGCTTCCAGTTCAGCAGTCCGTGCTTCTACAGCATCTACTCGACCACGCAGAGTTGCTAGTTCTGCCGAGAATTCTTCTTGCAAACGTTGGAGGGTTGCTAAATCCTGTTTTGTCACCAAATCAGCCGTTGCTGTGGCAATCAGTTCATTAACCCGATCTAAACAAGCATTCAAACCTGCGGCAAATTCATAACGGGTTAGTGCCCGGTTGCCACGGTAAGTGCTATTTGGGTATCCAGCAATACAACCGTAGCGTTCAACTAAGGATTGTAAAGCTTGGAATGCCCAGTCAGTCGGCTGTACATCAGAAAACTGAGAAACTGATGTGACTTGAGACAGTGAATTCTGCTTTTTGCCTTCACTGGTGTAGCGGTTAACTTCTTCTAAAACCTTGTTTTCATCAGTCTTTTGGGCAACCAACTGCCGATTAAGTTTTGGTTGCTCTCTTTGGATGAATATTGAAGCACTAGAGGCTATTGGTGCTTCTGCCTGAGCAACTTTTGCCTTTATACCTTCAGAAGAGGCTGGTACTTCAGTAGCCATAGCCTTAGCGGAAACCAACACCGTCACTCCCAAAACTACTGGGCTTAGTACCAGAGTTTTCCACAATAGATGAGACATTTTTTATTTTCCTTTCCCAAAAAAGACCCGAAATGACTGGCTTCAAGAAAAAGAGAACAAGGAGTTATTCTACTTGTTGGAAATCTTATCAGATTGCAGTAACTTTAAAATACGCCTCAAGATATGCCTCACAAAATTGTTACGGATTAAGAATCGTAAAGTCTTGCAGATCAGATGCCTTATTTGCCAAATTAAGAGTTTATGGGTTGATTTAGCTCAAATTCGTGCCATTTCTGGATTTTAGCTTCTTGTTTTTGACTCTGATTTGTGGTAAATCCTTTTTATCTTTGTAAAAGTAACAGATTTCAACTAGAGTTGGCCATATTTCTAGAGAACCGTGAAATTGGCTAATCACATCATCGATAATTCTGGAAACGTTTTGCTGAAAAAAGTCGGGTTCAAACCCATAAAATACTCTCGATAAGTTCTCAGCAAACAATTGGAGTGACTGCTTACGTTCTTCATTCTGGGTAGACATTGAGGCTTTGACTACCTGCCTGTGAATAGCAGAGATTTTTTCCAGGATTTCCTCAGAGTCTTGCAACGTGACTTCCCCAGAGTAATCAAACTTGATTCCCAAATCATCAAGATGATAAACACTGCTTTTAATCTTCTTTTTCAGTAGGCTACATATTTCTTCATTAAAGAGTTCACTAGCCAGAGGATTACGCATATAGTTATTTCTAATATGGTTCTGGACAGCATCAACGTGTGCAGCCACAATCCCCTCTTGCTGTATCCAAATTCTGTAGATATAATCTTCAAATCTGAGGCGAGTTGGAAAAAAGGGTGGCAAACCTAGCTGATTATCATATCCAGCCACTCCACAATCCATTCTCCAGTTTTTGTTAGTAATAACAGGTCGAAAGTTGGTAAGAATATAAAAATCATTCAGGTCATTTGGACTTATTTGGTTTTCATCATTGAGATACATGTGAATAAAATCAAGTGTATCGATATCATTAGTTCCGGTGCGAAAAGTCTGGGCAATCTTGACGATCGCATTATTCAATACTCTCCCCTGTTGTAATAAGAGGCTGTTTTCCCGAAAGTAACCCTTGGTTGTATTAGTTTCTAAGTCCATTGCTGTATCAAGAACCAATTCTCCAGCCTCGAAGTTTTCTGGTACATGGCTAGCTTTTTGACCTAGAACATCACTAAAAGCCGTGAGTAAGTCAAAAGATTTATGGACAAAGCCGCCTTGTTGGTTAGACTTAATTAATTTTCCTCGACATATTTCATCGCCTGATAAAGATTCTGGGCTAGTTTCAATTAATGCATCTGGTCGCATATCGTCATCTGCACTAACCATTAAATGTCCAAGGGTGTACATTAGTGTAAAGTTGCGATTTCCGCCATAACTAGGTCTAAATAAGTTTTTTACTAGTGACTCTAGTTTCTTATCGCGCAGTCTTTCGTTTAAAAATGTAATAAATTGCTCTTTCTGTTGGGGGCCGACATAAAACACATCATTAACTGTCTTAGTCTGCTCTAAAAGTGGGTAATATTTCTCGTGGTTGGCAATACTAGAATCATCAAATACGATAATTTTTAAAGCATGACCATTTGCCCAGAAATTCTCATCATACTTTTCGATGGTCTGTGCTACATCTCTCAGTCGATGAGTCGGAATAACAAATATCGTCTCTTTTTGTTTCATAAAATCTCTTTAAGTTCCTCAAATTAAGTTTCAAAAGTTCCAACTACCAATAAATGCATTGCTTTCGTGACAACTTTAGAAAGCTATTTAGGCTTGTAGTCAGAGCAATTGAGTGCTTCTTTGGTTAGAGTAGCAAAAGGCTGTACTGCACACTTTAAATAATGGTTGTTGTTAAAAAATTGGCAGTTTTTACAGGGATGTTGCTTTAAATGCTTTATTCTTACTATTTCGTCTTTATCTTGTGCCGTCTTTTGCACCGCATCTTGTAAGGCTTTGGAGATGTATGAAACAAGAAAAATGAAAGTTCCCCAAACAATGATGAAGGAAATATGAGCCAAAAACACTGCTACAAAGGGAATATCTCCGTCGTGTGGTTTTATGTCATGATCTGTTGCATTCGCCAGTTTAGCTTCAAGGAGAGTGGATTTATTAACACTCTTTTGGGCGGATACATAAATTCGTAAAAGCTCCGAAGTATCCATATCAAAAACCCTTATTTAGTAGAACTCAGATTCAGCAAAGGTCATCTAAATTAAACCAATTTCTAATTCGCAATTTTGTTTTATAACGGGTATAATACCCCAACAAAAAACGTGCTACTTATAGATGCAGTAAACTTAAACCCCCAAACTTTGTTAAATATTTTTAAACACTATTAATTTGAATTAAAAAAATTAACTAAACTTGTTTAAAGCTATTTTATTCTTTAATATCAAATATTTTTAAATTTAATCTTATTGTGCAATAAATTACACACAAAATATATATGCTAGAAATATAATTTTAAAATATACAAATTGTTTAGGTAAAAAGCATATATTTATCTACTAGCTAAATTTCCATATATTCAGAGATATATCTTTGATATATATAACGGTTGCCAATACTACTCAGTTAAGAATACTTGTAGCGACTGTTTTAAAAGTCAAGCGCTCGCTTTGTTTGTGGAGATTTATGAAAGCGATGCCGTTCGCGGAGCGTCTCGTAGAGAAGGCGGGCTATTCGGCGTCGCACCTGTGTACTTGATCGCGGTGCGACAAAGTTTGAAGTACCTCAACACGACTTT
>NZ_CAXTNE010000160.1:0-13281 GCF_964245445.1 uncultured Nostoc sp.
GCTAGGTTGTTGAGGATAGATGCAACATTTGGATGTTCTTCTCCCAAACGTTTTTTAATGATTTCTAGACACTGCTTATACCAAGGTGCTGCTTTGTCATACAATCCTTGATTATCATAAAATTGAGCGTTACCGACAAAAGGCCAGGGTAAATCATCATCACTGACATATTGAATAAGATTCTTAGCTACTTCAGCTATATGAGGTATGGCGGGAGAAACATCAGTGATTTGCTTAAGGGTAAGATAATCAGGAATCTCCTTTGCAACTGTTACCATTACCCTGCAAAGCGATCGCTTTAATTCTTCTGCCTGTTCTAAATCTGTAAGCTTATATTGGAAAAATTCCCGCAACAGTGGATGCAATTGATAAATTCCCTCACCTTTGCGCTGGAGTAAATGCAGATTCAGCAACTTATCATCTCTAATTTCTTCTAAATCTTCGATATCTTCCTCTGGTAAACACTGTTCTACCAACTTCCAAAGTATGGGTGCGGCGGCAAATAAACTCAATAAACAACCCAATTGTTTATCGTCGTCCTCTAATTCTTGCCAACTCAACTCAAAGGCTGCTAACACACCTCGTTGTGCTGTCATATCATCTTCCGACTTAGATTTAGAGAGGGAACGCTCATCTAATCGCTTATTCTCTAACCGTCGCAACATTTCTGCTAAAGATAAATCCTGTTTCCGCGCCAGATAGCGCCCCACTAATTCCACACCCAAAGGTAAATATCCCAGCCACTCACATAACTGATTTGCTATAACTAATTCTCGCTCAATTCGCTCTGGTGTTTCTTTGAGTAAAGACCTTAATAACTCCAACGCCGCCTCTGGTTGCAGCACATCCAAAGCTAACTGTGCGATGCGTCCCAAGTTCTGGCGTGTAGTCATCAATACTTTAAACCGAGAAGGTAGCGACTGTAAGTAAGGCTTAACTTGCTCGTAGTCGCTGACATCATCCAACACTAGCAGCACATCACCCTCACGCCAATGCCGAAAGCAATATTGGACTTGCGCGAGTAATTTTTGGTTAGAATCTTCTGTTAAATTCTCTGGCGGGTTTAAGTCAAGCTGCGTTCTGGCAAACTGCACAACTTGAATGCCCACATCTCCAGTTTTTGGTAGCAACCAGCAAAACCCGCCGTTATATGTTTCGCGGTGCTGGATGGCATATTGTAGGACGAGTTCTGTTTTACCAACTCCACCCATACCAGAAATAGCAGCAATGGTTACTTGCTTATTATCCTGCAAAAGTTGATGGAGATTTTGCAATTCTTCTTCACGTCCAACAAATTCCACCACCCCACTCAAGGGCAAATTTTGCGGTATTTCAGTAGAGGGATTTAACTTTGCCCGTTCCCCTTCAGGCGACTGTAGTCAGAAGTTAAAGGTATTGCCAGAAACAGTATTAGTTCCGCCTTTAATGATTATCCCTTTATAGTTTTCAATTGTTTGAGTCAATTGCGGTTGAGCTTCTTTAGCCAATGCTGCGACAGCTTGAGCAATTTCATCATCTTTCTTTGCCGCTTCCTCTACCTGCTGCCCAATAAGATAAGCTTGACCATAATTTAAAGGTTGTGTTTTAGCCTGTTCGATAACCTTCGCCGTGCTAGGTTCCTTGCGTTTCAGCAGAACTAACAACTTCTCGCCTTCGTCCCAAGCCTTTTCGCCGATGATTTCACCAGTTTTTTCAAAGGCTTTGGTGATTACCAAAGTGGCGATCGCAGCAGCTGTCAATGATACTGGCTCCATAAGTTTCCCAAAATACACGAGATTTTACTTATGGTTCTCAGTCTAACAAACTCTAAACAGGTAACGGAGAACAAATAACAGAAGAAGTTATAAAACTTTGTTTAGCGATCGCCTCAACAAAAATTATAAACTTTCACATATTGCTTTATCGTTGATTCATTTTTGTAACTTTCCGGTTCTAAATCTAATCTCATAAAGCCCTAGCAAACCTGCTGCTACTAGCAAAGGTAAGAAATAGTAGACTCCCCGATAAGCTAACATTGAACCCAAAACTACTGCCGCCGAAACTTTTGAGGAAAGAATCAGTAAAATTATAGTTTCAAATACTCCCAAACCACCAGGGACATTACTAACCACACCTGCAAACATCGCTAGTAAATAAATGCCTAAAAAGTCTAGATATGACAAAGATATATTGCTAGGAAGTAAAGCATAAAGAACTGCCGCCGCAAGAATCCAGTCAAAACTAGAAATTGCTATTTGAGCCAGGGATATTTGAAAAGAAGGAAATCGAAATTCTTGCCCCCAAATTCTTAACGGTTGTTTAATAAAAATACTTCCAATTAAATAGATAGCGACTAATAGCAGAAAAATCACGCCGATGGGACGCACAGTAGCAAAAGGTAAATGTATTTGAGCAGGAATTTTAAGGGGGTTGATGAGAAACAAGAAACCTGCAACAGCAAACATCCCCAACCAAAAAGTAAAATTTGCGAAAGCAATTACTTGAGCGATCGCAACTGCTGAAACTCCCCAATTAGCATAAAATCGATAACGGATAGCACTGCCAGTTAGCAAGGCAAAACCGATGGTATTACTAAATGCAGAGCTAATAAAGTTGGTTAGAGCAATTTTGTTCCAACTTAGGGAACGATTAATGTAGCTAAAACCTAAGATATCGTACCCAATCATCACGAGATAACCCAAAGCTGTCAACCAAATTGCCCAGCTTAAACGGCTTTTGGGAATTGCTGCTAGGGAGTTGAAGATATCACGATAATTATACTCATGCAATTCGTTAGCGATCGCCCATAGGCAAAGCACCAGCAGCAACAAGCCAAACAAAGAACTGAAATTGAGTCGCAGCTTTTTAAGCATTATGAAGAAACTTATCCTAACTCTTGACTTTTAATTTACAACCAGTCGTAAAGTTTCCATCCTGTTGACACAGCATTGACATATTATTTGCATAAACTTTTGTAGGCAAACACCGACTACCCAATAGATGAACTACAAACAATCTAAAATTCTCTTGCTACTTTCAGTATTAACTCTAGTTGGCTGTAATTTCTCCCAAAGTACCGTAGCAAAACCACCGCAACAGCAGGATTTACAAACAACGCCTTCCGTTCTTCCAACCCACTCTAATACTAGCGACTCAGCTACTCCCCTAACCTACAAAATTGAAACATACACTAGTCAGGTAATGGGCGCAAGTCGGACCTACGGCGTTTCTTTACCCCCTGGTTATGAGCAAAACCCAAAACAAAGCTATCCTGTAATATTTCTCCTCCACGGTGGACATGGTAATTCCACTGATTGGTTTAATCAGAATAAGGGACAAGCTCTCAAAACTGTGGAACAACTTTATGCTAAGGGTAAGTTGCCACCCAGCATCATTATCACACCAGACGGCAACGACAAACGTGGCTCTAGCCCCCACCGAGATCCCGAATATATTGATGGCCCTAACGGTAAAGTCTCTACAGCCGTGGGGGATGAGTTGGTAAAAGTTGTGCAAAGCCGTTATCGTACACTAAACAATCCAGATTTTTGGGCGATGGGTGGTTTATCTTCTGGTGGTTGGGGAGCAATGAATGTGGGATTACATAACCTAGATCGTTTCTCAATTTTATTTAGTCATAGCGGTTATTTTCATGATAAAAGTGGACCAATGAATAGCCCAATAACTTATATCAAAACCATTCCTTTACAAGCTCAAAAAAAATTGCGAATTTATTTAGATTCTGGTACATCAGATATTGAAGAAATTAAGGAAGCTCAAAATTTTAGCCAAGTACTAGACAAGCTAAAAGTTTATAATTTGTTTCGTCAGTTTCCTGGTAGTCACACTTGGAAATACTGGCGGGAACATTTATCCGATTCGTTGATATTTGTGGGGGAACAATTTCGAGTTGCTGAAATAGCACATAAGGCTGAGAAGTTAGGTGTTAATCAGAATAAAAATAGTCAAAATCATTAGCAATTCCCAATAAAAATCATCCTATTTTGGAAATTCGTTGATATTTAAACATCAATGTGGAAAACTCAGGGGCAATTTTTCAGTAGATTAACTATAGTAAGTTCTAATGGAGGTAGTTTTTTACACATAAAGCGATATGAAGATTTCTAAATTTTTAATTAGTTTGCTAGGAGCGATCGCACTCCTTACTACTGCTGGTTATTATTATGTATTCATCTTAGGTGCGCCACAACTAGACCCGCCCCAAGAAGAGGTAAATACTGGGCTGAAGTTTCAATTAGCAACCTTTAACTCCCAAGCGATGGGTGCAGTCCGCAACTATGGCGTGATTTTGCCGCCTGGTTATAATAAAAATCAGCAAAAGCGGTATCCGGTAATATTCTTACTACATGGTGGTCATGATGACGCCCGTGCTTATGCTGATAAATATGCAGTCTTAGATGTATTGCATGAGCTTTATCAAAGTGGAAAATTACCGCCATCAATTGTAATTACACCTGATGGTAATGATAATCGCGGTTCCAGTCCTTTATACGACCCCGATTATTTTGATGGGCCAAATGGCAAAGTAGGGACTTTAATTGGTTTAGAATTAGTGCAAATTGTCAAGTCGCGCTACCGCACTTTAGAAGAACCCCAGTTTTGGGCATTGGGGGGTCTTTCTTCTGGAGGATGGGGGGCTTTTAATATCGGGTTGCGCCATCTCAACAACTTCTACATTCTGTTTAGTCATAGCGGTTATTTTACCGATAATAGCGGTTCGCAAAATAGCCCCCAACAAATCGTGCAACAATTACCAATTGAAGATAGGAAGCGATTGCGTGTTTACCTAGATGCGGGTCTGAATGATACTAATTTGCTGGCTTCTACCAAAGATTTCAACGAAACCTTAAATAAATTAGGCATTGCTCACGTATTTTATGCGTTTCCAGGAGGTCATGGTTTGTCTGGTGCTGATATAGGCTGGAACTACTTCCACAAGCATCTTAAAGATTCCCTCTCCTATGTAGGGGAACAGTTTAAAAAATTCGGAGTTAAAAATTAGGAGTTACGAGTTAAAATTTTAAAAATTAGGTTTTACCGCTCCCCTTGTGCTACGGAATTAAAATTAAGGTGTTATGGATAAAATTTAAAACATTAAAAAATCCTTATAATTAACTCAGCGAGAAAACTGCTTTGTTAATTATTTTAGTCCATCAAGAGAGTGGGAGAGCCAAAACTCTTAGCTTATAACTACTAATTCCTAATTAATACTTTTAGACTAATGACCAAGAATTTAAAAACTCAGATTGGACTTTGGAGTGCAGCTTTCCTTACAGGTTTAGTCGGAGTAGTAAATTTATTATCAGCAGTGACACCTAACCTATATGGGCGAAATCACTGGTTGAAGGAATTTTTACCATTTGAAATCCGAGCCAGTGGTCATATATTTGCAGCCCTGACTGGGTTTGTTTTATTAGCACTTGCGACTAATTTATTACGTCGCAAAAGAATAGCCTGGTTACTTACCATTGGTTTACTAGTGATTTCCATTTTCAGCCACTTGCTGAAGGGACTGGACTATGAAGAAAGTCTACTCTCTGGAGTTTTGCTGGTGCAATTAATCTTGATGCGCCATTTTTTCACAGCGCAATCAGACCGTCCTTCCATCGCACGGGGAGTTCGAGCGTTGATAGGCGCTTTATTATTTACCCTGGCATACGGAACTATTGGATTTTACTTGTTAGACGGCAAGTTTTCAGAGAATTTTAATTGGCGTGAAGCCATAGTTCAGACTTTGGCGATGTTCTTCACCGAGGATAATTGGGGACTGCAACCAAAGAGCCAATTTGGAGAATTTTTTGCTAATTCTATCTATGTTATTGCCGCAGTTACTATTACGTATGCAATGGTTATGCTATTACAACCTGTGTTTTGGCGGAATCTAGCAACGCCAAATGAGCGAAAAAGAGCTGAAGAAATTGTCGAACAATATGGATGTTCTTCTTTAGCAGCGTTCACACTCTTAAATGATAAAAGTTATTATTTCAGCCCTTCAGGTAATAGTTTAATTGCTTATGTTCCCAAGGGACGGGGTGCGATCGCATTAGGAGATCCCATCGGCCCCATTGAAGATCGCAAAGAGACAATTGTTGCTTTCCGGCAGTTTTGCCAACGCAACGACTGGTATCCTGGTTTTTACCAAACTTTGCCCGATGATGTTGAACTTTACAAGTCGTTGGGGTTTAAGGTACTCAAGATTGGAGAAGAAGCGATCGTTGACCTGAAAAGTTTTACGTTGCAAGGTAAAGCCGGTAAAAACTTTAGACCATCAATCAGTCGTTTAACTAAGCTAGGATACCAAATCGAGTTTTACCAACCACCCATCGCCAATGATTTATTGCACCTGCTCAAATCTGTAAGTGATGAATGGCTAAAAATGGTACAAGGTTCGGAAAAACACTTTTCTTTGGGTTGGTTTGACGAAGCTTACCTACGAGAGTGTGAGATTGCTGTGGTGCATAATCCTGAAGGTAACATCAGTGCCTTTGCCAACATACTGCGGGAGTACCAACTCAACGAAGCCACTATTGACATGATGCGACATCGTGCATCCATCGAAAATGGCACAATGGACTTTCTATTTATTTCCCTGCTTCAACATTTTAAAGAGGGTGGCTACGATAGCTTTAATTTCGGTCTTTCTGCCCTTGCGGGAGTTGGAGACAACCCAGAATCACGCCGCTTAGAGAAAGTATTGCACTATCTATACGGGCATTTGAATCGCTTTTACAATTTCAAGGGACTGCACGCCTATAGAGAGAAGTTCCGCCCCCGTTGGGAACCACGTTATTTGGTTTACCCGAGTTTAGCTGCCTTACCAGATGTAGTTGTAGCATTGATTCGCGCAGATTCAGGCGATCGCCTCTTCGATTATTTCAAACCCGGAGCCTAAATGTGGGAAAAAAATAATAGGCGTAAAGGTTATAACGCATCTATTCTGACGTTCAGCAATACCATAACACTTCATTGCAAGGCGATGTCTATCACAGGCTACGCCTACACAACTTTGCCTTTTTATGATACAATTGTACTATAAAGAATATCCGGTAAGTATGCAACGCAAAGTTTACCAGGCGATGCCCAAAGTTTGTAGTAACTAAATGCGATATTAGCTAGTTCGTGAATGCAATCATGAACAGACAATAGTTGTGTGGTATGTGCAAAATTTAGCATTTTGGCATCAATTTCTTGTGGGTTTGCCCTTCAATTTTGCACAGTTTAACAGGCTTTAAAAGATTCTTGACCTTTATCTGGAAGGTAGCAATATGACGAATAATAAAATTTCTCTGGTAGAACTAATCCAAATTTTTGCTCAATATTGCAACAATATTATCGTCAATATCAAGCACCTGCAAGAACATTATCAAAGAACAGGTATCAAGCGCGTTAAAGGTGTGAGAAATGAAAATGGCGAACTGCTTCAGCCTTGGTTGCGAACAGAAAATATAGATAATGCTGAGTATGTTGGTATGGGCGAGTTTCAGTTTAATCGCAATACTGCTACTATCAATATGCTTATCAAACGTAAGGTCAAACTAGCCAAATTTGAAGACCAAACCCCCACTATTGAGGTAGCAGGTTTGCTAGTAAATGACCTCAATAGCTTTAATAATTACACAATTGTGGGTGACGGCAAAATAAACGTAAAGTCCTTACAAATCAAAATCAGCAGTAAAAAAGCCTTTGACTTGCTCAAAGAAAAGGGTGTGTTAGATGCAGAAGATTTTGACTTCCGTGCTGAACATACTATTCAGTTAGATAACTTTCCGCTTGTAGCTGCAAATAGTCGTTACAGCAGCATTGATGGACTATTCAATGAACTTGCAGAAATTAAAGTACTTACTAGTATTATTTCTGCTTACTTAAGAAAGGAGTCAGATGTATTTGTAGCAGGACAGTTAGATGAGTTTAAAAAGCACTATCTGTCTAAAAATGTTTACATCAACTTTCCTACAACTAATGAATACACGGACATCAATGAAGCTCTAGTTAATGGTACTCTTGACTCAAGATTGAGCTATAAAATTGATATTGGTAGTCAAGATATTCTTAACCTCAGTAAGTTTCATTCGGCTAACAAATTTCTGAATAGAATGTATCGTATTTATGATAAAATCACTGGAGAAATTATCATAAAGCCTACTTTTGCGATCGCATTGAATGAAAATCTCGCTGTTCGGCGCAGGCTACTATCATCACGCACCAAGATTACAAAAGTTGACGAGTTGATGAAACCAATTTTTGATGATTTTCTTGGGCTTGAGCAAAATGGCATAGTCGTAAGTATTCTTAAGAAAGTTGGTGCTGATAGTTTGGCGCAGTTGTTGCAGCATAAACAACCTGGAAAGCAGATCAGCAAAGAGGAAATGATTGCAGCTTTGACGGCAGCGAATACCAAGTTAGAAGAATATGTAGAGAAAATTTACCAAGACAGGATATCTCCCTTAGTATTTTACATTGGTTGTAATGGAGTATTGCCAAAAGAAATGAAAGTAAAACCCATGACTGCTGAAGAAGCTGCTGCTAAATACCCAAATTTGCAATTCTCTAAAGATGAGCAACAAGGTACTTTTTTTACAGTTGGTGATAGTATTATCAGCATCTATGCCAAAACTGAATATTACAGTAAAAAGGTGGCTATCCTAAATCCTTCGTGAACAACAAGAACCCCGACTCTTCAAAAAAGTCGGGTTTCTGTGGTTTTCAATTATCACAAATCAAATAGGATTACTATAGAAATAATCTATTTTTGCTTAAGAAACTGCTCATTCTCCCCCAAGCGCCGACTGAATAAGCAAATGAGCAATGCCACTAAGTCCCATCCCAAATTCTGGAATTATAAATAGAAGCATCATTGCAAAAACTCCGAATTGGCTATATTTTAGTGGCTTTAGCTGAGGAAAAATCTCACTGAAGACATGAAAGCCGTCGAGTGGTGGAATTGGCAGCAGATTAAACAGAAATAAGGTCAAATTAATTTGAGCTGCTAAGTAAAGGAATTCCCCACTCAAAAGTTTTGAAAGACTCGGATTAGAGAGAAATTTAAGCATCCCAATAAATAAAATGCCTAAAGCAAGATTCGACAATGGGCCTGCGGCTGATACCAAAATATTGCCTAGCTTGCCAGAGCGAAACTTAGATGGATTGATGGGCATTTGTCCCCAAGCTATACCCATGAGACAGAGAAAAATGATCGATTCCTTACCCATGTGAACTACAGGATTGAGCGTGAGATGACCAGTTTGTTGGGGAGTGTTATCTCCCTGACTCATCGCAGCCCAGCCGTGAGCAAGTTCATGCAAAGTGATGGAGAATATGACAATTACAACGATTCTGAAAAAATGAATCGGGTCTGTGATTAGTGTTTGGATAAACATACTTTAATAAATTTTGGTAATGCCCCATCTGTGTAATAACAAGCTGTTGATATAAATTTATTAAAATATTTACATAACCTGCTAGGGTGATTTCTGGTATATTTTATAAATCAAAATTTACTACTTTTATTAATCTCAGTTGATTTGATAACTTAAAAAAACATTTCATAACACTTGAAGGATTTTAAAGCCTGGTAGTAAATACGTATTTATTTTATTTTTTAGTATATAAAAATTCAATTTCTGTTTTAATACTCAATTCAATAAGTATAAAAAATATTTAAAAATTCAGTGAAATCACAAATAACTGGATATATTAGCTAGTTTTATGTTTCTCTGACTTAAAGCAGAGCCACTATTGTCTTGTTATTTTGGTATATCACTTGGCAAAGTTAGTTTTATTACCTGATATGGCAATAGATTTACTAATAATCTTTAAGAAAATTATGCAGAAATCAGCTTCAATGAGACAATCTGACCTAATCTTCTCAACCTAAAGGAAGACATGAACGATCGCATAAAGGCTCTCCAAGCTCTCGCAGCTGAACGTTGGCGGGTATCCCTGATTCTCAGTGGAGCCATGATGTTTATTTACTTTGGCTTTATCCTATTAATCGCGTTCAATAAGCCCCTGTTGGGGTCATTAGTAGTTCCTGGCCTCAGCCTCGGAATTTTGCTAGGGGCGTTGGTAATTGTCTCGGCATGGGTATTAATTTTTATCTATGTACGTTGGGCAAATAGCAGTTACGACGATCAAATCGCAAGGTTGACGCGTAAGTAAATTAGCTATTAGCAATTTCTAGTTCCAAATCCAAAATACTAAACCAAAAAAGCATGAATAGTGTGTGGTTCGATCTGCCACTAGCGGCGGATATTACCAGTCTTGGTAAGTTTAACCCGTTGGCGATCGCTTTCTTCTTTCTGTTTGTTGTAAGTTCTCTAGGCATTACCTATTGGGCGGCAAAGCTCACTAAAAATACGGCACAGTTCTATACAGCTGGCGGTAAGATTAGCGGTTTCCAAAATGGGCTGGCCCTAGCAGGAGACTTCATGAGTGCAGCTAGCTTTTTAGGTATCGCTGGGCTGGTGGCACTCAACGGCTTTGACGGCTTAATTTATTCTATCGGCTTCTTGGTGGGTTGGCCGATTGTGATGTTCTTAATTGCAGAACCATTACGTAACTTAGGTAAATACACTTTTGCCGATGTGGTGGCTTATCGCTTGCAGCAAAAACCTGTACGTATCGCCTCTGCGATTGGAACGCTGGTAGTGATTAGTTTTTACTTAATTGCCCAGATGGTAGGTGCTGGTGAGCTAATCAAACTATTGTTTGGTTTTGATTATGAATTAGCTGTGGTCCTCGTCGGTTGCGTGATGATGGCTTATGTGATTTTTGGCGGGATGATTGCCACCACTTGGGTACAAATTATCAAAGCAGTTCTGTTGCTTGGCGGAACAATTTTGCTAGCTATCTTGGTACTGGCACGATTTGACTTTAACCCGATCGCTCTTTTCGCTGCTGCATCCCAGAAGTATACAGGTGTATTAGCTCCGGGCAAACTAGTTTCTGATCCCTTTGATGCGATCTCTTTGGGGATGTCGTTAATGTTCGGCACTGCTGGATTACCCCACATCCTAATGCGTTTTTACACAGTACCCGACGCCAAAGCAGCGCGGCTCTCTGTTACTTACGCCACAGCTATTATTGGCGTTTTTTATCTCCTTACCTTCATCCTGGGCTTTGGAGCAATGGTGTTAGTAGGTCAAGATGCCATTAAGCAAATTGGTACTGGTGGTAATATGGCTGCGCCGATGTTGGCAGAATTTCTCGGTGGTGATGCTTTCTTAGGCTTTATTGCTGCTGTTTCCTTTGCGACGATTTTGGCGGTTGTCGCTGGGTTGACACTCTCAGGTGCAGCTGCATTGTCCCACGATTTGTGGGTGAATGTGGTGCGATCGGGTCATGCTGATGAGTCAGAACAGCTGAAGGTGGCTCGCGGTGCAACAATGCTTTTGGGATTAGTGGCGATATTTCTGGGCATCTTGTTTAAAGGGCAAAACGTGGCTTATATGGTAGGTTTAGCATTTGCGATCGCTGCTAGTGCAAACTTCCCAGCATTGCTCTTATCCATGCTTTGGCGACGCTTCACTACCAACGGTGCGGTTGCGAGTATGTTAGTAGGAACTATCTCCTCTTTAGTGCTGATTTATTTGTCACCTACTATTCAAGTAACGATTCTCAAGCACGCTTCTGCACCGTTTCCACTTAAAAATCCTGGATTAATCAGTATCCCACTGGCGTTTATTGTGGCGATCGTCGTTTCACTATTGAGTACTGAACAGCAGGCACAGGAAAAATTTGCGGAAGTTGAGGATCGCATCCACATTGGTTCTGGGATGTGATGAATGTCAAAGCATAAACAAGTCTAAGCGGCGGCTTTCGCCGCTCAGAATTACTGTCAGTAGACTGAAAAGTTCTGCGATGCCTTCTCAACTCTTGGAGAGGCTGCACCAACAATTTACATAAGTTGCCAAAACTGACCCTAACTTTGATAAAATTCGCCAAGAGCAACTGTTCAAAATTTCAGTTGATGGTTTTTTGTCGCAAGTAAGCCATTAACATTGCCGTAAAGATTTAAGTCTTTTCTTTAAATGAGTTCATACACTGAAACAGAATTCCTTGTTGGTGATATTCCGTACCAAATGTTCATTCAATATTACCAACCAAGGAAAGACCGAAATTCAGTTCCTATTGTGCTTTTACACGGCGCCTTTCATACAGGTACTTGCTTTGTCAAAACACCCGATAATCGCAAAGGTTGGGCAGTATATCTGACAGAACAAGGCTGGAAAACCTACATTGTTGACTGGCCAGGGCATGGTCGATCAGGCTTTGTCCCAGATTTTCCGACGATGCCATATCAACGGGTAATTAATGCTACTGTGGCGCTACTCCAACAAATTGGCCCAGCTGTCATTCTTACCCATAGTATGTCTGGTATCGTTGGTTGGCAGACAGCACAAACCCATCCCAAACTTGTTAAAGCTATTGTAGGCATTTCACCAGCGCCACCAGCCAATCTATTACCAGTCATCACAAAAGACTCTGATGAAGCTTTTCCCGAAGACCGTCCACGTATTCAGTCGCGTGAAGAAACTAAAAAATACTTCACTAACTCAGATAATTTTCCGCAAGAGGTATTTGAGAATTACTTTTGTAGTTTAGTCCCTGAGAGCGCACGAATTAGCAACCAGCGTAGAAATGTTGAAGGACAAGGGCTTTATATTTGCCATCTCCAAGTACTATTTGATATTCCCATATGTGTGATTACAGGCGACCAAGACCCGCGCCATCCTCGTGAGGTAGATGCAGAAACTGCAAAATACTTTCGGGGTGATTTTATTTGGCTTCCTGAAGTTGGACTCCCTGGTCATGGTCATATGCAAATGCTTGAACACGGTAACTTAGCTATTGCTGACTTGTTTATCAGTTGGCTGCATAGCAAAGGTTTATAGCGGTCCCGACCTGATGAGGTACGTTTTTAAATCTGCTTAGTCTCTTAGCGGAACTTAAACATTTTTGAGGGAAAAATAAGCTTTAAGCCCATGCAGGGTAAGGGAAATACACCAAATACTAAAAAATAGCCCAAATCCAGATATGTCAATAAACTAAGCAAAACGATGTTAAGGTCTTTCTGTATATAGATTTGATGCTCTTTTTTCGGTATTTTTTGTCTAAGTACCACTAAGAAACCCTGCTTTTCCCTACTGTCCAAGTTCTTTGATGTTTTTCATCACTTGTTCATATAAGTCGTTGTTACCCTGACTTTGAAAAATGCTTGCGGCTTGTTGTAAGTCTTTGAGCGCTCCCTGCTTGTCTCCATTGGTGGCGCGGGCATTTCCC
>NZ_CAXTNE010000160.1:13381-18389 GCF_964245445.1 uncultured Nostoc sp.
GGCGCGGGCATTTCCCAGGTTATTGTAGGCTTCCGCGTCGTTAGGGTTGATGTTAAGTGCTTGATTGTAATCTGCGATCGCTTTTTCCTTGTCTCCCAAATCAAAGTAGACTAATCCCCGGCCGTTGTAGGCAGCACCATATTGAGAATTTTGAGCAATTGCTTTACCATAAGAAGCGATCGCAGCTTGTAAATCGCCGTTTAAATGCTGATTCTTTCCCTGAAGATAGAATTCCCCACCAATGGAAGCTGTAGCTGAACGACGGCTAGGTTGACTGACTCCTATTTCTGTTACCAAAACATTGTCATTCTTACTACAAGAAACACTGCTAATTGCTGTTAATGTAGTAAAAATAGCTATGGTAAATACTTGATTTACCTTTGTTCGCTTTTGTTTAAATAAACGCCGTCTCATAATTTAATATAAACTGCAATAACACTTGAACGCAATTAGTACCAAAATCTATATTTTAATTTTTTAACTCAAGAGTTATTTTAACTTTGGATAGACATGTAAAACTAATTTATAAATTTCCCTGAACTTCAATAAACTTATTTAATAGTTATATTAAGGAAAATTCAAAAAAGATAAAGTATAAAACTTGTCATTTTGGCTCTTTGCTGTTTTCATCTCTGTAATTCTTGACAATGCATTTATAATCAGTAACCTACTGTTATTCATGTTTTTTAGAATACTGTTTGAAATAAAGTTTAAATATTAAGATTTATTCTAAGACAATAATTCCATAAATTTTGGCATTTGTAGCCATCTAAATAATTTACTCATCCTCAATATCACTTTCTTGAGTTTTGGGATTTAGCCGCCAAGAGGTGGTTTTTTCAATATCTACAGAAAGTTGTTCCAGATTTTGCCCTAAATCTTTTTGGAGTTTCTGAGTGAGTGTGATTGGAAAATCTAAATTAATACCTTCATTTTGCGCTAGCCTTGCTAATTCTGTAAAAGTAGCTTTGACTGTAGTACGTTCATAACTAGTCAGTTTGTAATAGGCAGTTTCAGATATATTCTGAGCTTGCATAGCTTTTTTCATGCGTTCTTGCAAATGCTCAAATTCTGAATTCAACAACTTGTATTGTTGCTCAAGTTGCGAGTATCTGGTACTTAGTGATATTAAGTCTTCTGTTGCAGGATCGGGACTGGCTTGGGCTTGTAAATCTAATAAATTTGAGTGGATTTGAGCCAGATAAATACAATCTAAGTAAGCATACTCTATCTGTTCTTCAGTTAGGGGGCGTTTTCCCCAATCGCTTGTTTGTTCTTCTTTCTCGATATTGTTAAAGCTACAAAGTGATGTAGCTATGGTTTTGAGTTGATAATTAGGTAAAGGTAAAAGATAGTAGGGAATTTTTTTTGCCATATCTAAAGTACAAGTAATATTTTTGGCTTTCTTGTTACCGAGAAATTTTAGATCATAACTGGCGTTATGAAAAACTTTTTCAATGGCAGAATTTATCATAATTTTTTCAATAAATTCAGCTATAATATTAGGCTGATCTAGGACATCTAAAAGATAGACGCGATCGCCACTCATATCTTTGGGATTATCTAATACCTGAATCAGCGATAGTCGGGGATTACGGCTTTTATAGTCAGCAACTTCTGTATCTATCCACAGCGTTTTAGCGTTGGTATATTCAGCGACAATGGCACTAATTTCGTGGGCGGAAGTAAGGTATGGCATTGGCTAATATTTCCTGATATTTGGGGTATTGTAAGTAAGCCATAGTTTTCTAAAGTAACATTTTGTTGGTAATTTTGCTGCCACAGGATTGCAAAAACGCTGAAGTTTGGAGTTGCATAGGCATTAGATATCGCCAAACTGACTTAAATTTGATAACATCAAGTCACTACTGTCAGGCTGCACAGTCTACCACCGAAAGAGCTACTGTGCATCTACATTAAATTCATAGAGAGCTACAGACTGTATGTAGACGCATCCTGGTTAGCAACCGTCAGGAAAATTGAATTGGCGCTTCTGAGAAATGGCTGCAAAATCTTAGCCTCAAGAAATCGTCTAAGTTTCAATTTCCAGTAACCTGAGCAATTGCTTGGGAACTTTTGCTACTTCACATTTAATTGCTTTTTAACATCTGCTCCTCACTATCACACACACTTCAATTAATCGCTTCTAGTATTCAATTCGGAGAAGATAATGAAAAAGCTAATTCTATTGCTAGTTAGTAGCATTTTGGTAGTTGGTACTTTTGGCTGCCAAGAGGCTCCTAAAACTGGTTCAGAAACTTCTAGCACTACTAATGAAGCCGCTCAAGCACCAGCAACACCAGCTTCTCAGATAAATCAAACTGCGGATAAAACTACTGCCAAAATTCCAGGAACACAAACGACTCCTTTAGCAGTTAGCACAGATACTAAAGTTAAAACCTATTCTGAAAAAACGGCAGCAACAAAAGCTAAGAGTAACTTGAAAACTGAAGTTAGCGAAAAGTTGAATAAAGGCTTACCAGGCAATAAGTTACAAGTTGAAAACAAAGAGGGTGAAATTATCCTCAAAGGCACAGCAACTTCTGCTGAAGAACTCCAGAAAGCTGAAACTTTGGCTAAAGAAGTTCAAGGTGTAAAGACAGTGAAGGTGGAAGCAAAAGTTGAAGCTGTGAAAATGCCATAAAAGAATAACTGAAGCTCTCAGTTAACCGTGGACTAGCTAAATCAGCTTACATCATCAGAAAATTTAAACAGGACTTACATCTGCGTAAGCCCTGTTTTTTTGCTTTAATAAGGGTGAGTTAATTAGTAGTCACGCCTCAAAGAATAGTTATCATGAGTATATTTATTGGGAAGTACTTGTTTAAGGATACCTTCTACAAACTGCGTCTTTGCATCGCAATAAGAATCAATATCGTACCGAAAACGTTGTGCAAGTTGACGCTTAAGTTCTCCATAGACTAAAACTTGATCTGGGTTATTTCTGAGGTAGTCCCGAAAAGCTAAATGTCTGACTAAGGCTATGCTGTTTTGGGGACAGACATATAAATTATGGTTAATCCATATTCTACTTGTACCGTTACGTGGTACATTGCTGGCTTCACGAGCAAATGCCTCTCTGCCAAGTATGCCTTTGTCACCCTCATGTTCGTAACCAAGCTCTTGAAGAAGATAAACTACTTTAAAAAACAGCTCGTTTGATGCTATCACGATATCTAGATCAATAATTGGTTTGGCCGCAAGACCGGGTACTGAGGTACTACCAACATGCTCTATAGCTAAAGCTAAATTACCCAACTTATCTACGATGATAGTGCTGAGTTCTGAAAAAAAACGAGGCCATTGAGGGTTATAATCTACAATCTCAACAATACGTTGTTTACTCATTATCTATTGCCACTCATTCTGCGTTTTTAATGCCGTTGTACGATTTACAATTTCGAGAGTATAATCACTTCTCCCCTGTCCACTACCACATCAGGCAGCGAAACCCAACAAAGCCTTGATAATCTTGGGTTTAGTTCGTCAACCCAACCTAAGCCAGTTTTAGTTTTTAGGCTCAAAACTTGCTTGTCGAAGTACTTTTACTTAATAAGAATCCTTAGCAGTTACTTCTGTGACATTGTTATTAAATTAGTGGTAAATGAATAGTTTTGTTTTAATATTCGTTATCCAAAGATGCTTCAGCAATTAAAATTAATTCATTAATATTCTGACCGATGGTTAATTTATCATTCAAAATAAAAATACTTAGTATATTACGGGCTTGGGCGATATATTCAGCCAAATGTACAGGCAGAGATTTGCAGTTATTCATAACCAATAAAAAGTAGTGTTCCTCACACCAGCATAATATTTCTGGGTCTAATGTACTTTTAGGAGGCGTACCAGGATCGCCAACTTTCCAGACAAGTAAATCACGTTTTTGTCGTTTGACTTGAACCTGATAAAGAGGAGCAACATTTTCATCCAGCAGATATTTGAGAGTCATTTTCTTGTGCTTTTCTCATGGCTTATTTTTCAGTTATCAGTTTTTTTAATTTGATTACAACTGCTGGGGGATTGCGTCGCTGTTCTTCCTGCATTCTCTGACTCAACTCCAACCAATCAGCTATATAGTTGCTTACAGCTTCTTTGTTGTGCAAGTAATAAGGAATAGTCGCGTAAACTTACTTGTTCTAGTGTTAGTGATGTATAAATGTTGGAAATTTCTTCCGGAGTTCGAGCGCGGTGGATGTACTCGTAAAGGATAGTTTCAATTTCTACTCTTGTACTTTTAAGCCGAATATCATGAGGACGCTGAAAGTCGAAGTAATCTTCTAGTTGCATAATTTACTTTATTATATTTACCCTTAAAATCATCTTACATACTTGTAAAATATTCTTACAATAAATAGTAATAAATTAATAGCCATCGCTTTGCCAACAGCAACTTGTTACATTAGTTGCTCGTCTTGGCAGTTAGTTATCTCAACTAAAACTGGAATGATTTGATATAGTTGCTTTTGAGCGCCTGCAATGAAATCTCGTGCTTGTGCTAACTCTATAAGTATTGTATTTTCTCTGAACCACATTCTCCTTCTCCTCTCTGCGTTCTCCGTGCCTCTGTGGTTTGATAATCCCTAATTTTCCCCCTACCCTCTTGCGAATTTTTAATTAGTTGATACACTTGTTCTTCATTAGCCCAGTGAACCAGCGCCTATGGTGCATATCAAGCGCGTGGAACTTACGAACTTCAAATCCTTCGGTGGCACTACCTCAGTCCCTTTGCTACCGGGGTGTACTGTCATATCTGGGCCAAATGGTTCGGGTAAATCTAATATTTTAGATGCACTGCTATTTTGCCTCGGACTCTCTAGTTCTAAGGGAATGCGAGCCGATCGCCTGCCAGATTTGGTAAATAACACCCAAACCTCTAAAGGACGCGCTTCTATTGAAGCTAGCGTCACTGTGACGTTTGATTTGTCAGCAGAGGATTTATCACGCAAAGCCGCCCAAGCGCAGAGTGAGGAAGGCACAGAAGAAGATCAGGAGAATTCCCATTCCC
>NZ_CAXTNE010000161.1:0-18334 GCF_964245445.1 uncultured Nostoc sp.
CAGACTCAGACTCAGACTCAGACTCAGACTCAGACTCAGACTCAGACTCAGACTCAGACTCTAGGTCGCAGCTTCAGGACGATTCTGATTACGCACAACTTTCTTTCTCTACCCACAATATTGAAAAATATGGTAAAGATACGGTTGATCGGAAGAACAAAGCGGATCAGGTAATGAATTTGTGTCTCAAATTTCAGCCAGATATAGCGTCAATGCAGGAGGTAACAAGATCTGATCTGTTTAAAGAGGACACCGAAACTTCCCAAAATTCTGACTTTAGAGATCAATTTAACTTACTTCCGGGTCCTGAATATCGATCCCACGCGTACAAGGAAAGTTATACCACGATCTTTAACAAGGCTACTGTACATTTCCAGCCAAAACTCTATGTAATAGATCCCAATACCGGAGAATACCGACCCTATTCTAAACCGCTCTCCTTTGGAAAACAGGCGAAAGAGGAAAGCAACCAACCCGAGTTGAAGCAGGCACGTCCCTCTACAGTTTGGAGTTTTTACGTGCCTACTGGCAGAAATTTGCGTCCCGCCTCTAAACACTTCGGCAACGAGGCACAAGCAAAAGAATATGCCAATAAACATCGGAATTTGATACATCGAAAAGACAAAACTTATATGAAAATTCAGTCCCTCAATGTACATACCTCCCCCGGAAAAGAAACTCCTACCATCGCCCAGCAGGTGAACAGCATCCGGAAAGATCTGAATAGCCTGGCTACTCAGGAACCCAATACTATGGCATCTGGTGATTTCTACATGCAAAACGGTTCCAAGACAAACTGGAATCAGTTGAACAGTGGAAACGGGGATTTCAAAGTTGTAGCTCCCAATGTGCCGACTAATTTTAAACGTGGAGAAGGACAACAGACCGCAGATCATTTTGTGGTGCCTACCTCCTGGCAGGAAACTAGCGCCCACGCTATTCCACCCCTTTCCAGCAAGTACGAAAGCGTTGAAAATTTAATGGAACGGGGGCAAGACCCCCAGGAACTAGCGCGATGGGAAAATCATAATATTGATCATGCCTTTGTGTACGGTATGGGCCGTGTTCCTACAGATGAGACTAACACCGTTACCAATGAAAGCTTGTATTTACAAGAAGATATTTTCCAGGATAGAAACTATCAGCAGAACAATTGTTTAATCCATGCGATTGCCAATGCCGCTGGAGTTAGTCTTTCCCCCAGCCTTATCCAAACCATAAGGCAGAGGCTTGAATCTGAAAACCACGTTACTCCTGGAGCGTTTATAAGTACCGATGAGGAAAATATCAGAATTATTATGCGGGGTCTTCGTTTGTCCGGCACAGTACATATACACAACGTGGAAAATCCCGACTTTGCTGCTGCGCCTGTGTATGTATCTCCTGCTCAAGGGGGAGGGCAGGCTGTAAACCTCAATATCAATTATTCCTCTAACCATTTCTACGCTGCACCAAGCCAACAATGAATTTAGGTTTTAAATAACAGCATATATATCCCGCTGAAATTCCATTTGACCGTATCCGTTCAGGGGGGTAGGTGAGGCAACTGGGGAACGCTACGCTAGATTGGGTGGTGTGCGGGGTACGGGCTAACAAGACCTAGCATGAGCAGTCAAGATTGTCGTAGCCTGCACCCGGCACTCCTAGTCGCCACCCAATCTTCCCCAGTTGCTGAATATTTGTATTCTAAAAGACTTTCAGCTTTTTATTTTCTTTTCCTCCTGCCTTCTGCCTTATCTCCGTGTCATTAATCCATGCTGTATAAATGAAAATATTTACTTTCGATCTCTAGATTTAATAAACCCAAAGTTGTCTTAATATTAAGGAGTTAATCTTATTCGCAAAGTTTTATTAGTTGCCAAATGTAATGACACTATAATTATTTATAAATTAAGCTAACTTTGTGTAATATAAAACACCATTTATCTAAGATAAATTTTTAAGAAAAACTTGCATGGCAAGAATAAAGTTCCTACTAAAAACCTCACCTTAAATTCATATTAAAGATTTTATCCTATGCTTGAGACAAACTAATACCAATATAATAAATTATAATTATTGATATATTTAATCTTTTTTAAATTAATTTATTTGTAAATTATTCAGATTCAAAGGACGCTCTTTTATGTATGCTTCAACTGATTTTTTTGCTTGGTTTGAATCTAATACAAACTATTTTATTATGGTTTTAAACCAGCTCCATGAAATTTTTGAGAACTACGTCAAAGAGCCTGATGATAGCCCTAATATGGAACTTATAAGTTTAAAAAAAGATCAATCCGAGCTAGGGATGAAGAAAGTAGCAGCGACAATGACATCTCCTCCAGCTCTTGAGCAACTTTGTCAAAGGTTTAAGCTTTCAGAGTTTGAGCGGTTTATATTGGTGTTTTGTGCAGGTATTGAAATCGACGTACGTTTTTCAGAGTTATGTGCTGAAGCCGACAAGGACAATAGTCAATATCATCCAACATTTGCTTTGGCTCTTAGTGCATTGCCTAACGCCCATTGGAGCGCTTTGGCACCCGATGGAGCACTCCGCTATTGGAAACTACTTAACTTAGGCTCAGGTAGTACCCTGACCAGCACATCTCTTCATATAGATGAGAGAATTCTTCATTATCTTATAGGTGTGAAAACAACAGACTCGTTACTGACAGAAATTACTGAGCTACCATTTTACACACAACAACTGATTCCTTCTCATCAATGCTTGGCAGATAGTATAAAGGCTCTATGGGAATTGAATTCATTTCAGAATTCTCCGCCTATCATTCAGCTATGTGGTTCAGAGATGGAGGATAAAACCGACATTGCCCAAGCTGTCTGTCAGCATTTTAATCTACACGTAAGTCTTTTGAACTGCCAGCGTATCCCTCTCAAACCCAATGAATTAGAGACTTTTATCCGCCGACTGGAAAGAGAATGTATTTTGGAGCGTAGAGCACTCCTTCTAGTTTGTGAAGATATTGATCGTTCCGACAAGCTACAACTTGCTTCTCTCCATCAACTGCTTGAGGAATTACAATGTTTTGCGATCATTGCGACACTTTCTCCACTTCAAGGCATAAAGCGTCAGATGATTCGCTTTGATGTTCCTAAACCCCTACCTCAAGAACAGTTAATTACCTGGGAAACGTCTGTGGCCGAACTCAAAACTCAACTCCATGAGCAAGAGAAATATATACCAGACTCAGATAAGCTGCTGCAAGACTTGCAGGAACTTACGTCTCAGTTTCAACTTAGTACCTCTATGATTCGTCGAGCCTGTACCGCAGCTGTTGGGCAGTTGAGAATGCCGTCCGCTCCTTCCCTAAAACAGGCTCTATGGCAAAGCTGCCGCGTCCAAGCTCGTCCTGGATTAGATGAGCTTGCAGAGCGAATTGAATCTAAATTGTCTTGGGAAGATTTGGTATTGCCGCCCCTTCAGAAGGGAATCCTAAAGGAAATTTCGGCTCATGTCCGACAGAAGGCCAAAGTATACGAAAAGTGGGGATTCGCATCTAAAAGTAGACGCGGACTGGGTATTACTGCGCTATTTTCTGGACCTAGCGGAACCGGAAAAACTTTGGCAGCAGGTGTTCTTGCCAATGAGCTGAACCTCGATCTCTATAAAATTGAACTTTCTGCTGTTGTCAGTAAGTACATTGGCGAAACCGAGAAAAATTTACAGCAGATATTTAATGCGGCTGAGAGCGGGGGTGTAATTTTGCTTTTTGATGAGGCAGACTCTATTTTTGGTAAACGGAGTGAAGTTAAAGATTCTAAAGATCGTAATGCCAATCTAGAAGTCAGTTATTTACTTCAGCGAATGGAATCCTATCCTGGAATGGCTATTTTAACGACGAATTTACAGAGTAATTTAGACCCTGCATTCATGCGGCGACTTCGGTTCGTGACTCAGTTTTCTCTCCCCGATGCCGCCCATCGATCTGAAATTTGGCGACGGATTTTTCCGCCTGATACCCCAACCGAAGGCTTAAACTTTGAAAAACTGGCTCAACTTAACGCTCCTGGCGGTAATATCCGCATCATTGCCCTTAACTCAGCCTTTATGGCCGCTGATGAAGAAGAGCCTGTCCAAATGAAGCATATTCTTAAAGCAACTCAAACAGAGTACGAAAAACTAGGGAAATCATTAACGAGCGTAGAAATTTCTGGCTGGATTTAAGGTTGTGTCGCAAAAACTTACTAAAGACAAAATATCCCCATTAATTGAATCTGGTTATGCAGCAACTTCAAAAATTTGAGGCACAAATACAGTCAGGTTTTAAAAGCTGCTTTTGATTTTTGCTTTCGGAAAGTCACAAAAAAGGGGTATTAAGCACCGTACCAGTTGTAGTCCTTGTCATACGTTAACAGCACTTGTCTTTCGTTATACCCCAATTATGTGCCAGTTGCGTAAGCTTTGATATTACAGCAGATTTCAAGTTGGTGAGGTACACAAGCTAAGTCTATTACCCAGGTATAAAGGGTGTTTTACTTCTGTATTCTGTATTATGTATTCTGTATTCTGCTGTATTTATTTTTCCTAGCTTGCTAAAACCAGCCTTTTTTTTGTTTGATAAATAGATATTATATATAAACGAGGTAAAAGTATAAGCCTTTTGACCGATTTCTACTTTCAAGTTTTTATAATGCCTACAACCTGCATAATTAGCTTGCTTTGCTCCCAATAAGTTCAGTAAAGCTAAAATCACACAAAATAATGCTGTGTATTTAATACTTGCATATTGCTGGGAGCAACGCGATTTGGTGAGATGAGGATTAAATTATCAATTAAATTGCTAAATTCTCAATAGAACCAGGGTTTCCGTTGTGATACCTACGGCGGGCTACGCGTAGCGTACCGAAGGTAATCGCATTACCGAAATAGCCTATTTCCGTTCTTGGTTTTAGCACTTCACCAAATCGCGTTGCTCCCCTTGCATATATTGTAAACTTCATTTTGTTGTCTAGTAGGGAGAAAAAATCATGGTGCTTAATTTTACCAAAATTGATAGTATTCCTGTACTGCCAAAGCGGAGTAATAATCTCAACAAATTTTCTACTTATATTGTGCTAGATAATCAAAATAATCAATTATCGTTGCAATGGAAACATCAACCTTCTCTGCAACGAAATTTGAAATTATATGAAGAAAAGCATCAGGAGTTTTCCAATTTATTTAGCCACCAAGATAAAGGAATAGACATCGCAAATTTTTGGCGAAAAGTAGCATTTGATGAATCACAATTAATAGCAAATTGGGAGCCAAGTAATAAAATACAACTTGCCTATGAGCATTTAGCAAGTTACTTTGAGGAAAGATGCTATTGGGCTGCCAAAGACTTATCTAAAGAGCGTAACGCCAATTCTTGGGAAGAATATCTATGTATTGCTAGATTGCTAGTTTACAATCCACTCAAATTGAAAGAAATTTTAGTTAAATATAATTATAAAAGTGCGAATATAGATACATATATAACTAACATATTAACAAACCATATTAAATCTTCAGCAGAAGTTAGTAGATTTTCACGGTGGAGATTATTATATAAAAAGGGTGACAAAGAACTCATAGAAGCACTAAAGGTATTTGGAATCATCGAACCAGAAATTTCATTAATTATTTTTGCAAGAAAATACTTTAAGCAAGTTTATTTAATTAGTAAGGTTAAAAATCCAACCAGAACTACAGGTAAAAAATGGATAGCCCCTGACGAAGAAGATTTTTCAAAATCTGCTCAATGTTATAACGCAGAAAAGGTATTACCAACTGCACCCCATGAGGTATTTGCTAACTCTACTAAGGTGACTGCAAAACAAATTAAAGATTGGATGGAGATTTGCATTAAAGCTTTAGAAAGTTATCCGATATCAATTCTACCGAAATTTTCACTTGATGCCTTCCAATCAAGTGAATTTAAAGTTAAATTAGAATTACAAGTTCCAGAAATCGAATGGGAAAAGATATCAAGCACTGAGGATACAAGAGAACAAGGATTTTTGGCGAATCAAGCTAATTCAATTTTATCTGAGCAACTTCAATCCATGAAAATAGATGAGCAGAAAGTTTTACTTCTCTATTATGGGTTTGGATTTAATCAAAAACAGCTAGCAGATAGATTAGGAATGAATCAAAGTACTATTTCTCGTTATCTAACTAAATCTATAATCAAATTATTAGAAGCCATAGCAAAAATTTCCCAACCACAACAATGGGTTAAACAGTATGTAAGACGATGGTTAGAAAACGAGTATCATGCACCAGTACACTCAGATTTGATTCAAGCAGCTTTGGTGTCAGCCATCAAAAAATTAGTAAACGAAGAACGTGAGATTTTGCAACTTTATTATGGAGAGCAAATGAATGAAATAGAAATTGCTTCTCAGTTAGGTATTACCTTAAATGAAACAGCTACAAGGCTTACTAAAACAAGAAATATTTTACAAGATAAATTGATACAGGAAATAAATATTTGGATTAAAGAATATTTAGAAAAATGGTTGGGTAAGTATTACAAATATCTACTAAAAGTAGTGTTAAAAAATGAACCTAAATCAGGAAAGGAAGAATTCAAACTAGAAGAAAAGATTTCCCTACTGGAAATATATATTCAAAATCAGTTCTATTAACTTTATTAGTGAGGGTAAAGATTATGTTGAGTTTATCAGATTTCGTAAATGTTGACGTTAAGCATATTTGGTTGCAGGTAGAGACAGCCGAACAAGAAAAAGTATGGCAGTTTTCCCAACATCACTCAAATGCGATCGCAATTTATAATGCTTATCTTAATCGCATCTGCTTGAGCCGCTTACTCACTTGGTTTCAGGTGTCCTTACAAGAATCCACGTTACGCGCAGAGGTATTTCCTAGTCAAGAAAATTTACCTACGATCTTAGAGATAGTAAATGGCACAGCAATTAAGGTAGGTGAAACCAAGATAGTATTAGTGCCGACTGAAACAATACATATAGAAGAATTGTGCGTACCGCAAGAATGGGTAGACATTAATAGTTGGGCAGCTGACTATTATATATCAGTGCAAGTAAATTTGGATGGCGATGATGATGATTGTTGGATACGAGTATGCGGGTTTGCTACCCATCGTCAATTGAAAAACCAAAGCAAATATAATTCAAGCGATCGCACTTATTCTTTACCTATCGAACAGTTAACTGAAAATTTTACCTTACTTTTTGCTACACTGGGATTGCGTTGGCGAGAAGAAGTTCCACCTGAAGTAAATTTGTCAGCAGCAGAAGCTCAAAACCTATTGCAGACATTGAGTGATGCTTCTATTTATTCTCCCAGAGTACATTTAGATATATCATTTGCTCAATGGGCGGCATTAATTTCCAACCAACAGTGGCGACAACAACTGTATAATCAACGTTTAAGACAAGAAAAAAATCCTGTATCCAGTGCTAATAAATACTTGTCACCAAGCATAGAATCAATCAAGAGCGTCTCTGTAGACTCCTCATTGATTCAGGTGAACCTTAATCAATGGTTTCAGAAGTTGTTTGCAGCAGGATGGCAACCTCTTGACGAAGTTTTAAATTCACAGCTAGGAAATTTAGCATTTGAGTTTAGAAGTTTTTCTGCAACTAGTAAAACAGGTGTAAATGGAGTCAAGCTAATTGATTTGGGGGTACAATTAGGAGGACAATCTTTAGCATTGATGCTTGCTCTCTCGCAGGAAGAAGACAAGAAAGTTGCTATTATCGTACAAGTTCATCCCACTGGTAATAAAAAATATTTGCCAGCAAATCTCAAAGTTATGCTTTTAGAATCGGGAAACATTCTACAACAAATTGAATCGAGAAGTTTAGATTGCTATATTCAACTTAACCGTTTTAAAGGTTTAAGCGGAACCATATTTTCTATCCAACTGACTCTTGAAAATTTCAATATGACAGAAAATTTTTCTATTTGAAATAATATCAAATTTTGGTAGTTACTTATAATAAAATTTATTGATACAGGTTGGGTTGATGCTTGTGAAACCCAACATGAGCTTTCAAGTTGCATTAGGTTTTGTTCCTCAACTAATAACCTACAGATATTATAAGTATTTAAGAAAACTTGATATTAGCTAATTAGTATTTTCAAATCATCAAGTAACAGATTAACACTTATAATGTGCATTAAAACGGTATGCATTATGACTGTGAATTATAGCTATCTTATAATTAAAGATGAGTAAGTTAATTGTTATCAGCTTAGAAAAAGGTAACTTAAACGATGGCTTTTTCCCTGTAACTGCACAATTGTGGGAAACTAACAACTCTCGTCCGATAAAATTTACAGGTAGTTTACCTCCTGCACCAAAAATCGCTGAACTCTATAAACGCTTTCAATTAATATATCAAGCACTTCATAAACGATTCGTGAGTCGTTCGGGAATCGAAGTAGAATCGACAGGTTTAAATAACGTTAGTGAAGTAGATTTTAGTGAAGTTCAAGAACAGTTATATGAAGCAATCAATTCTTGGCTAAACTCTGATTCATTTCGCCCAATCGATCAAAAGTTACGCGAGAAATTGGCTTTAAATGAAGAATTTCAAGTTATTATTGAAGCAAGCGATCATCTTCTACAACGGCTACCTTGGCATTTGTGGAATTTTATTGAGCATTACCAACTATGCGAAGTCGCTGTAAGTACTCCAAGATATGAGCGAGTAATACCATTACCCAAACAGAAAACAAATAAAGTTAGAATATTGGCAATTTTGGGTAATAGTCAAGGGATTGATATTCAAAAAGATAGAAATATTTTAGAACAATTACCAGATGCATCAACAGTATTTTTAGTAGAGCCTTCACGTCAAGAATTAGATAAGTGGCTTTGGGACGAACAAGGCTGGGATATACTGTTTTTTGCAGGTCACAGTCAGAGCGAAAATGATAGGGGTCAGATACATATAAATCCAACTAGTACATTAACAATAACCGAGTTAAAAAACTCGTTAATTTATGCAATTTCACGCGGTTTAAAAATAGCTATTTTCAATTCTTGTGATGGTTTGGGATTAGCGCGACAGTTAAGTGATTTGCAAATTAGCCAAGTTATTGTCATGCGGGAAGAAATACCGGACTTTATAGCTCAAGAGTTTCTAAAACATTTCTTGGGAGCTTTTTCTGAAGGTAAATCTTTCTATTTAGCGGTGCGTTATGCACGTTCAAGATTACAGGGGTTGGAAGAGGAATTTCCTGCTGCTTCTTGGCTACCTGTGATTTATCAAAACATAGCGGAAGAAACTCTAACTTGGCAAGAATTATGCGGTGAAACTAATAAAGCTGCTTTCCCTAAATTAACAGCGCGGAATCTGAAAATCACATTTTTAGTGAGTGTCTTGATCGCCAGCTTAATTACAGGGGTGCGATCGCTCGGCTTCATGCAAAAATGGGAACTGTCAGCTTTCGACTCAATGATGCGGATGCGACCTGACGAAGGTGTAGATAAGCGTCTTTTAGTGATTACTGTCACAGAAGCAGATATTCAGGCTCAAGAACAAAGACAAAAATCATCATTATCAGATAGTACACTACAAAAACTATTGCAAAAATTGTCACTTTACAAGCCAAGAGCCATTGGTTTAGATATTTATCGAGATTTTCCGGTAGGTTCTCAATATTCAGATTTAGCAAATCATTTGCGAACAAATAACAATTTTATTGCTATCTGTCAACTTGGTGGTAGCAAACAACAAGCAGTTGGGATTTCACCACCACCAGAAATTCCACCTAACCGCATAGGCTTTAGTGATGTAGTATTTGATAGCGATTTGATAATCCGTCGTAATCTATTATCTATAACACCAGAACCGGAATCAAATTGCAAGTCGTCTTACTCTCTCAACTTTCAACTTGCACGACGATATTTAGCTAAAGAAGGCATTAAATTCGATATTAGTGACGAAGGCTACTTGCAGCTTGGCAAAAAAGTCTTTAAACCCATAGATGTTCCTACAGGTGGTTACCAACAATTTGACGCAAAAGGACACCAAATACTACTTAATTATCGCTCTTCGCGAGAGGTTGCAAAACAAGTCAGTGTCGCACAAGTCCTGAATAATCAATTCAACCCTAACTGGGTAAAAGATAAGATTGTTTTGATTGGCGTTGACTCACAAGGCGCTAAAGACTATTTTCTTACACCCTACAGTATGGCAACTACCCCCTACCAACAAATTCCAGGGGTACTGCTTCAGGCAAATATGGTTAGTCAAATTTTAAGTGCTGTTTTAGACAAGCGCCCTCTGCTGTGGGTTTTACCTGTATGGGGTGAAATCTTGTGGATTTGCGGTACGTCTTTGGTAGCCGGAATATTAGCTGTATACAGTCGGTCACTATTGAAATTTGCTATTCTCATCAGTGCTGAATTACTCATCCTCTACGGTTGCTGTTTTGTTCTCTTGTTATATGGAGGTTGGATGCCATTTCTTCCCTCTGCACTGGCATTAGTAATTACTGGAATCAGTGTAAAAAATACGAAAAATTATTCATAAAATAATTGAAAATAATTGAAAATTTAATTATGACTAAAATCAATTTTCTTTTACTACCAAAATCACTAGTATTGAGTGCAACTTTTTTATTAGTTAATATTACGCAATTATCAGCACAATCTCAGCAATCAAACACTACAAAAATACGTTTTGTTCAGCCAACCCTAGAAAAACAACCAGAAAATCGGGGCGCACCGAGAGACAGAATAGGCGCAGGAACTCGTGGTGATTGCCCAGCTGCGACCAAACCTCTCACAGCCTTAGTACCTTTGATATCAAAAACCGCAAATCAGAAGCAAGTAACAACAGGCACAGCTAGCACACAATATGTTTTAAGCTTAACCACAGATAAACATCCAACTTTTTGGTTTTACGTTCCCTATGTACCTAAGAATATCAACTCAGTGAAATTTGTCTTACTGGATGAAAAAAATAACTCTCTCACCAAAGAACCAATTCCTATTACTTTATCTAATACACCAGGAGTCATTAGGGCTAATGTTCCTGCAACAGAGAAACCCCTAGAAATTGGACAATATTATCACTGGTACTTTTTGATTGATTGTAACCCGCAAAGCCGCTCAGAAGATATAGCCGTTGAAGGGTTAGTGCAACGCATTGTCCCAAAAGATGAATTCACACGTCGCTTAGATACAGCAACCCCACGTCAACGAGTAGCTCTTTATGCTCAAGCAGGTATTTGGCAAGATGCTCTAACTACTTTAGGAGAACTTCGCACCCGCCAACGCCAAGATGCAGCCTTGGCGACTGATTGGAAAGATTTGTTGGAGTCTGTGGGGTTGGAAAATATTTCTACTGAAGCGATCGCACCTTGTTGTAGTCTCTAACATGGCCGAATGGCATTGGATATCTGCGAAAATTTCTACTTCTTTAGAGGGATACGATTTTGAGAAAATATATGCGTTTTGGATACTTCAAAGGGTTAGGAATTGCGATCGCGTACCCGCGCTGCGCTTCGCTTATCGCCCAAGTCCTAACTTGTCAGTTCGCTGGTACAATAATATTCTCTGCTAATTGCGCTATTGCCCAAATTACGCCGGATGCCACTCTCCCGAATAATTCTAATGTCACATTAGAGGGCAATACCAGAATTATCGAAGGTGGAACGACAAGAGGCGCTAATCTGTTCCACAGTTTCTCTGAGTTCTCTGTTCCCAATGGAAGTACTGCTTTTTTTAACAACGCCTCAGACGTTCAAAATATTATTAGTCGAGTGACAGGTAGCAGTCGTTCTGATATTAATGGCTTAATCAAGACAAACCCTATTGGAAATGCAAATCTGTTTTTAATTAATCCGAATGGCATTGTATTTGGCCCAGCTGGCAGCTTAGATATTCGCGGTTCCTTTATTGCGACAACAGCCAACGCTTTACAATTCGGTAGTCTAGGCAACTTCAGCGCTACAAATCCAGAAGCGCCTTCATCGTTACTGACGATTAACCCTTCAGCTTTTTTATACAACCAAATCACTACAGGAGCAATTGAAAATAAATCAGTTGCACCTGCTGGCCCTCATTTAACAGGTTTTGAAACATTTGGTTTGCGAGTACCTGATGGTAAAAGCATATTACTAATCGGTGGTAATGTAACGATGGATAATGGACAATTAAATGCTTATGGTGGACGAATCGAATTAGGAGGATTAGCTGCTCCAGGAAGTATAAATCTTGCTATTAATGGCGACATTTTTACTACTCAAGTACCTGAATTATTCCGAAGTGATGTATTTTTGAATAATGGAGCGATCGCTAATGTTTCTTATGAGAATGGTGGTAGTATTGCAGTCAATGCACGCAACATAGATTTATTAAAAAACAGTTCACTCAATGCTGGTATCGAGGCAAATTTGGGATCAGCAACTGCAAAAGCAGGAAATATTACTCTTGATGCCACGGAAGCAATTAGGATAGAAGACCAAAGCGAAATTAGAAATCAGGTTCGAACGAATGGCACCGGCAATGCGGGTGATATTAATATTACTACTGGCTTATTGTCCGTAAAGGTCGGATCTGGAATTTACACTCGTTCTTTGGACGATCATTCCTTACAGCGTCCAGGTAATGCTGGCAATATCAATATAAATGCTCGCGGACAAGTCTCTTTTCTCGATGGAAGCTTTGGCTCGACTACTTTACAACCTACAAACCCTACAGATGTAGGAAAAAGTGGAGATTTGCACATTCAAGCTGATTCTGTGTTAGTTGGTAACAACTCTCAATTAAAGGTTAGTACTTTAGGTACGGGAGATGCTGGCAATTTAACAATTGATGCTCGTAATACCGTTGATTTTTATAATAATTCCTTTGCCTTGAGCCAAGTTGAAAAAGGAGAAGGTAATGGCGGCATCATAAAAATCAACACGGGTTCACTTACACTGAACGATAATTCGTTTCTTAGTGCCAGTACCCTTGCAAAAGGAAATGCGGGTAGCGTGCAAATACAGGCTCGCGATACTGTATCCTTTGCAAATAATAGTAAAGCGGATACCGCAGTTCAACCAGGCGGCAAAGGAAATGGAAATGACCTTTCAATCCAAGCAAGGTCAGTTTCGGTTACTGATGGATCATTTTTAACAGCAGGTACTTTCGGTGAAGGCAACGCAGGTAATGTAACAATTAATACTGGTGATTCGGTTCAATTTGATGGTAGTAACAGTTATGCTGCTAGCAGTGTAGGTTTGCGAGAATATGGCGAAGGTTCAGGCAAGGGAGGTACAGTAAAAATTTCTACAGGTTCGCTCCAACTCACCAACCAAGCCATATTAACAGCAGAAAGTTACAGCAAACAAGGAGATGCAGGTAATATCATTATTGATGCCCGTGATATCGTCTCTTTATCAGATAGAAGTTCTATAAAAACCTTGTTAGGAGGGCAAATAAAGGGTAAAGCAGGTGATATCAGCATTACCACAGGTTCACTCTCAATTGCCAGTGGTTCCTCGCTCCAGGCTGATACTTATGGATTAGGAGACGGAGGTAATATTAGTATTCAAGCACGAGATAATGTGTCTTTCATAACTGAGGGAGGAGCTTATAGTAGAGCACAAGAAAATGCCAATGGTAGGGGAGGTAATATAGATATTAAAGCGGATTCTTTGACCTTGAGTGATGGTTCTTTTGTAGCAACAAGCACTCTAGGAGAAGGAAATTCTGGCAGTGTAACTATTAATGCCGCTAATTCCATTAATTTAAGTGGAGTTAACCAAGAAGGTTTTCCAGGAGGCATTTACACCGAAGTTGCGAGTATTAAACCTGGTAATGGAGGCGATATAAATATCACTGCTAGGTCATTGGAAGTCACTGATGGTGCCCTCTTGGCTAGTCGTACAAATGGTAATGGAAATGCTGGTAAAGTCAATATCAATGCGACTGATTTCGTTTTATTTGATGGTGTAAGCAGTAACAACAAAAGAAGTGGTGCTTATAGTCTTGTGTTACCTCAAGGAACAGGTGCGGCGAATGATATTAACATTAATACAAGCTCACTTTTGTTGCGAAATGGTGCAAACTTGCGTGCAGGCACAGAAGGAGAAGGAAATGCAGGAAAAGTAAATATTATTGCCCAAGATATGGTATCTATTGATGGAGCAAGCAGCGATGGATTACCAAGTACGATTGAGAGTAAGGTAGAAGAAAATGCTGTGGGTGATGGAGGGAATGTTGATATTACAACTAGGTCACTTTTTATTACCAATGATGCCGAACTATCTAGCAGCAGTAAGGGAAATGGAGCAGCAGGCAATTTAACGGTAAATGCTGATTTGATTAGTCTTGACAACCGAGGCAAAATTTCAGCCGACACTATTGCAGGACAAGGCAATATAAATCTAAATCCAAAAGATTTATTATTAATGCGTCGTAATAGTGAAATCACTACTAAAGCGTCTGGAAACAATATTACTGGTGGTAATATTACAATCGATGGCAAAAATGCCTTTCTTGTTGCAGTTAAAAATGAAAATAGTAATATTCGTGCTGATTCTGAAAACTTTCGTGGCGGAAATGTCAAAATTAATGTAGCTAAAATCTTTGGGTTTCAATCTCAAACAACATCATTTCCGCTAATAAGTAGTATTACTGCAAAAGGAGCAAGTCCTGAGTTAAGCGGAAATATACAAATCAATACCCCTGATACAGATCCTAGTAAAGGATTAGTTTCTTTAACAACAAATGTGGTGGATGTAACACGTTTAGTAGACGATAATATCTGCGCGAAAACTGCTAACAGTAGTTTCACTTATACCGGAAGTGGTGGTTTACCTGCCTCTCCCAACAACACACTTAATAGTGATGCGGTATGGGAAGATTGGCGACTCACTGCTGTATCAAAGGGAAGAGAGGGAGAAAAAGATAAGGGATCGGAATCCCTTCTGGGGATAAGGAAACAAGAGGGAGAGAATAAATCCTTAAGCCCTACTCAAATTGTAGAAGCGCAAGGGTGGATAATTAATCAGAACGGGGAAGTGATTCTTACAGCTTACGCTCCCACAGCAACACCACACAAAGTAGGGAGTTCATCATCTGGATGTCAGTCAGCAATTGCCAAGTAATGGACAAGGGGCATAGGGCAAGGGTCAAAAGAGGCAGGGGAGCTCTTAGCTGGGGCAGGGGAAAGACTGAGACGGAGCTTGTACTTTGCCCCAGCACAAGCGTTTTGGAAGGACGGGGTTCAAACCCATGTTCCGCAACGCTTGTCGCAGAGGGAAAGGGCTTGCTCCCCCAAGCTTTTAGCCCTCTTCCCCTCTGCCTCCCCGGTGATTGTTTTGGAGTAGATTTGGAATGGCAAGACCTAATTGGAACACGGCTAGAAAAAAGGGTGTATTTCACAAGTGGCAAATTATCTTATTAGCTTTGCTGGGATTGACTTTCAGCTTTGGTGTTCATCTGCTATCGGCTGCTTCCATTGTCCCAGTTATTGAGAAAATCCCCATCCAATCAAGTCAGCCGATTAGCAATGTTTCTATATCCCATATCGAAGTCCCCGAAAGCATAAAACAACTCATAGAAAATGGCAAGACTTTATACCAATCAGGACAATTTGCCTTTGCGGCACAAAGTTTTCAGCAGGCTGCACAAGTTTATCAGTCCCAAAATGACGCACTGAACCAAGCTTTGGCGTTAAATTTTCTTTCTTTGAGTGAGCAAAAATTGGGACATTGGAACCAAGCAAGTGTTGCAATTACAACTAGTCTCGATTTATTAAACCAATCAAAATTAACTACTAGTAACGCAAAACACATTCTCGCTCTAGTTCTCAACACTCAAGGCAATTTACAATTAGTACTGGGGCAAGTTGAAAATGCTTTGCAATCATGGCAAGAAGCAGCTAAAACCTATACTGAAATTGGTGATACTGCTGGTAATATTGGTAGTTTAATTAACCAGGCTACAGCTTTCCAATCCTTGGGGCTTTACCGCCGCACAATGAAAATATTTGAGCAGGTAGAAAAAAATCTCCTTTCTATGCCAAACTCGCTTTTAAAAGCTGCTGGATTGCGAAGTTGGGGGAATTGGCTGCTAGCCAGTGGAGATATAGAAAAGTCTCAAAAAATGCTGGAGCAAAGTTTGGCAGTAGCGCAACAGTTGCGATCGCCACAAGAAGAAAGTGCAACTTTACTCAGTTTAGGCAATGCCGCATTCGCAAAGGGCAAGAGAAATCTCATCAAAGAAAGCACTACCGAGGATAATTTTCTCCCCTCACAGTGTGGACAAACAGCGATTGCCCAAACAGAGGATACCAAATTTTACTTCAAAAAAGCATCTTACTATTATCATGAAATCGCTAATAAGTCAAGTTCTCCTATTACTGCTATACAAGCCCAACTCAATCGCTTGAGCGTATTACAGTTTCTTGGGCAACAACCGACGAGCGAATATCTTAGATCAATTAAATCTGCACTCTCCAATTTAACCCCCAGTCGAGCCGCAGTATACGCCAGAATAAATTTTGTCCAGAGTTTGCTTTGTCTTGAAAAGACGCACAAGCAGACAACAAGAGAAACTTTCAATTCCCCAACCCAAAATCAGGATTTCCAAGCAGGAGCCAAGGAACAAGCTAAAATTCAAAATTCCGAAGAAATTGTCGAGCTATTAAACACCTCTGTGCAACAAGCCAAAGAAATCAAAGACCAACGAGCCGAGTCTTATAGTCTGGGTTATCTGGCTCAATTTTACGAGATGAGAAAACAATTTCCAAACGCACAGCGATATACCGAGTCAGCTTTAAATCTTGCTCAACTCATAAATGCACCAGATATTGCTTATCACTGGGAATGGCAACTCGGACGCCTGTTTATGGTACAGGGAGATTCAGAAAGAGCAGTAGCAGCTTATACCACAGCAGTGGCAACTCTTCATACTTTACGCGGTGATTTGGTAGCTCTTAATGCCGACACTCAATTTGACTTTCGAGATGAAGTAGAACCAGTGTATCGTCAATTGGTAGGATTACTTTTACAATCTGACCAAACCTCGACTGCCAAAGCAGTAACGAAACAAGTCAGTCAGAACAATTTAAAGCAAGCTCGCAATGCAATTGAAGCTTTACAATTGGCTGAATTAGACAACTTTTTCCAAGATGCTTGTATTACCATCCAGCCAACGCAGATTGACGAAGTAGTGGACAATTCTAATCCAGTCACAGCAGTTTTTTACTCAATTATCTTAGCAGACCGCATCGAAATAATTGTCAAATTACCACATTCTCAAGAATTACGGCATTACACGACTTACAAACCCAAAGTTGAAGTAGAAAACACTTTAGAAGCACTGCGACAAAAACTAGAACAACGCTATACATTTCGCGATCGCGAAGACCTTTCCCAAGAAGTATATAACTGGATTATCAAACCTGCCATTGCAGACTTGGAGCAAAGCAATGTCAAAAATCTAGTCTTTGTGATGGATGGTTCATTGCAGAATATACCAATGGCTGCGCTTTACGACGGCAAACAATATTTGATAGAAAAATACAGTGTCGCCCTTTCGCCCGGTTTGCAACTGCTAGCACCCAAACAAAAACAAAGACGATTGGAAGCATTAATCGCCGGATTAACAGAATCTCGTCTAGGCTTTAGTTCCCTATCAAATGTCGGCACCGAATTGCAGCAAATAGAGTCTATTATTCCTTCTAAACAACTGATCAACCAAGCTTTTACTAGCATCAACATTGAACAGCAAGTCAGTGCAATTTCTTTTCCTGTGGTTCACTTAGCAACTCACGGCAAATTTAGTTCTAAACTCGAAGATACATATATTCTTGCTTGGAATGACAAGATTAAAATTAAACAGTTGCGTGAAATACTGCAAACTAGAGAACAAGTGGTAGGGCGTTCCAATCGCGTACCTCCTCCAATTGAATTACTTGTCCTCAGTGCTTGTGAAACAGCGACTGGAGATAAGCGTGCTGCTTTGGGGCTTGCTGGTGTCGCTGTGCGTTCCGGCGCACGCAGTACCTTGGCTTCACTGTGGCAAGTAGACGATAAATCTACCTCTGTTTTGATGAGTGAATTCTATCGACAGTTAACACAAAATGCTAATTTAAGTAAAGCAGAAGCCCTACGTCGTGCTCAAGAGTTTGTTTTGAAGGATAAAGAACATCCATTTTATTGGGCACCCTATGTTTTAGTAGGGAATTGGCTTTAGGTGACTGTCACTGAAATAAGCCAGGACATGTAGCGGTTCCCAATTGCATGGAATACAACTCAATAAGCTGACGTTTGCTATGTTTACTGATTTTGAGATGGTAAAGGAACTCCAAAAAATAAATTATATCGTGTCCGGTTAAAGACTTATCATTTAGACCGCAGGGGGCAGGGGGC
>NZ_CAXTNE010000162.1:0-18105 GCF_964245445.1 uncultured Nostoc sp.
CTCCTTGTTGAGAAGTAGATTACCATACTTTTTTATTAGTGGGATAGTTTCATGGCTATTAATAGCTGCATACCATCATTACCAATAGTTTCAGCTAATTTATATCGAGCAGTTACCCCTTTGGGTAAACGGTACTCTTCTAGAGCACGTCCGTAACGTTCAAACCACTCATGGGGAACCCAAGAGCGCAACCATTCTGGGACGACTGTTGCCACTGCGTTTAATGCTGCACGCAAAGTTTCGGCTACGCTTTCCAAGCGATTCAAATTGCGAATTGCTGCCAATACATGGGTTGAATCGGTGCGCTGTTTTCCTTTGTCTTTAATAATTCCTTTTCTTTAAATTGCTTTAACAAGATATCCAGTAATTTCTGTTCGGCACTTCCAGAAATTAATCGGATTCTGAATTCGCAGAGTACACTAAAATCAAAGCCTGGGTCTGTTAATTCTAAGGAAAGCGCATACTTCCAATCAATTCGGCTGCGAACTGCATAACTAGGCTTGTCTGTCAGTTATATCCTCGATATATTGCATAACGCAGACCAAAGCTAACCGCCAAGGACTAAAAGCGGGTTGCCCAAGTGTTGGAAACAGTGCTTCAAAATCTTGGTCGTTGTAGAGAGTACCGATTTCATCCTTCATGGTCATGTAGAGATTGCCTTTTGGGAAAGCGGCACGAGCCACACGCACTGTTTCTTCTGGGATGGGGTCTATGGCTTGCAGTTGAATCACTCAATTTCTCCTTCACCGCAGGTGATGGTAGATGCTTGTTGATTAACATCATCCCATTTTCCTCAACGTCTGCTCGCTTTAGCATTTGTAGGGTTTTCAAATGTGAAGAAATATTTCGCCAACAGCATCCATTGATACTCACGCCCCTATACCACACTCAAAAATCCAATCATTATTTAAATTACTACAAAAGGGGGCGGTGAAGGGGCTGCCGTCGGCAACCCCTTCACCACCCACTTAAAATGATTATCATTATTGATAAGGGCATAATTTATTTTTTGGAAGTCCCTATAAGTCAACTGCAACAATTCAACAGCATATCGCTAAAATAACTACGATACAATTGACAGCGTGGCTCTACTTGATTACTCAAAAGCTTTACCAAACCCATACTTTGTAACTGATAGGCTGATATCGTTTCCAATCGCACTGGCTTGGTAGAAGTAACCACTGTTTGAAATGCTGCCATGAGTTTTGGTTCTTGTTGCAAACTCAACCAATATTCTCGCAAATGATGACGATAAATTCCTGCATCTGTTGTGGCTTCTGCTAACAATTGCTCAAGACTAACATCGGGATAATTTTTGAGGTGAGAAAATGCCTGCTGTAACAGATAAGGATGACCACCTACCAATTGCATTAAGGGGTCTACCAAAGATGAATCTTCTACTAATCCATATTGTTGGGCAAATATCTGCACCTGCTCTTTAGTTAATTCTGGTAACTCAATGGGTAAGCCGACATTAAAAGGCGATTGATTAATATTCAAGCGGATATAAACGTCGGTAGCATGAGCGATCGCTAGCCGTACCTTTTTCCAATTTTCGCGGCTTCTGGCTTTTTCATACCAAGAGCGCAACAATCCAAAAAAGTCCTCGTAAACTTCAGGATAAGGGAAAAGCACGTCCACATCATCTAGGAATAGAACTAAAGGACTGTCATTGGCAGTCAAGAGATATTCTTCTAAATAAGTTGTGCAACTTACCTTTGCACCCATACCTTCTTCATCCCAATAGCTATCTAACTGATTGGGTAAGCCGAGTTCTCGGCTCAGATTTAGACAAAACCAACGCAAAAATTTATTCAAGTTGGTGAAGTGAGTTTTTCGATCTGCCATCTCCAAACTTAAATTGACTGTGCGATACCCCTGCTTTGCCACTTTCACTAATACTCGTTCCATCAAAGAGGTTTTACCCATTAACTTAGGTGCTTTGATCCGAATCAGAGAACCAGGTTGCAAGAGAGTTTCATAACAGAGAAATTCAATCCCAAAACGCTCCACATATAATTCTGAAGCTGGAAAGTTGTGTTTAGTTTGGCTTAAGTATGGAGGAGCAGTAGCTTCAAAGGGCTTGCTGTTGTGCTGTTGATTATTAACAATTGTTGATTCTGAGCTTTCTAAGCAATATTCAGGTGTTAATTGCTTTGACCAATATCGTTTTAGTGCTTCTTTAAAATTACTTTTTTTGACTTTTTCTCCTAATGCATTTGTCAACAAATTCCAAAGCTTAGGCGCAATATCTTGACTGATATAACTTGTTGCGTACTGGTTTTTAGCCGCAATTTTGTCATATTCTTCTCGTTCCCAAGCTCCTTTAAGTATAATTATTTCAATATCACTTAAGCTTCTATAAAAATTTGCCAAGACTACTTTGTTAGCAATTTTAATTGCCTCATCTAAGTTAAAAGCCATGACGCTCCGGAGTAAAAATTTCTCGAAAACTTAGTGCATAAATAATTGACGAAAAATATAATTTATGCATCAGACAATAAATTCAGATTTATCGTTGAAACTAATTTGTTTACTTATAAAAAGCAAAGTTAAAAATATCACTTAAATTTTTATCAATAGGCGTTTGACTTGTTTTCATCCTGCTGCTATCTTTGCAGGGCTTTTACTCAGCAGCAATCATCTCAATCACAAAGTTAAAAAGTTTGCCGTTCCTTACAACAAGGCAGTAAATATATTATAAATGTTGCTCAATCCAACTATTGTTAAAAATTAATTCATAAATACGGTTGTGGATTTTTAAATAACTGCAAGTTTTAATGTCAGTAACAAGACCTTTGAGCAAGTGAACCAAATTCGCATTAGATATAATATTGCACCAAATTACTTTTAATATTAGTTGTCTCATAGGCTCTGAAACTCATAAAACTCATCCCATAACTCATAGTAAAACTCACGAAAAATAACATCCATAAATAGGAATGTCAGTAGACCGAAAACTTTTGGAAGTTGACGAAAGAATGAGGGTTTCAGCCGTCGTTTTGGGGACTGGCAATCATGGCCAGTTGCGTAGCTTGCCGCCGAAGGCATGGAGATGTTGAGCGGTACTGAACCATACTTAAGATTTCGGTTCATAAGAATTAATAAATTGACCCACATTTCACACAGATGTAATTTTGCTTACCTCTTTGTTTACTATTTTTGCGAATGCGGATTAATGCACATCTTGGACATTCCATAGCAATCGCACTAATTCATATTTTGATTCTGCAACGCCAAATGCTGCTCTTTTTTCCTAAAAAATCGCCGATACAATTCACAACTTGCGATCGCTTCAGATCCAGAAAGTTTAATCAACCCCATACTGCTTAACTTGTGAGAAAGGATGGGATCTAAGAGAATAGCTTCATTGGCATTCAGAACCTTATCAAAAGCTTGTGCTAACTCAGGCTGTTTTTGCAAGGTTGCCCAGTGACGCTGCAAGTGATTTGAATAAATTTTGCTAGCAGTGGGAGCAGTTTCTACCAGTTGCGACAGAGTTATCTCCTTTCGACTCAGATGATACAGAGCTAAATCTACTAGTGCCGGATGTCCCCCGACCATTGCCATTAATTGTCTAGCTCCTTCTCCATCTGTCCAATTGAGTCCATAGCGTTGGGCTAACTGTTGTACCTCTTCTTGGCTAAAGTTGTCTAACTGAATCGGTAACCCTACATTGAAAGGAGACTGATTAAGTTCAAGAGGAACATAAATATCTGTTGAGTGAACCACGAGTAGACGAAGCTTTTGCCAAATGGGCAGTCTTTTCGCTTCTTCGTGCCAAGAACGCAACAGAGGTAGAAAATCCTTCGCTACTTGGGGATGCTCGAAAATATGGTTCACTTCATCCAACGCCAAGATCAAGGGAGTATTAATTGACTTTAGTAGATATTCTTGAAAGTAGACGGTGCAGCTAACTTTACTTCCCAAATCTTCATCCCAATACTCGTCTAACATTGGTTGAAGCTGAAGCTGGCGGGCGATATTGGCACACAACCAGCGCAAAAGTTGATTCAAGTCGCTCAGAATTATCTGCTCGACTTGTTCTAGATTCAAGCTGATAGTGCAGTAACCCTGGTACTTCGCATAGTCAAGAATCCTCAGCAGCAGTGAAGTTTTGCCCATTTCTCTGGGAGCTTTGATCCTGATTAACGCTCCTGGTTTCTTAATTTCTTGATAGATTTGCTCCTCAAGGTAAGAACGTTTGAGGTAAAAGGGAGAGGCGAGAGTAACTGAGCCGCTGGGGTAGCAAGGTGACGTATCCTGATTAACTGTGGGGGGAAATTGCCTCAGGTCTTGTTTCAAAAGTTTTGTATTTGGAGCTGCTTCAATGATGGCATAAGATTCCAGCAGCACCTGACAGTTTTTCTTGGTCACGCGCTGGCCAATGACCTCAGAGAGTCGCCCAAACAACTCTGGGGCAACAACATTGGTAAAGTAACCAGGACTATAACCTGCCTCTATAGCTATTTGGTTATAAGTTTTATACTGCCAAATCCCACGCAAAACCAGATTTTCTGTGGAATTAAGGGGGCGATTGTGGCTCTCAATTAGCAGGCGATCAACAATCTCAAACAGACTATCAAGGTTCATAGAGATTACAGACAAATGCTACTAATAAAGATAGCAGAAGTTACGCAAGTAACACAATATCTGCCATTTATTAGTACAAAAGTATTGTTTAGACAAATTAAATTATCCAGAAGGATAGACCTCTTCTTTCACTTTCCAGATAAAACAAAAGTTTTCGTAAATCAAACAAAAATAGATTCATAAATACGGTTCTGAACTCTCAAATTTCCCTGTTGCTTGACTACTAGCCCTGACAAAAGTAATTCTCTTTCCTCTGAACTATCAACTGCAATAATCTCTCCTTGATGCAAAATTTGACGGTAGAGTTCTAGTAGCTGAACGGATTGTTTACTTTTGAGTAAGCGATCGCGGATGGTTCTAAAATGCTCTGGTTCATCCTGTGATTCCCAATTCTCTATTACCTGAGTTTGCACCAAATTTTCAATCCATTCGGTTTCTCTATTGATAGGGATAGGAGATGAAGAATTGCGGATAAATTTACAGAGCTTTTGAGTCAAAAATGGCTGGCCATTAGTCCAGGCTAAGACTTCTTTTAAAACTGTTTGAGGATTGCTCACTTTCTCGGTCAATCCTTGAAGTAAAGGTTGCGCTTCATGCTCTTTAAACCCTTCTAATTGAATGGTCTGACCGATGTTAAAAGGCGTTCTTTGGTGGTCAGTAATTAAGTCACCAGGGGTAGCTACTCCAAAAAGAGCAAAGGTTAAACGTCGATACTCTGGATTAATACTGCGCTGATTATAGCAGGAACGAATCAGCGCAAAAAAGTCATTAACTGGGAATTTTAAACTTAAGAAGCTATCAATTTCATCGATAAAAATTATTAACTTTTTAGGTATAGTATCATTTTCTTGAGCAACTTCAACTAGCAAAACTTCTTCAATAAATTGACTCAACCTCTGAACCGGAGAAATATCTCCTTGCTCTTGCCACCAAGTTTTTAGATTAACCTTTCTTAACAAACCAAAACTTCGCCATAGCTCTACTGTTAAACCTTTGTACCATTGGTCAGGCGTGACGTTTTCGCTACCAATACGGGTGAGATCGATTGCCCCGCAGCTAAATCCCTCATGCCGGAGGTGATGTATCATGCGTACCATCAGACTTGACTTGCCCATCTGCCGAGGATTGAGAATGTAACAAAATTCCCCGCGCTTCAATGCCTTGTAGAGATAACGGTCTGCTAAACGCACAACATAAGTAGGAGCATCCATCGGCAAACTTCCTCCCACTTGATAGTCAAAGGTAGAAGGTTGTTCACCACTTTTGAGTAACTCGTTTTCAAAGAGTAGTTCGGCTTGGGTGGCTTTGAGAATTTCTAGAGTTTGTGAGAGTTCTTGAGTGCGCTCGTCTACTCTCATCTCTAGATTTCGGTTATAATCTTCTAACTGTCCGTAGAGACGGGCATTTTCAATGGAGATAGCAGCTTGAGCCGAAAGAATTCTTAAAACTTCAATGCGATCGCTGGTAAATGCATCTGTGGTTAAATTGTTTTCTAGATATAAAATACCGCTTAGTTTGCCTTGATTTAACAAAGGAGTACAGAGAATCGATTTTGGTTGAGTGGCGACGATGTAGGGATCGCGGATAAACTGTTCTTCTTCGGTAGCGTTATTAAGAACTACATTTTCTTGAGTACGGACAACATAATTAATGATCGCAACTGATAGAATAGGTGTCTGAGAATCGCCATCTACAGAGTCAATGGGAAGCGATCGCAGTAGAGTAACGTCATCAGAATCTACTGTCCCTTCAGCTTCGATCACCCATTTATGATCTTTTTCCAGTATCAGAAAGCCTTTTTGGGCACCTCCATTTTCAATTACAGTTTTCATTAACTTAGCCAGCAGTTGGTCTAGTTTAATTTCGCTAGCTAATACTTGAGAGGCTTTGGTAACTGTCATCAGATCGAGTGCTTGGGGATTTGTACCACCAGTAGATTCAGTTGTATTAATGCTTTGGTTTTCTTTTCGGTTGTTTATATCCATTAGAAACTGTGGATACTCTAATTCTAAAGCTTGAACTTTGGCTTTTGCACCCCAATGAGAATAACAATAATGGGCATTTCTTAAGTATAGTCTTCCTATTTCTTCTCTACCAAGAAAAAGATAAAATTCTGCTGCGCGTTCGTAAGTTATGGCTTCTTCGTGAATAAATTCAGCTTTTTTAGCACCTTGAATTGCTTGTTCATAAAGTTCTTGAGCTTGCCAATTTTGTCCTAAAACTCGCGCTTTCTCTGCTTCTACTAAATCGTATTTATTTTGAAAATTGGCGGGGCAATGACCAGTCCATATTTTCATATCCTCTTGATTTTTTTTTACTTGCTCTAATATTTGTTTTTGCTCCTCTGGAGTACAATTACGAAAATGGGAAAGATAAGAAAGAGAAAAGTAAAAATTATGCTGAGGTGCAGGTAAATATGCAGCACAAACTTTTATAAATTCTTTTGTTTTAATTCCGGAGTCAACAGCCTGCTTATAATCTTTAAAAAAATAGCAGCAAAATGTTTTGCAAAAATAGGTTATAAAGAGTAACCATTCATTATTTTCTTGATGCCAGTGTTCTAAATCTTTATTTTCTTGGCTTTGGGAATTACTGACGACTAAAAAGTATTTATTGTGTTCAACTGTTAAATTAATTAAACTATTTTGTAGTATCTTGATATATATGAAACAAAACTTCTGTTTTAATTTGTTAATTAAAATAGAATATTTTATATAGTCTTGAGCGACCTCTTCCAATTTATCCCCTCTAAAAAACTTAATTAAGCAATAGCTTATAATTCCATAACAAGCAAATTCATAATTCCCTGTATCTATACCTCTTTGAAAGCCATTTAACAAACTTTCCTGCGCTACTCGCTCTCTAAGCGACCACTTCCAGTGCCCTATGTGTCCATAATGTAAGTGCGTAACTAAAGCTTCTAGTTGAACACTCTTGAATTTACTCAACAAATTGATAGACAATTGACCAAATTCATACCCCAAATTAATATCTTTTGTAGAGCTACAAAGAATCATTCCATAAAAACTGTAAGTACATGCAGCTTGATAAGGATTACCGTATTTAATACAGATGTTAAGCTGAATTAATAAAACTAAAACAAACAAAGGAAAATTTGTAGTAAGTAGAGAAGATAGGATTTGTTGTAGTATTAGTATAGCTCCTATTTTATATGAATTGCTCATAGGGAAAAGGTCGGCTAAATCTTCAATTCTTTTGTTATGTAAAATAATTTCTAAATGTTTTTTTTCTTGAGCAATTTTTTTTCTATTTCATCTGCCTCTTGAGGAATATTTATTCCTAGTTCTGCTAGTGCAATAATTGCAACCTTTATTGCTTTATTTGGTTGAAATTTAGCATAATAACACAATATTATTATCTGATATACTTTAACTTTATGAATAATATGTTTTACTTTTTGCAGAACAATTTCTGATAGTTTTTCAACTCGATTGAAGTTGGTGTTTAAATAAAGGCACTCTATGGTTTGTATATAAATTTCTAAAGTTAATTCATACTGATAATCCCAGCTATTTTGCGTCAACATTTTTAACCCAATCTCTAAATAATTTAAAGCTACCTGATAAGCTGTTGAGGCTTTTGCTTTTTTACCAGCTTGAAGATTTAATTTAGCTAAATTATCTCTTTCAGATTGCTTTACAATTAATTCATATCCTTCATTTAGTTGGTTGACAATCTCAAAAATATTTTCCTCTAATTCATTTATTTGAGTATTTTTCAGTAAAAGACGACCTATTTGCAGATGAATTGCTTTTTTTTCTTCTTCTGAAATCAAAGCATAGGCAGCTTGCTGAACTCTGTCATGTAAAAATTTATAGGGAATATATTCAAGAATTTTGGGAATAAAAATATCAGATATTTCTGAAGTATCTTTTGAACTTTCTTGCTGATTCCAAAGTAGAGCTATTTTATAGTCATTACTCAAAGGTAAAATCAAACCTTCCTCTAATGCTGGTTGAAGTTCTCTAGCTGTAGTTATTTGAGATTTTTTGTTGACAAGTGAGAGAACTTCTAAATTAAATTGGTTGCCAATACAGGCAGCTAATTGCAAAAGTTTCTGAGTTTTTTCATTTAGTTTGGAAATTTTGCTGATAATTAATTCAACTACATTATCAGTTATTCCTACTCTTTCAATTTCCTTAATATTCCACTGCCAATCATTTTTCTGATAGTCAAATGACAAAAGGTTTTCTTTGTATAGATATTGAAGTAATTGAGTTAATAAAAAAGGGTTTCCTTGAGTTTTATTGGTTACTAACTCTCCTAAAGATTTTGATTTTTCTGTGGAGCAATTTAATGTATCGCTAATTAATTGGTTGATATATTCGATTTCTAATGGTTGTAACGAGATATTATTAATCCTAGCACCTTCTTTTTTAATTTGCTCTAAGGTTTGTATCAAAGGATGAGTTGCATCAACTTCATTATCTCGGTAAGCTCCTATTATTAATAAATATTGGCTATTAGAATCAGTTATTAATAGCTCAATTAACTTCAAAGAAGCTAAATCTGCCCACTGTAGATCGTCAAGAAAAAGAACTAAAGGGTGTTCTTTTTTGCTAAAAACACCAACAAATCTTTGAAAGAATAAGTTAAATCGATTTTGAGCCTCAGTTGCTCCTAGTTGCTCAACTGGCTGCTGTTTGCCGATAATCTGTTCCAATTCAGGAATGACATCGATGATAACCTGAGCATTAGGATTCAAGGCTGCTAAAAGTTCTAGTTTCCAAGTTTGTAGTGCTGCTTCAGATTCAGTAAGTAACTGCCGTATTAAGTTTTGAAATGCTAAAGCGATCGCTGCATAAGGAATATCTCGCTGCAACTGGTCGAATTTTCCCTTAATAAAGTAGCCTCGCTGACGTAGTATCGGTTTGTGAACTTCATTAACCAAGGCAGATTTGCCAATTCCTGAATAACCAGAAACCAGTATTATCTCAATGCTACCTTGACTGACTCGCTCAAAAGTATTTAATAGTTGTGTAATTTCTTCTTCTCTACCATAAAGTTTTTCAGAAATGACAAAGCGATCGCAAATATCCTGAGTTGCTAAACAAAACTCGTCAATTTGCCCTAAACTCTCTAAGCGATTACGACAAATTTCCAAGTCGGCTTTGATTCCCCAAGTACTTTGGTATCGTTCTTCTGGGGCTTTTGCCAACAATTTCATCACAATGTCTGAAACGCCTTTAGGTATTAGTTGAGACGTTGAATTTAACGTTTCTATAAGTTCATGTGGGGGAACAGGTTGTTGAGCAATATGACAATGAACTAATTCTATAGAGTCGGTAGTTGTAAAAGGTAGTTGATTAGTTAGCAATTCGTAGAAGGAAGCACCCAAAGAATAAAAATCACTGCGGTAATCTATCCCTCGGTTCATTCTTCCGGTTTGCTCTGGAGCAATATAAGCCAAAGTTCCTTCTAAGCGATCAATATTACCAACTGTCTGATTTTCTCGTGATAAACAGGTGGAAATACCGAAATCGATGATTTTGAGTTGTTCGGTTTCTAGGTTATAAACGATATTAGAGAGATTAATGTCTTTGTGGATAATATTGGCAGCGTGAATAGCCCCCAAACTCTCAGTAGTTTTGATGGCAATAGAGTAAAATTCTTTGAGAGTAAATTGGCGTTTGAGCATTAATAATTTTAAAGATTCACCGCCAAAGTCTTCTAAAAAAATGACTAGACTATTTTCATATCGCTGCAAATTGTATGCTTTAATAACTCCATCGGCATTTAAGGAGCGGGTGACTTTATATTCCTGCTTGTATCGAGTTAGTTCTGAGGGAGTTGGGTAGTTTTCTTTGAGAATCTTTAAAATAATAGGTTTATTTTCAGCCTTGAGAATGGCTCGATAGACAGATGAATTAGCACTTTCATAGATTTTTTGAATAATTTGATAGTCTTTCATAGTGTTCGTGAGGAAATTCTTCTAATTACAATTCTTATCGTTTTTCCTTGCCAATTCTAAAGTTTCTGGATTTTTTTTAATTTTACGTTTTTACCTTGGAGTCAGTTTTCTGATAAATCTCAGTTACCATAGTGGTAATAACTTGAAGCCTATTTTTAGAAGCTCTGCTAATAACCTGTGACTTCCACATATCGCAGTTTTTACAAGCCAACCTATTATCTAACTGATTAAGGATTAAATCTCGTCTAAGCTGATTAAATAAATTTCCACTCCAAATATCTTGCAAAGTTTGTTTATTGTAATCTCCTATACTAGCAATATCCTTATCAAAACCAAGTCTAAATAAGGTTTCAATGCAGTAGTATATTCTGCCGTCAGGTAAAACAGCCATTTCTATAAAGGGAAACAGGCAAGCCCATCTCCCTTGCGCTTTTTGAATATAATGTTTGAGCGAATCTTGCAGAGCGTCGTTAATCTGGCTAAGACGCATATTAGTTTCTTTGTATTCAGCTAAGTTCAAAACAAAAACACTATCTGCTTTTGCTAACCAACGTTCTCGAAATTTTTCTTCTTCTTCGATAGTTACATCTTGATTTCTGACAAATGATGTCCTCACCTCACAGGGAATTCTCAAGCGATCGCGCAGTCGCAGAAAATTGATAACATTAGATTCGACTCGGTTGAGATTAGCACCTCTAACTCTTAAGTAAGTATCTGGCTCAACAGCATCGATGCTAATATCAATACTGGTTAGACCTGCTTTTAATAATGCGATGGCTCGACTTTCATCTAGCAGTTGACCGTTGGTAGTTATATGAACTTTGGGAACTCCTTGTTGTCTACAAAGTCGGACAAAATCTATAATCTTAGGGTGAAGCAATGGCTCCTCCACACTGCCAATTAAGATCGTAATTCCCTGTTCCCCACATTCTTTTGCTAGTTTTTCCATCATCTCCCAGGACATTGCATTATTACCTGTGAAGAAATCTGTTGTATGTGTTGGCTTGAGCAAAGAACCATGATATGGACACATCACGCATTTGAGATTACAGGTATTTCCGACAATTGCCCTAACATAAGAAGGTTTTACAGCCGTGCCATAATAGTCCGCAAAGTAATGTAACTGTTCGTCAGGATCGGTTTGTGAAATAATAGTCAAGGGTGTTGGAATGCCGAAAACTCCCTGATTCTTACTTTCAAATTCTTGCAATAACTGACTCCAGATTTTACTTAATTCCTGGGGATACAAATAGGCTAGGGTTGGATAGGTTGGTAAACCTAATTCTGATGAAACAGGTAGGGTAGGTCTGAAAGCAACTGCTTTTTTTCCAGATTTTACTGCTGCTACGAGTCTTTCTACACTTTTTGAGTGTAAAGTAATACCATGAGGTGGTACTTCCAGTACCATATCTGACATTTGCCAATTGTCTCGGATTTTAGTTTGTAAAAGCTTTTCAGTATCTTTGATAGTCATATTTTTTCTACATGATTTAGGTAGCACCAATAAATTAAAAAACCACCCTTGTTTTGGTAATGGGTGGAGTCTTTAGCTAGTGATCGTCATTACATTAACTAGTGCTATAGCAATCCTAAATCATTCGTGAGAGACAAAATCGCTGAAATGCCTATAAATACGTACTTTTAATTTCCCTATTTTCTCACGTTTCAATTCGGATTGCTATAGTTAGTATGTAAGGACTGGAAGGAAGACCATTAGGATCGATGTTGTCATCATAATATCGCCATATATAGCTAATAATTTGAGAAATTTGTTTGCCTTGCTGCCACATTCGGTTTTTAAGTTGTTCACCTAAATTTAGCTCTTTTTTTCTACTGGAAAAACTGCATTATTCAAATTTTGAATTGCCATTATTTTCTCCTTAATTTAGATGATTGATGTCTGATTATTTCTTTAAGACCTAGCTATAAGTTCAACAAGTCTAGAATACCTTGCTTATCTTAATTTAAGAACAACTTGTAGGAATATAAGGGTTTTTCGCAAAATACTCATTTTCTTCTCTGTTAGCGATCCAACTTTCCAACTCATCTGAAGTAACCGTTACTTCCCCAATTTTAGGGCACGGAGGATAGGGAATGCTAAACTTCAACAATTCAGGGGCATTTTTAGTGGGGTCATCGATTGACCCTTGGAAGGAGTTTATATTAACCCAAAACAAATAACCAAGATGTTGATCTTCCGATTCTCCGAGTTCAAATTTATTGAACATAGGAAACAACAAATTATTGAATGGAGGATCTAGCTCATTATCTTTAAAGAAAACAGCTTTCAATAACTTGTCTTCTTCTGATAGATTGTCTATTTTTCTAGGATTGGCTCCCAACAATTTCTTCAATCTATCATCTAAATGTTGAGTGTCTTCAGTAGGATTTGTAAAATATTTTTTTAACTTGTTAGCAACCTCTTTTTGCGGGGTTTCATCAGTATCAGCCCACCGCCATATATAGGCAATAATTTGAGAAATTTGTTTAGCTTGTTGATAAAGTCGCTTTATATAAAAGGTTGGAGCAGCATCTAGAAACGCATCTTCTAAATTTTGGTATAATTCTTTTCGTTTTTCCTTAGGATCTTGTTGTGAAAGGTTGAATAACTTAGGTACATAGCTTTTTAAAAGGCGATCTGCTACTTTACTTATCTTTTCACTTTTATGAAATAAATCTCTAGTTCCAAACATGATTTTTTTCTCCTATTTATAAAATTATGAGAAATTTCAAGACAAATTGTAAAAGCGGCAAGGATTATCCCAAAGAATCTTTTGCACAGTTTCTTTCGATAATTTTTCCTCAAGCTTTACCATGTCTCCAACAATGTTCGGCTTATGATCCATATGGGGATAGTCCGAACCAAAGATTAAATTGTCCGTGCCAATATATTCGATCGCCTGAGCCAGTAATGGTTCTGAAGGCTCTATGGCAATAAAGCACTGGCGACGAAAATACTCTGATGGCTTGATTTTAACATTATCATGAATTGTATCCTCCCAAGCTAAATTTTCATACTCTTCATCTAGTCGCCATAGCCAATAAGGAAGCCAGCCACAACCGGACTCCAGAAAAGCCACTTTAAGTTTTGGATGACGTTCTAACACCCCTCCTTCAATCAAGGCTAATAAAGCCATCATCTGTTCCATCGGATGAGAACAAGCATGGGTAGCAAAACGAGTGTTAAACCTTTCTGTTCCAGTAGTTGGCAAACGACTGTGAGTCCCTTCGTGAATGCCTACTGCTATTCCTAGTCGCTCGCATTCTGTCCAAAAAGGCTCGTAAACGGAGTCGCTCAATAGTCTTCCTTTGACGGGATTAGGGCGTAAAAAAACCGCTTTCCAGCCAAAATCGACAATTATATGCAATTCATGCACCATTGACTCTGGCGCGTGCAGGTTAATTGCTCCTACCCCCTTTAACCTATCTGGAGCGTAACTGCAAAAGTCTTTTAACCAATTGTTGTAAGCACGGGTAAAAGCGCCAGCAACTTCTGGTTGCATAGTATCAATCGCCCAAACCCACAATCCATAAGTTGGATAAAGGAATGCCACATCGATCCCCATCAGCACCATCTCTTGAACGTGAGACTCAACATTGTAGCTTTGGAAATAAGCATTAGGATGAGCTTGCATCATTTGCTTATTCGCCTTATCTCGAACTTGCCTAGAGACTTTTTTTACAATGTCTTCCCCTTGAATTTTCATTTCTGCTGAGGGAGCAAACTGTTTAAATTCTGGTTCGAGATATTCAGCCCACATACTGGGAGGTTCAATAACGTGGGAATCCGCATCAATAATCGAATATCCGTTTAACATGATCTGTTTAGCCGAGGTCAACCTTGGTCTACCGGAAGAACAATGGTTAATCCACTGTGTCCGCTTTGCTCCTAATTGCCCATCACAAAATCCGATTGAAGATATCTGGTTACAAGCAAAAACTTGGGTGCGACGTTTTTGTGCCTTGCTTCCAACATTCTCACATTTAAAGTGGATGTTTGAGTGGTTTATCCGAAACACTACCTTTGATTTTATGTCTCTCCAGATGTACGGAGTTTTTTCAGAAATCAAATTATAGTCCTATAGGTGCAAGATATGAGCTTGAGAACTTACGTACATAGAAGGTATAATCAAAATTTTAAATTGCTATACGCTGTCGCACTCTCTGACAAACTGCGTTGCGTCTACGCAATGACGTCATAGCTTTATGATACGTAAGTCCTTTTTGCTTAACTTGTTATTTATTGACTCGTGAGGTTAAGGTACTTGAAAGAAAGGGAGGGAAAAATAGGCTCACCTAGTCAAGATATATGTTGTTTTCAGATGCAATAACTAAAGCCTTTTCACCTCGAATGCTAGAATTACCCCCTAGTGTACCTTTATTATTAAAGTCATTATTCCAAGAAAACTTAATATGGTCTCCATTTTGAAAGATATAGATTCTGTTTGAAGACCACTCTAACAAAATGGATTTCCACATAGCACCTGGGTTCGTTACCCAAGGAATCCACATATCTCCGTTCCATCCAGATCCTTGACCTACAGAAAAGGTCTGCTGAGTGTTTTCACCATTCCTGACAGTAACGGGAACTAACAGATGATTTGTGATTGTTTTGATATTTGTTACGTCCGACATGAGTTTGTTTCCTTGTGTTTGTTTTTGGAAAATAGGATTTGAACAATTTGGTATTGAAGGGTAGTTAAAGTTCAGTATGACCCTTTAGTGAAGTCAGGAAATCTAGCATTCCACTTGTCTGGTGATTGAAAATATCATTCGCATGCCTATTAAACTCTCGTACAATTAACGCCGCCCTTCTACTAGTAAGAGCGAAATTAGCTCTATCTGTATCGGTAACGTCAACGTAACTCAAAATATTCAAGATTGTTTCAGGAGGTAAGTCAAGAAGGTTCGGAGGTATAGGCATAAATTATTTGTCTTTGTCCTTATTGTCAGTGAAACTTCTCTATTTGGAGTTTGCACAATTTGTTTGAACACTAAGGTGTGTTTGCTTAATTAATATGATAAACAAATGTCTCGTTTGTGAAACTCATAAAACTCATCTTACGAACTCATATAAAAACTCATGAAAAATAACATCATTCAGTAAGGAGAACCTCACATCCACATAGGAAAAGAGTTGAGTTGCTCTTGTGTCAGGGGTTCTTGCAACCAACCCATTTTCACCGGAACTTCATAAAGCCGTCCAGGCGCTAACCTTTTCCACATATGGCGCATTCCCGGAACGATGACTTTGGCAACTCTCAGTCCAATATCGGGACGAGTCTGATCTAAAACCAGCATTTCTAAACCATTGTTCTCAACGATTTGTTGACAGAGCTTGACATCTTCGAGTAAATCGTCACTTGCAACTTCGTGATAATCGCCACTGACTTTAGCAGCAATTCTATGGCTTGGAACTAAATAAGGTTGATCGCTTAAAGTTGCGGTTTTCCACCAATCTACCGCTAAGCGATCGGCTGATGGAGGATATTGAGTACTTCCATCAGCTTTGGCAAATAAAACATTAGGTAAAATTTGGTTAGCTTCAGTCAAGGCTCGACTAATAGCAATCTTGGCATCGAAATGAGCGCCATAACCCAAAACAATATCTTCTACAGAGCGATCGCTTCTTCGAGTCACAGCAGCAAACACAGGAATATTCAGATCGCTGGTAATATCTAAAACCCAAAGTTCCCGATTAATAGTTTGATAATATTGCTTCAGGCTTTGAAAATAAGGCTCGTCGAAACTATCTAAATCCACTTGCGGCTTTTGCAAAGAGTTATACCACCATAAGGCGACAGCATCTCGCTCTACTAACTCCATAAAACCTTGCAGAATTGCTTCTTCAAGAGTATTACCCGCCGCACACCCATTAGAATCAGCCCAACAGTCGGGTTTATAGTCCGGTCGATAGCCATAATAACAGTAAGCCGTTGGCAGATACTTAAACTCCTGATGGGTTAAAGACCAAACAGGAGTCCAGTCAATTTTTCTTTGTTCATCAAAAGGTTCAGGGACTTTTTGAAACCAGCCTTGACACTCAATATTCCATTGCTCTCTATTCTGATATTGCTGTTGGCTGAAGTTCATACAAACATTGGGATGCATCGCCTTGTCCCCCATTTGTTGGTAACTGGCTTTTTCTCGAATTTCATACCCTTGAAACACCCCAGAATATCGCTCGATCGCTTCGCAAAAACCACTAGCCATCGCTTGAGAGTCAGTCCTACCTTTCCCCGCACTTCTACCCCCCAAATTTTGGCGCAAACTAGCGCAATCGTCGAAAACACTGAGAAAATGATGTTTGGCTATGTAATTATGAGTTAATCCATTCCCAGGAATTTTATTTAGTTCTCGCACAACCCCAGTAATGGGGCTGATATGATGTTGATATTTCCTGAGAGTTTCTTGTGGCGAACAAATACGGTGTCCTCCATCGACAGTAAAGGTTTTCTGGCGGTGTTCTAAAACAACAGGTAGGGGGTTGTTAGTTAACCCATTTACCATCTCTCCACAGCTAGAACATTGAGGACGCTTCACCCAGCTATGATTTTGAGTTTGCAGTGCGATCGCATCGTAAGCAATCAAATTGCTTTCTAATTGTTTATTTTCCCCTTGGACAATCCACTTAAATACCTCTGTAGCTGTCATTCCTAAAGCAGTTTGTACTGTAGATGGCAAAAATCCTAAAGGAGGAGTTAAAGGGGAAGATATTTGCTTCTGTCTCTCAATAAACCCTTCAATCGGTCTATTCTCTCGCAAACGCTGGGCTAAACAGTTCCAACAACCAGTTTTCTGAGGATTAAATAAAGGGCCAATCCAGACTATTGTCCCTAACGGCTTAACAAGTATCCAAGGAGTTTGGGATTTTAAGGCTTGTTGATTGAACTTATCTAGCTCAGGATTGAGATAATCATCGGTTAAAACTACTGTCAAATCACTTTTGTCTGCTACTTGAATTTGGAGAGACTCAAGCACAGCAATCAAGTCAGATGCAGCAACCGAACCTAATGCTTTTACTGCTACTTTAGTCGATCGCAATCTTTGATGGGCTACTGTGGGAGCAATATTAAGATGATGACAGAAGATGTCTAAGTGCGATGCCAGAGAGTTATCTTCTTGAAGAATATAGCCCTTTTGTTGCATTTGTAATAAAGCATATTGGGCTTGAATACTCACATTGAGAACTTCTTGGAAAAAAGTAGTAGCTGACTGTAAAGATTTTGGGTCTTGCAGTAGCGACTGTTGAATGGTATCAATAATTTCGTCAATATTGCGATCGCCATCGATGAAAGTAGCTAAAGTATGAGAAAGATGATCGTTTAACCAGACTTTTTCTCTTTCTGACAAAAAAAAGATATTGTCTGCTTCTATAGTTTGAACAGAATAACTAGGATTGAATTGGATTTTAAGTTCCATTGAGCTTTATTAATTGTTTGTTTACTAATTAAAGTGTAATTTTAGTAGAGTTAACTTGTAGTTAATTTTTATTGATTTTATTATTTTCTTTAAAATATGTTTAAATGTATTTAGTAAATTTATAAATCAAGTTTTGGCATAATTAATGATAGTTGATA
>NZ_CAXTNE010000163.1:0-17983 GCF_964245445.1 uncultured Nostoc sp.
GGAGTTATTTCTCCCTCATCTCCATCACTCAGCACTCCCATCGTATTGCGAGAACCGGGAGCAGGGCGGCTGTTACAAGTTGTGTATCCGCTACCGGATGCAAATCAACCAGATGTGCCTGCGCTGGATGTAATGGATTACATCTTGAGTGAGGGACGGAATTCTAGACTTTATCAGGCATTGGTAGAATCAGGTTTAGCTAGTGAGGTTACAGCCTCTGTTACTAGTTTGCGAGAATCTGGCTGGTATGAGGTGTTGGTGACGGCTGGTTCTAAACAAGATTTGAAAAAAATTGACTCAGTGTTGAGTAGTGCGATCGCTAATGTAGCAGAAAAAGGCGTGACCTCTGAAGAAGTAGAACGAGCCAAAACCCAATTAACAGCAGATGTAATTTTGAGTAACCGTGATATTACCTCTCAGGCAATGCGCTTGGGCACTGATGAGACAACAGTTGGTGATTATCGCTACACAGACCGCTATTTGGCAGCTGTCCGTCTGGTAAAGCCGACGGATATTGTCGCTGTGATTAACAAATATCTCACAAAAGGAGCCAAGACAGTAGGCTTTTTTGAACCAACCCACAAGCGGATAACAGGGGTTGGTGATAAACCAGACTCAGCCCAAACTACAGAGAATTTTTCTCCTGGCGTACCTGTGCTTCCTTCTGAGGTGATGAAGTACTTACCGCCTGTGGATTTGGCTACAGATGCAATTGTCCAAGTATTGCCACAGGAATTCAAATTTACTAACGGACTGCGGTTATTACTGTTAAGAGATCATAGTACTCCCACCGTTACCTTGAGCGGACACATTCAAGCTGGGACGGAATTTGATCCAGATAATAAAGCTGGATTGGCTGCTTTTGTGGCAGAGAATTTGCTAAATGGCACTAATAGCAAGGATGACTTAACTATTGCCAAACTCTTGGCAGAACGAGGGGCGAGTCTCGACTTTCACGCCAACCGCGAAGGTGTGCATATCGTGGGTGATAGTTTAGCTCTTGATTTGCCAATACTCCTTGAGATATTGGCAGATGTTGTTAAAAATAGTACCTTTCCGGTCAAAGAGTTGGAATTGCATCGCCAACAAACTTTAACTGACTTACAACAGGAATTAGATGAGCCATCAGAAGTAGCCAGAAGAATATTTGTTCAGTCAATTTACCCGAAAAAACATCCCTTACATACTTTTCCTACAGAGGAGAGTTTACAGCAGATTCAGCGCCAGGATGTGATTGATTTCAAAGCTAAACATTATCGTCCAGACACGACAGTGTTGGCGCTAGTGGGAGATTTTGATCTAGACAAAGTGCGATCGCTGATTAAAAATGAGTTTGGTAACTGGGAAGTTAGCGGTCAAGCATCGACATTAAAATATCCCCCGGTGTCAATGCCACAGAAGATAGTCAGTGTCAACCCAGTTTTACCAGGTAAAGCCCAAGCTGTAACATATATGGGTTACACAGGTATTAACCGTTATGATCCTCGGTTTCACGCAGCCTTAATATTGAACCAGATTTTGGGAGGCGATACCTTATCTAGTAGACTAGGTGCAGAAGTGCGCGATCGCCAAGGTTTGAGCTATGGAATTTATAGCTCCTTCCAAGCCGGGAAGAATGCAGGCACATTTTTGATAGAAATGCAAACTAGTCCTGAAGATAGCAGTAAAGCGATCGCTAACACCCGCCAAATACTACAGCAAATCCATCAACAAGGTGTCACTGCACTAGAAGTAGAAACAGCTAAACGTACTCTCATCAGCAACTACAACGTTTCCCTGGCAAACCCAGAGGAATTAACAGATAGAATTCTGATGAATGAGGTGTATGGACTAGATAAAGAAGAATTGCACTCTTTCACTGACAAAATCCAGAAAGTCACCCTTACCCAAGTTAATCAAGCGGCTCGTGAGTTACTCCACCCAGATCAAATCGTAGTCGTTACTGCTGGCCCGTCTGTGTTAGCAGAGAAAAGCATTAGGTAGTACAATGTCCAAGCTATTGAGGGTTTGTAGTAAACACTTTAGTGCTTAAAAAACAAGGAAAAAAGTCCTTACTACAAACTCCTTACCCATCAATTTAAACTTGACCAGTAGTAGAGATGGGCATTAGGCATGGATAATATAAAGAATGGGTAAAGTGGTTTTCCCGCTATCTATTAATAGCATTGCCTTTTGAGAACTACCAATGAAAATTTACAACCATTTATATCAAATTGTAATTGCATCTCTTACTTTCCCTATTACTGCTTGGCTGCAAATTTTACAGCGGAACTACGTGATATTAACGTTGTTCTTAAGCTTAAATTTCATCGCTGCTACTCCAGCAATGGCGGCAAATTTGTCTGGGGATTTACTCAAGCAACCAGCTACAGAAATTACAGTTATAGCAAAAGCCTTGGTGGTTAGGACATCAACAGATGAAAAAACTTAGACACAAAAAGACTTTTCACCCAGTCCCCAGTCGCTTGCTATAGCTTGGGTAATTCAGCCAACGAACTCAAGTTTGAGCCAAATCATTTGGAATTTGAGGCTGGCAAACGCTATCAACTACGGCTTACCAATGCCAGCCAACTGAAGCACTATTTTACTGCTAAAGATTTTGCTGATGGCATCTGGACACAAAAAGTCCAAGCAGGCAAAGTAGAAATCAAAGGAGCCATTCACGAACTAGAACTCAAGCCGGGTGCTGAAGCAGAATGGGTATTTGTGCCCCTGAAATCTGGCACTTATGGCTTGCGTTGTCCAATACCGGGACATACCGAAGCAGGTATGACTGGAGAAATTGCCATCAAGAATTAAAAATTATTTGACTCAGTATTTGACAGGGATCTAATGTTTCAATTAAAGATAATTTATCTCAGTCCCATAGTGTGCAGCGAATAATAAGTTATGGCGATTTTGATTCAAGCCCAACATATCAGGAGTAGGCGAATATGTTATTATATATACGTTAGCGGTTAAAATTGAAGAATCCCTATCAGGGATTAAAATAACTTAAATTATAGATATTATTTCTCAAGTAATCTAGAGAAAGCATTAATACTTCAGCCCCAAAGCCACCAGTAATTATTAATTTACCATGAACATTTTCAGTAACTTACTTCCTCAAACAACTCAGCCTGCAACATCGAAAAAGCAACGCCGAGGAATTGAAATTAAATCGCCGCGTGAAATTGAAATCATGCGGCAATCAGCGACAATTGTGGCAACTGTCCTAAAAGAAATTTCTGAGCTAGTAAAGCCAGGAATGACCACGGCTGATTTGGATGCTTATGCAGAAAAACGCATCCGCGAAATGGGTGCAACACCTAGTTTTAAAGGATACCACGGTTTTCCAGGTTCTATTTGCTCCAGCATTAACAATGAAGCAGTGCATGGTATTCCTAGTCCCAAAAAAGTAATTCGGGTGGGGGATGTATTAAAGGTAGATACGGGCGCTTATTACCAAGGCTTTCATGGTGATTCTTGCATTTCAATTGCTGTCGGTGAAGTGACGCAAGAAGCTGCTAAATTAATTCGCGTAGCAGAAGAAGCTTTATATAAGGGGATTGAGCAAGTTAAGGCTGGTGTATACCTGCTTGACTTAGCTGGAGCAATTGAAGATCATGTGAAATCTAACGGCTTTAGTATAGTCGAAGAATTCACTGGACACGGTGTCGGGCGTAACTTGCACGAAGAACCTTCAGTATTCAACTACCGTACCCGCGAGATGCCAAATGTTAAACTCCGTGCGGGGATGACGCTGGCAATTGAGCCAATTTTAAATGCGGGTTCTAGACACACCCGGACATTATCTGACCGTTGGACAGCAGTCACTGTGGATAATTCTTTGTCGGCTCAGTTTGAGCATACAGTATTGGTGACAGAGACTGGTTATGAGATTTTGACTGACCGTTCTAAGCTGTAATTGTTCGTGTTTGTAGTAAGCACTTCAGTATTTAGAAAACAAGGACTAAAGTCCTTACTACGAACTTACCTTACCCATCAATGGAAACTTGACACTCATCTGAGCGATAAACGCTATATTTATCTGATCGCCGCATAGTTAGTTTTATAAATAGTAAGCGTTTCTTTAGCTTGTATAGAGACAAATGTACTTTCTGGAATCGCTTCTAATAAATTGATTGCTTGCTCCCATTTCTCTAGTGCTTGCCGACGAATTGGTAGCGAGTAAGCTGAATTTTTTACAAATAAATTAGCTTCTATTGCTAGTTTTTGAGCTAATTCTAAGTTTGCTAAGGCTTGCTTTTCAACTAAGACTCTTTGACTGATAGATTTATAGTTAATTTGATAGTAAGCCAATTTCTTCTTTGCTCGATCAGAAACTGATGTTTCATTAGGAATACTATCTAACAAAATTATTGCCTGATACCATTTGTTTTCTGCTTGTTGCCAAACTTTTAGAGGATGCGGTGGTTTTTGAACCAGAGAAGCAGCTTTTATACCAAGTTTTTGAGCAGATTTAAACTTTGCGTTCGCACTCTCTTCTTGAGTTAAACTTAGACTTATCTGCTGCAATTGTAGACTTTGCTCTCTAATTTTCCAACCACCAAAACCCAATATTAGTAAACTTGAGGCTATGAACAAAGCCGAACCTACTATTTTTTGTGTCGAAAACTTTGTTACTATTTCTACATCCTGGGTAATAATTGGCTCTTTACTACTTTCTTGTTCAATCTTTTTTATGGCTTGTTCTGCTTGTTCCCTTAAAGTGTCACCCTGGATGATTAAAGCAGCAATTTGTTCTTGGAAATAATCACAATCATTGAGAATGTCTGTTAATTCTTGAAATTTACCATCGCTCGATATAATTAATTCGTGGTCATCATCTAACCACTCTAAGGCGAAACCAGATTTTCCGCAGAAAGCAGACACACCTAATAAAATATTTAATAAACTACGGCTATTTTTAATTGTATTAAAAACATAATTTAACTTCTGTTTTAGTTCTAATAATTCATTTTGAGAATTGCTAACTTTTTGAATTTGACGTTCTAAAAAATTTAAATCTTCAAATAATAAGTTATTTTTTAAATTTTCAGCAATAATCTGAAATTTTGTGCGTATGCTTAGATGATTAATATCAGAATTTAGTTGATTTACAAACGGAACATCACTGAGAATATCAGTAGCTATTGCCTGCAAAAAATAACCCCATTCAATCCAGCCATCAATTTTTAATTGTAGTTCAGTTAATGAAATTTTAGTTTTTGAGTGACCAAATTTTTCTATGATCGCAGGATCTACTAATCCCAGACTAGGTATAAACAAACTAGCTACAGTACCTATTCGAGGAAGTGTAGCGATCGCAGAACTTTTAATATTCTCAAATTTCAATTCCTGAGCAATTAATTTCTTAATATTTCGTAGTTGTTCCTGAGCATTATTGATCAGGATAATTTGCTCCATGATTTGATTAGAATCGCCAATAGTCAGTTTTAGGCTCTGAATCAGTGTTGGCAATTCACTAACAAGTATTTCTAGGTTAGCCATAAATACCCCTTAGGGATTTGTTGAAAGTTTATGCGAAACAATTAAAATGGCTTGAAAAAGAGTAGGGAGCAGGGGAGACAAGGGGACAAGGTGACAAGAGGTGAGAACTTGCAACAAGTCTTTCTTTTTGTCCGCAATTCTCCTTGTCCCCTGCCTCTTCCTTGGGTGGCAAATCTCAGTAGCTACAAAATGTATAGTTCCCGGAAATCCTGCTAAAGTAACAATTTAAGTTTCAAAATCCCAGATAAAGCCAAAACTACCCATTCACTAACCTATGAATGAAGTTGATTTAGCATTTACCCCAGCACTAGAGTTGGCGCAGTTAATTCGTCGCCGGGAAGTATCACCGCTAGAGTTAGTGGAAATATATTTAGAACGGATTGGGCAGTTGAATCCCCAATTAGGAAGCTATTTTACGGTGACGGCAGAACAGGCGATCGCAGATGCTAAAGCCAAAACAGAATTATTGACAACTACTTCAGAACTACCGCCGTTTTTTGGTGTGCCGATTTCCATTAAAGACCTCACTGCTGTAGCAGGTGTTACCTGTACTTATGGAAATCCAGCATTACTGAACAATATCCCTAATTATGATGATGGGGTTGTGACGCGGATTAAGCAAGCTGGGTTTACTATTCTCGGTAAAACAGCCACTTCTGAATTGGGTTCGTTTCCATACAGTGAACCTATGGGTTTTCCTCCAGCTAGAAATCCGTGGAATTTAGAATACACTCCTGGCGGTTCCAGTGGTGGGGCGGGGGCGGCGGTAGCAGGGGGATTGTGTGCGATCGCTCAAGGTTCAGATGGCGGTGGCTCAATTCGGGGGCCTGCGGCTTGTTGTGGTTTGGTGGGAATTAAGCCATCTAGGGGCAGAGTGAGTAAAGCACCCGTAGGCGAACGCCTCGCTGGAATCGCCGTCAACGGCCCGATCGCCCGGACTGTGGCTGATGCTGCTGCTCTTTTGGATGCCATCTCTGGCTATACAACAGGCGATCCTTACTGGTTGCCAGATCCCGAACCATCATTTTTCGCCGCTACTCAGATAAAACTCGGTGCTTTACGAATTGCTTTTGACACTAGCATTTTGCCTTTAGGAGAAGCTGACGCTAACTGTCAGCAAGCTGTCCGCCAAACAGTTGAGTTATTAGAACAACTCGGCCACCAAGTTGAACAGAAATCTCCAGATTTTAGTGGTTTAGTTGAACCATTTCAAATCGTCTGGCAAGCTGGGATAGCTGCATCAGGACTTCCTGTTGAAGCCTTGCAGCCAGTGAATCGCTGGTTATTTGCACGCACAGGTTCTGTTGCCCAGTACCTGCAAGCAGTTTCTCAAATGCAGATAGTGGCACGGCAAATTGTAGCGTTTTTCGATACTGTAGATGTGCTGATATTACCAGTTTATTTACATTCACCTATCCGCGTTGGGGAATGGGCTTCTCTGAGTCTAGAAGAGACATTCCAAAATATTATTGAGTGGGTTGCGCCTTGTCCGCCTGCGAATGCAACTGGACAACCTGCGATCGCAATTCCTGTAGGTTTTGATAGTAATGGTTTGCCCATGAGTGTGCAGCTAATTGGTAAACCTGCTGCTGAAGCCACACTCATCAGCCTAGCAGCACAATTAGAAGCAGCTAACCCTTGGATTGATCATCGTCCAGCCTTTGCAATATAGGGCTAATCATGCAGGCATCCCTGGAACAACTTTCACAAATAATTGTGTTTGCAGGTTTAGAAACAGCAGACAAAGTAAATTTGCAACCTGATACTCAGGTGCAACGGTATCGCAAAGGAGAGATTATTCTGCATGAGGGCGATGTCTTACCAGCAAAACTCTATGCTGTTGCCACTGGAGCAATTCAAGTTACCAAAACAGCAATGACGGGGAAGGAAACGATTCTCCGCGCCTTAGCTGCTGGAGAAATTTTTGCGGCTCCTGCAATGTTAGGAAATGGAATTTCTCCGGCAACTGTGACTGCTGAATCTGATTGTGAAATACTCACTGTAGAGCAAGATGCTTTATTAAAAGCTATTGGGAAAAATCCTGAAATTGCATTACGAATGCTGATGGTTTTTAACAGTCGGATTCAGCAATTACATGAAACAGTCCACGGATTAGTTTCTGAAAGAGCTATTGTTCGCCTTGCCAGATTAATTCAATATTTTGCTGCTGAATCGGGAACTGAATCAACTTCACAAGGTGAGTGTTTAAAAGTCAAATTATCTTATTATCGCATGGCTCGAAGTAGCGGCATTACTTACGAAGAATGTGTGCGGTTAATTAAAAGTCTCAAACCAGTAATTGCCTATAGTCGGGGTGGGACGATTACAATACTTGATGCGGATAAATTGGATGCGGATCGCTTCTGGAGATATAGATTAGAGCATCTGACGAATACAATTGGCGGTTACACAGAGAAAACCTGCCTCCGCAGGTTTCACAAGGTTAATTTTTCGTAAATAGTTATCAGACTGCTACAGTTGCTCTATCTTCTTCGCGTGCAGCGACAACTAAAACTAAACATAGAGCCGTGATCGCTTTTTGCCAAGAACCTAGCTCTAAAACTGTCTCTCCAGGCTGAAAGTTTACCCACTGAAATAATTTATCCGTAGTTATTCGTCCACCAGGACGAAGATATTTTTTACCTGCTGCTAAAATTTCATGTCCGGTAGCTGTTTAGAAATTGAGGATAGTGTTAGTCATGTCTATGACCCTCTGAAGTTGTCTTACCCCCAATTTATCAGCAATTTAGGATATTGTCTCTGAGGTAGCTCATAGAAGCAGTATTACTTTGCTTTCCACTCGTGGTCAAGGATAGCGTAAATAAAATTGTCGTACCATCTGCCTTTGATTAATTCTTTTTCCCGCAGATGACCCTCACGACGCATACCAATTTTTTCTAAGACCCTTACAGAAGCAAGATTCTGTACAACACAGCAAGACCAGATACGATGCATTCCTAGTTCTTCAAAGCCGAACTTTAAAATGGCTTGTGCTGCTTCTGTTGCATAACCTTGTCCCCAATACTGAGTGTTTAATTCATAGCCGATATTTGCTTCTTGCATTTCCGGGTCGTTTACACGGATACCACAATTACCAATAAGCTGATTTTCTGCTTTGAGGATAATAGCTAACTGAAACTTTGTTCTAGGTTGCTCTTTTTGCTGACCAATAAACATCTGGACAAATTCACAAACATCCTTTTGTGTGCGATGCGTCCAATAGTTGTAACGCAAGTACAAAGGATCGGATTGATAGGTAAAAACCGCTTGCCAGTCTTCCTCTACAAAGTCACGCATTAGCAAGCGGTGTGTTTCTAAGATCATGTCTTTTCTTTATACGCAACTTAGCGATCGCTTCTGGTAAAATACTTAGTTAAAATAAAATTAGTTTGTAGAGCAGGCGAGAAACCTGCTGTTTTTTTAATATTAATTGTCAAAAATGCCTTTTACTTATAACCGCACGGTTCGCTTTCAAGATACTGATGCTGCTGGGGTAGTTTATTTTGCTAATGTTTTGGGTATTTGCCATGAAGCTTATGAAGAATCTCTAGAAGCATCAAGTATTAATCTCAAAGATTTTTTTACTAATCCATCTGTAGCTTTCCCCATTGTTCATGCTAGTGTCGATTTTTTGCGCCCTTTGTTTGGGGGAGACAAGTTACTAATTAGTTTAATTCCCCAAAAAATAAGTGGTGATAAGTTTGAAATTACTTACGAAATTACAGTGGCTGAGATGGTAGTTGCTAAGGCTATTACCAGGCATGTTTGTATTGATGCAAGTAGTAGAAGTAAGCAGGAATTACCTAACGAGATAGTTCAGTGGTTGGAAACGAACCGCCCAGACGCAGAGAAGCCAGTGCGTTGCGGGGGTTCCCCCCGTTGAAGCAACTGGCGCGGCGCAGAGAGAAGAAAGTCGAGAGACATTATGTGATGGGATTTTGGAGGAATTCTCTGGCTATTTGCTGTAATTGTTGGCGGTTAATTTTACCTTGGGAGTTGCGAGGTAGGTTTTGCTGGGGAATCCAATATTTAGGAATTTTAAATTTGCTGAGTTTGTCTTTGAGTAGGGTTTGAATTTTTAAGGCAGAGGTATTTGATTTTTTGGGAATATAAATCGCTGTTAAGGCTTGTCCCCAATGTTTATCTGGGATGCCGATGACACAAATATCAGCAACCAATTGAGTTGCTTGTATAGCTGATTCAATCTCTGCTGGGTAAATATTTTCTCCACCTGTAATAATTTTGTCGCTGTTACGTCCGACAATATTTAAATGACCTTGCTTGTCTAAAAAACCTAAATCATCTACTTGGAAATCAGCTTGATTTTCTCTGGTTATAGGATAGTAGCCAAGGGCTAAAGATTGAGCCTGAATGGTAATATTTCCGATTTGATTGGAATTTAAAATCTCGCCTTGCTGATTGTGAATAGTTACTTTTGCATGGGGAAGAATTTGACCACTACTAATTTTACCACTGAGAAAATCATCTGGTTTGAGGGTAGCAATTTGAGAGGCTGTTTCAGTCATGCCATAAGTAGGCGCTAACCGGATACGATGAAATCTGGCTTTTTCAAATAGTTCGTTCCATGCTGGCGCACCTCCCAGAAGTACAGTATTAAATTGGGATAGCCATTGAGTTAATCCGGAATTTTGTAGGAGTCTTTGTAACTGTGTTGGCACTAAAGATATTAAAAATTCTGATTGTTTAATATTGAATATTTGACCTGTTTCTACTGCTTTGAATGGCAGAATAGCCAGTTTACCCCCGGTGGTAAAGGAGCGCATAAATTGCATTAAACCGCTAACGTGATATAGCGGTAATACACAAAAAGAATTGACTTGTTTTAGTTGAAAGTATTTTGTAAATCCTTGTACAGATGCGATGAGAGTTTCCCAAGTATGGATGGCAAATTTAATCTGCCCAGATGAACCACCTGTGGGAATCAGGATGAATGGGGAGTGGGGGGATGAGGGGGATATGATAGTAATTTCTTCGCAATTCTGATTTCCTATTCCCCATTCCCTATTTTCTATTCCCCAAATAATATCTGGCTGTACTAAATCAAAGACTTGCTGCCATTCTTGTGTTCCCCAGTCGGGGTTACAAAGAAAAACTGGACAATTAGCGGCACAAGCAGCAATGAAACTTGCTAGAAATCGTACTGGTTCGCGTTCAGCTAAGATGATTTTTGGTAGTATTCCATACGCTGATAATTGTGTTAGTTGTAAATATAATTCTTGAACTATTTGATTAAATTGATGGCTACTGTAACCAATAAGCCAATCATTTTGAGCCAGGTTATTAAGACAGTTTAAAGGTCGTTCCATAGACTTTGAAGCCATGTTTCTTCTTGTTCAAAAAAATGGTCAATACCAAAACCAACTGCCCTATTGTTTCGGGATAATTCCGCCGCTAGCTGGAGTGCTGCAAGTCTACCGATCGCAGTTTCAAATACTGATGAAAATACAGTATCAATTTTATGCTGTTGACAAAACTTTCTCAGACGAGATGGTGATCCAACTATCCCAGGCTTAATCACAAAAATCCCTCGCCAACCTTGTTGATAACAGGCGGCGAGTTGCCCAAGTGTAGCAACAGATTCATCTATTGCGATCGCAGTTTGATAACTCAGACTCAATTCCAACATCTGCTGAAATTGCTCAACGGGTAACGGTTGTTCGATAAATTCAATTTCTACAGCTAGTTCTGCATTCGCCTTGAGACTGTCGCAAGTCCGCAGCCATAAGTTAGCTTCCTCATAGGTGAGTCCAGCGTTGGCATCTAATCGCAGTTTGCTAAAGTCTGGTAAGGTGTGTATCAGTGACTCAAAAATTTCTAGTTCATCAGCGATCGCATACACACCAATTTTCCACTTAAACGTGTGATATCCCTGCTGCCATAACGTTTCCCATTGATTTAAAGCTGCTTCCCCAGCTGGTAATAAGGCACTGTAAAAGAGTGAATTAGGAGTAGAGACGCGATTAATCGCGTCTCTACAGGAGTTAGGAGTTATAAAATTATCTCCCTCATTTCCCCCACTCTCCATCTCATAAGCTGACTCAAAGCCAAATTGACAAGCAGGTAACTCATCTGGGATGGAGAAAATTATCTCGTCTGTGATTTCTCTTGGAAGTTGGCGACAAAAATCTAAAGCTTGTTCTAGGGTTTCGGAACCGAACCAGCTAATGGGGGCAATTTCTCCCCAGCCGATTTTACCTGATTCATCGGTAAGCCAGAGGATAATCCCCTCACGAATATCCCAATTACCATGATTGGTAGTCAGTGTTCGCACAAATCTTCGCTGATAAGGACGAAATTCAAATCTGTAGCCATTAGTCATTAGTCATTCTCCCTTTGCCCCAATGCCCAATGTCCAATGCCCAACTAAAGCATAAATCCCAGTCCAAGCAGCAAGCAAGCCCAGAAATGCACGGCTACAGCGATGAATTTACAGTTACTAACTTTGTCTGGCTGGTTGTGATTTTCTTGGACATGGCGGCATAATTTGACAGCAAACGGTAAACTTACCCAACTCAATAACGTCCAAGCTGGAGAAATTCCCAATAGCACAAATAGCAAGGTGAGGGGATAAATGCTACCAGTAAACCAAACTAGGAGTTGGGCCCCTTTTTGGGTTCCTAGACGGACGATAGGCGATCGCTTGCCTGCCGCTATGTCATCCTTAACTTGGTGAAAGTGTGAGCAAAATAAAATTAAGGTTGTGGCAATCCCGACAATGACTGAGACTGCTAAACTTGTCATTGACCAAGTTTGGGTTTGGCTGTAGTATGCTGCCTCTACTGCTAAGGGACCAAAGGCAAAAAAGCAAAGAATCTCGCCTAAACCCTGATATCCTAAGCGAAAGGGAGGCCCTTGGTACATATAGCCTAAACTACAGCATAGTAAAATGATGCCGATAACAGTTAGGTCTTGTTGCCAAAAGGCGATCGCTAGTATGCCCAGCAACCCCAAACCTAAACACAAATTTCCTATCCAAAATATTAATGGCTTATTGTCTGTTAAGTTAACCAGAGAATGGTGCTTATTTTGATCGATACCTGTTTCGGAATCAAAGACATCATTACTGATATTTTCCCAGGCAAGAATTAAGATTGCCGCAGCTACAAAAGTAGAAAATACTGTACCATTAAAATTTTTAGTTTCGGCAAATGCTACTGCTGTTCCTACCCAAATAGGCATAATGGCAACACTGTACATTGGCGGTTTAATCGCTGCCATCCATAACTTAGTGTTGGGATATAAAATCTGCTTAGTTGTCATCAGTCGTGATTAATTAAATTGCTAGAAAATTACTTACACTTGAGATTTTATAATTTAAAAAGACGCTAGTACCGCTTTGCAAAAGTCAAAAGTCAAAAGGAGCCAGTGCGCCCTTGCGGCTCTGCCGACTTGTTCGCTCTTAGCGTTCCCGCAGGTTAACAACTGGCATTCAAAAGTCAAAAAACTTATGATTTAGGCTTTTTAACTGTTTGGAATGGTAGCTTTATTTATGCCGTGCTGTACTAGATATTCATGAGCTAAAAACAACTGCCACTTTGACTGTGACTCGTTAACCTTCTGTTGTTAACATTCCACTCTCACGTTCCAGGCTTGGGCTGGAACTGGCTTGTCAGGGTCTGGGAACACCATAAACAACGCAAATCCTACGCTGGTGAAATGATAACTTAATATGTTACCTGTAGAAATACGACCACGATTAATTACACTTTAGGAAGTTAACTTAAAAAAAATTTACTATAGATCCATGACAGTTTCACCATGTCGTAACAACCTCTTTGTACACAAAGATTTATATCAATTTTTGGTAGCAGTGCAAGAAAAGTGCGTCAAAAGTAATTGCAGGCAAATTGTCAGTATCTCTCAGGAGATCGATTTAGTTGACCCTTTACTTGTATTAGATAAACTAACACAAGCAAATGAAATAAATTTTTACTTTGAGGACAAAGGTAAAGGAGAAGCGATCGCAGCAATTGATTCTGTAGCAAAATTACAGATTAATGGTGCAGATCGTTTTACTCAAGCTGAATATTTTATCAAATCTCGTCTAAAAAATATAATTAATTTTGGTAACGCTAATCAACCTTTTTCTGGACCTCACTTTTTTTGTTATTTCAGCTTTTTTGATAAAAATGCCCAAGTAGATTATCCATTTCCATCTGCTACCATCTTTCTTCCCCGTTGGCAAGTAGCTGTTAAAAATCAGCGTTGCATATTAGTAACAAATATAATTATCAATGAAAGCGTAAATATTCAAAGGTTATTGGATAATCTGCAAAACAAAATTGAATTTATCCAATCTTTAGAATATTACTCTGTTAATCTTGATTGTTTTCCAGCAAAGTTCTACAAAAAATCTGTCACCAATGCTACTGGGTTTAAACGTTCAGTAGTCTCTGTTTTGGAAAAAATTAGGTCTAGTCATTTAAGCAAGATTGTCCTCGCAGATATATTAGATGTAAAATCAAGCAACCACTTTAACTTAGTTAAATCCTTAAATAATCTTAGGCAAATACATCCTAATTGTTATATCTTTTCTACAAGTAATGGCAAAGGACAAAACTTTATTGGTGCAAGTCCAGAAAGATTAATTAGTATTAATAATCAACAGTTAATCACTGATGCTTTAGCTGGTTCTGCACCACGAGGTAAAACCCCTGCTGAAGATGCAGCTAATGCTAATCGCTTGCTTAATAGTGAAAAAGAAAAGCACGAACATTCACTGGTGCTTGATTTCATTACACAACGCCTATGCCAGCTAGGTTTATTACCCCAAATATTAGCACCACGGCTGCGACAATTATCGAATATCCAGCATTTATGGACACCAATCAGCACTACAGTTCCCCCTAACATACATCCATTAAAGATTGTCGCCCAATTGCATCCTACACCAGCCGTTGCTGGTGCAGCACAAGATATAGCTTGTGCCGAAATTCGACGTTATGAAAACTTTGAAAGAGGTTTATATGCTGCGCCTCTGGGTTGGATAGATTCTCAGGGGAACTGCGAGTTTATTGTGGGAATTCGTTCAGCATTGATTGATGGCGATCGCGCGAGATTGTATGCTGGTGCTGGTATCGTGGCTGGTTCTGATCCTGACAAAGAGTTTGCAGAGGTGCAGCTTAAACTTCAGGCGTTACTCAAAGCGTTAGTTTAAAGTTAATTCTCCAGGAGTTGACCTAGAAAACGCTAAACGCTATAAGTAACACTCTGGTAGATAGCAACTTAGTTGAGTTTGGGTAATTAATTGGATACTATGAAAATATTGTGGTTTTTAACAGAACCGTATCAACGAAAAATATTGCTCCACCACCCTTAATTAAAGAAAATAAACAATATGTTAGATAGAAAGCTTTCTAAAAGTACTGAAGAAGGGCTTTTGCCACCTCAAGATTTCTTTAACGAGCAATGGAAACTCTACCAGAAAATACTCGATAAGAATTACATGGGACACCGTGAAATTTACTCTATACTGCGCGAGTTGCTGTTTGGCTACTTCCAACAACCATTTAAAATGCTTGATTTAGGATGCGGCGATGCTAGCTTTACTGCCCAGGTGTTGTTAAATAGCACTATTACTTCCTACCAAGGTATAGACCTATCCATACCTGCGCTGGAGATTGCTAAAGATAACATGGCAAAGATTCAGTGCGACACAACCTTTACTCAAGGTGATTTTTCCCAATTGGTTCCTGAATTGATGTTAAGTCAGCAGAATAACTTTGATATTATTTTCAGCTCTTTTGCTCTTCACCATTTAAGTCTTGAGCAAAAGGACTGTATTATTGGTCAGATAAAGAATCTCCTCACATCTAATGGTGTCTTTATTCTTATTGATGTTGTTCGTGAAGAAGGAGAAGATCGAGAAACCTACCTTAGACGTTACTTAGAAAGTCTACAAAAATACTGGTCTTTACTTACTTCCCAAGAGTATTTTATGGTAGAAAACCATATTACTTCAAGTGATTTTCCTGAAACTCAGCAAACTCTTAATGAAATTTCGCAAAAGTACAATTTTACTCGCTTTGATTGCCTGTATAACAACCCACTCAATGCCACACAATTGTTGTGTTTTCACCGTTAATCATAAAAACCTAGTACGCCACGGTGGAAATAAAGCTACCATGCCAACGAGTGTTTTGTATTCGACACTTTAGGATTGAAACTAAGCTATCACATCTGGATCAATCTGAATTAAGTTCCGTGCTTGAGTTGCTGGTAATCTCAATATCGCCTTATCGAAAAAGTCATCATTTAACGGCGGAATATCAGAATAATCAATGTCGTCATCTGACATCGATTCCAATGCTTCCCAATTAGTATGTGAGATATTGTTCAAATCGTTGGCACTCATATCGATTTACCTTTCTTGCTAAAATAATTCGGAGTTCTAGCATTACTAGAGCATATAATTTTGACGATGTTTTACACTAAATCCTGATGAGTAAAAGCCTTAGCATTCGCCCCAGTGTAAGTAGCTACAATATGACCATCGCCACTAATTTGATATTTGTATGTCACTAATCCTTCTAAACCAACAGGCCCACGCGGTGGCATTTGTTGCGTACTAATTCCGACTTCTGCACCGAAACCATAGCGGAAACCATCAGCAAATCTAGTAGAACAGTTGTGGAATATATTAGCTGAATTTACCAATCCAAAGAAAGTTTCCACAGATGCTGAATCTTCAGTAATAATCGCGTCGGTATGACGAGAACCATATTCGTTAATATGTGCGATCGCATCTTCTATAGAGTCTACAATTTTAATAGACAAAATAAAATCACTGTATTCTGTTTCCCAATCTATTTCTCTTGCAGCTACGATATTAGGTAAAAGTTCCAAGGTGCGTTTATCACCTCTTAATTCCACATGGCGTTCTTGCAAAGCATCGGCAACTTTTGGTAAAAACTCTGTAGCAATTGATTGGTGAACTAGCAAAGTTTCAATTGCATTACAAACAGCAGGATATTGCGCCTTAGCATCTACTGTAATCAAAACTGCTTTAGAAATATCGGCGACTTTATCTATATAAAGATGACAGATTCCATCGGCGTGACCTAATACAGGAATCCGTGTATTTTCTTGCACAAAGCGCACAAAGGAATTAGAACCTCTGGGAATAATTAAATCTACATATTTATCTAATTTCAAAAGTTCTAGAGTTTCTTCTCTAGTTGTGAGTAAGTGTACCGCATCAGGGTTAACAGCAGTTTGAGATAATCCTTGTTTAATTGCCCTAACTATCGCTTCACAAGAACGTACCGCTTCCTTTCCACATTTGAGAATCACACCATTTCCCGATTTAATCGCTAAGGAAACAATTTGAATCGCCGCCTCTGGACGTGCTTCAAAAATAATTCCCAAAACACCTAAAGGACAAGTAATTCGCTTCAGAATTAAACCAGTGTCAAGTTCGCGGTGAATCTGCACTTTACCGATAGGATCAGCTAGCTTACCAACATCTCGGACTCCAGCGATCGCATCTCTTAATTTATGTTCATCCAACTGCAAGCGTTTATAAAGCGGTTTGGGAATTCCTTCAGCATCAGCAGCTTTACAATCAGCAACATTTGCTTGTAAAATTTCATCTCTAGCTGATTCTAAAGCTTGAGCGATCGCAACAAGTGCTTGATTTTTTGCCTCAGTAGAGAGAATCGCTAGTTTACTTGCAGCTTGGCGGGTTTGACCTGCGATCGCAATTAGGGGAGAAGCAATGTTAACAATAGTCATAGTACAAATCTTTACCTTTTCCTCATCTTATCAATGTGAGTTCATCATTGCTTATTGTCTTCCCCCAATCGGGTGAACCATCTGGGTAATCAATGATTAGTCTGATCGGGTGAAGCAAAACTTGGTTCAAAACATTTATTCTGTAATTATCGAACCCAGACAAATTAAAGGTACTAAACTTACAGTACTAAAAATATTATAAGTATTATTACAGAGCTTATTTGAAAGTCTTAAAAATGATTTATGCGTACCGGAGACTAGAGAGACATCGTAATTTATGTTTCTCTAGTCTTTTTCTTAAGTAAAAATTTATACTGCTAGTATTTGAATTTTACGAAATTGTGATGACGAACACTGGATCTATTGAGTATTGATGGATCAAATACCACTCCTATGTTAAGGAGATTCTATGTCATTGCAATTAGGATTAGAGGTCATTCATCCTTGGCGGTGGATCGATTATCCTGGGAGTGGTCTTGATTATGTTTTTGAGCAGCTAGCTGAGTTTTTAGCCTGCTGTTAAAGCATTTCCCAGTCCATCCAAGCTTTAATTTATCAGGAGGTAATTAGAAACTGCCTCCTTTTTTTAATGCAACTTATAAATCATACCAATTCACGAAAACCCTGATATATATAGATTTACCATAGGGGCTTGTCTTTGCCCATTGGTGTCAACTTAATGTGAAACCCTTGTCAAGACGTGATATTCAGTTCTCTGGCTTCCCATCACGATCCG
>NZ_CAXTNE010000164.1:0-17974 GCF_964245445.1 uncultured Nostoc sp.
TTTTGGGATTTTTGCACAGATCCAGTAATCATAAGTGATTAACCGGACTTGATATTATATCTAATTAGGGGGCTTTGGGTTTAATGAACTTGAGGGTCATGCGATCGCTCTCTCCAATGGTGAGGAAGCGTTGCCTGTCCTTTTGACCTTGGCTCAAGGTTGGAGGTAGTGTCCAAACTCCACCCGGATAGTCTTTGGTATCTTTTGGGTTAGCGTTAATCTCTGATTTGCCTACCAATTTGAAGCCAGCCTTCTCTACAGCAGCAATTACCCCATCTTCAGACATATAGCCAGTTTTAATACTCTCTTGTAAAGAAGTCCCCTTAAGGGCGCGGTGTTCTTCCACTCCCAGAATGCCTCCTGGCTTGAGTGCTTTATAAGCCGCGGCATAAACTTGCTCGTCATAGCCTGCTTTAACCCAGTTGTGAATATTGCGGAAGGTAACAACTAGGTCTACAGAATTGTCTGGTGCTAGGGTCAGTTCATTTGGGGGATTAATTTTAGCTACTTTGACCTTACCAAAAATCTTTGGATTAGCTGCTAGTTTTTCTTGGAAAGCCAAAGCGGGTTTACTCGCATCAGCCAAGTTAGTAACTATGAGTTGTCCCTTGGGCGCTAGGAATGGGGCTAATATCTCGGTATACCAGCCACCTCCCGGCCACAATTCAACTACGGTCATATTTGGGCGCAGACCGAAGAATTCCAAAGTCTGGATTGGATGGCGGTACTTGTCTCGGAGGCGATTCTGCTCTGAGCGATGACTGGTGGTGAGTATGGTTTGGAGCGTAGTTGTACTGTTGAATGTCGCTTTTTCGCTCTCGTTGGCTAGAACATTAAGGGGCATTACAGATACTGATAGAAGGAAAGCTAGAGTCAGGGCTTTCAGTAAGCCTTGGCGGGGCCTGAGATTTTGTGCAAATTTCATAGCTGTTATTTTTACTTTCCGCTTCAGCATAGAGCAAATAGCGCTCTCAAAAATGGGTACGATGGCGTACCCGTCCGCTATAGGCATTGCTCTCTACTCTGCCGTTTTACTCTCTACAAGGCCCTGAACACAAACGCGCTCTTTTAAACTTGCTCTTTATTAGTTTTTATTAGTAAATAAAATGCGTTTGCTCTGGCATTTAATGTAATCAGCAAGTGCGATCGCTTTTTTTATATTTAGTAAACCAGAGCGATCGCACTTAAAATCTGGATTACATCTTACCGTGTTGCAGCACTTGTTGTAGATGTTGGCGAATCTCTTGTGCGTGTTCAATATCAGATTGACGCAATTTTTGGAACAACTCTACACAAGGCTGAGAACCTACTTGTTCTGCATCTTTGATGTAGGTATCGTAAGCTTTAACGGCTTCAGCCTTGTTGTGCAAAACTGTAATAAAATCATACTCCAAGTCGCTAATCGCTTGTTGAGACTGTCCGTTACCTGTATTTGTAACCATTGCCTGAACCTCTTTTAGAATTTATAATTAACTTTATACTTACCCTTAAAGAGCGATTCATCTTCCAAAAAGAGTATATTTCAATACGCCGGAAGTACCTTGCAAAAGTTAAGTTATACCATTTTAGATTTTCGATCTATCCAAGTTGCTGATCACAGCCTTAATCAAAGGAGTGGAGAGCAGGAAAATAATTTTTCACTACTCCCCAGTACAGACGCGATTAATCGCGTCTCTCCCACTCCCCATTTTCATAACAATTTATCCAAGCGGTTGATTCTCATCACATTGACGTGAATACTGGAATTCCAACTCGTTTTGTCGTTCTCTACCTCCTTTATAGACAATCGGGCAAAACTTAGTGTTAGCACTCATGCAATCCATGTGTGGCGTCTTAGCACAGACTACGAGTAGTCCACCCAGAACAAATAACAAACCACAAATTGCAAGCGTATTAATCCAAGAAATTTCCAGCGCTCCGTGAACTACTATCTCACGCAAGAGAGATACAATTGTTACCTCTACTGCAACTCCTACTGAGATACTATGTTCTTGCAAATAGACCATTAATAGTCGGAATAACTCGACTAAAATCAACACAAATAGTATTTTGGCAGTCACATGTTTATAATCCAGTTGCTGCATAATGGCGATAAATAACCCCCACAATTGGATCAGCATGACAGCGAACAATCCCAAACACAAGACAATCACAATTAAGTCTTGAAAGGCTTCCATGTTGCGAACAATTGAGTGCCGATCAAGCCAGCGATCGCTAAATAAAAATCGACTTTTCTGGCGCTTTTGCATGTACGTTTTATTCCAATCGGGACAAGTTCAGACAACACCAGCCAGTTAACCCAATAGTTTTATGTTATGCAATATTAAGTTTTTGCGCCTCAGCGAGGTTTGTAATTTAAATTTTGTGCTTGTTGCAACAATTGCTCGGCATTTTTTGCCCACTGAGGATTTTTCTGAGCATTATATAAATCTCTAGCAAATTGCAATACTTGTACTGCATCTCCATATTGCTGTAACTGCATAAAAACTAACCCTGCACCATAATAAGCGTTGGGATAGTTAGAGTTAGCTTCGGCTGATTTTCTAAAAGCCTCTAATGCCTCTTGTGATTTGCGTTGCCCAAACCAAATTGAACCGAGATTGTAGTAAGCTTCTGGATACTTCGGATTAATTTTTACTGCCTGATTAAAAGCATTTCTGGCTTGATCGAGTTTGCCTTGTTGGAGATAACACATCCCTATATGATAAGGAGGCTCTGGTGCGTTTTTGCTATATTCTATGGCTTTTCTAAAAGATGCGATCGCTTTTTCACAATCTCGTTGCTGTTCTCGTACCAATCCCAAGTTATAGTGGGCAAATCCTAGTTTAGGATCAAGTTCTAACGCTCGTTGCAAGTAATCGTTAGCTAACTGTAAATTATTCCCCTCTAACAACGCACCACCTAAATTAGCAAAAGCCGGAGCAAACTTAGGATCGGCTTGCGTTGCTCGATAAAATGCATCCGCAGAGGGTTGTAATTGTCCCGTTTGTCGGAATGCTAACCCTAAATTATAGTGTGCTGGTGCTAATGTCGGATCTAATCGAGTTGCTTGTTTAAAGGCTGCGATCGCATCTTGTACCTTTCCCGCCTGAATTGCTTGTAAACCTTGGTTTAACCAGTCTACAGCAGTTTTAGCATTAGATTGTGCCAGCTTTGAGGGGACAGGAGCAGATAGAGAAACAGAGGGAAAGGAAATACTAACAAGCAGCATCAAACTTACTAACCCGGCTATGCGATATTTAAAGAATGATTTTCCCATTGATTTTCTGACTTGCAACACTTTCAGTTAAATTTACTTTATAAAAAGTTTTTTACAAAAATTTTTATTTTGCTATAAAATTTTTTGATAGTTAACTTTTCTTAAGCTAAATCTTACGACAGGCTACAATTTTTTTAACTTTCGATTAAAGGGAGGATAATAACAAATTAAAGAAGGGGTAAGTTTGACTCCAGAGAACCATTTTTTATCCCTGATATATACAGAATAATGCGGTTAGGAAAAACTTACCGCAAGGGAGGTTTTATGAACGAAAAAGTAAAATCGGGTTCGCGGAATGTTGCAATTGTCGGGCCTTATTTAAGTGGAAAAACCACTTTACTAGAAAGCTTGTTATTTGTCACAGGGGCAATTTCTCGCAAAGGGAGTGTTAAAGACAGCAATACAGTGGGAGATAGTGCTGCCGAGTCGCGCGATCGCCACATGAGTGTAGAAGTCAGCGCCGCTAGCACTGAGTATAACGGCATTCGCTTCACTTTTATTGACTGTCCGGGAAGTGTAGAATTTGCCCAAGAAACGTACAATGCTTTAATGGGAGTGGATGCGGCAATTGTAGTTTGCGAACCCATCCGCGATCGCGTCCTCACCCTCGCCCCTCTATTTAAATTCCTCGACGATTGGGAAATTCCCCACCTCGTCTTCGTCAACAAAATGGATCGGGCAAATATCCACGTTTTGGAAACATTGCACGCCCTGAAAGCAATATCTAGCCGTCCTTTGGTAGCGCATCAATATCCCATCATGAACGGGGAACAACTCACCGGCTTTATCGATATGGTGAGTGAACAGGCATATCAATATCATCCAGGCGCACCTGCTGACCCCATCCCCTTTCCCGAAAGTTTAAAAGAAGAAGAACATACAGCACGGGCAGAAATGCTCGAAGCCTTAGCAAATTTTGACGACCATTTACTCGAAGAACTTTTAGAAGACATCGAACCTCCTCAAGAGGAAATCCTCAAAGATTTAAAAATGGAATTAGGGGCAGATTTAGTAGTGCCCGTTTTTTTTGGTGTAGCAGAACAAGATTATGGTGTTAGACCTCTATTAGAAGCCTTGTTACGGGAAGCCCCCGAACCAGAAACCACAGCAGAACGTCGTTTAAAAAACATAAAAGGTGATACACCTTTAGCGCAGGTATTAAAAACTTACTACACTCCTCAAGGTGGCAAACTCTCTTTGGTACGTGTTTGGCGGGGCAAATTAACTGATGGCATTGTCCTCAATGGCATTCGCACTGGTGGAATTTACCGCCTCATGGGACAACAACAGCAGTCAGTTAACCAAGTTAATGCTGGTGAAATTGTCGCATTGAGCCGTTTAGAAGGAATCAAGACAGGCGATACAATGTCCACAGAACAGCAGTCGGCAATAAAATTACCCAAAGCTGTAGAGTTGGAACCAGTGTATGCCCTCGCGATTACACCAGAAAAGCGCAACGATGAAGTTAAACTCAGTGGTGCCATCACCAAATTATTGGAAGAAGACTGCTCACTTGCTTGGGAACAACACGGCGATACTCACGAAGTTATCTTGTGGGGTCAAGGCGAAATTCATTTACAAGTCGCCCTAGACAGACTGCGCCGCAAATATAACTTGCCAATGACAACTCATTTACCGCAAGTGCCTTACAAAGAAACCATCCGCAAAACAGTGGCTTCAATTCATGGGCGCTACAAGCACCAAAGCGGTGGTCACGGGCAGTTTGGTGATGTTTTTCTCGACATCAAACCCCTACCACGCGGTACAGGTTTCAACTTTAATGAAACTATTGTTGGCGGTGTGGTTCCTAAACAGTACATTCCTGGGGTGGAAATGGGCGTGCGGGAATTTCTGACACATGGGCCTTTGGGCTTCCCAATGGTAGATTTGGCGGTAACTCTGACTAATGGTACATACCACAACGTTGATAGTTCTGAACAAGCCTTTAAACAAGCTGCCCGATTGGCAATGCAAACGGGAATACCCCAAGCGGAACCTACCCTGTTAGAACCAATTGTGCGGGTGGAAGTGACCACACCTAGCGAATTTACCTCCAAAGTGCTGCAACTGTTGAGTGGTAGACGGGGGCAAATTTTAGGCTATGAAGGCAGAAACGATTGGCAAGGCTGGGATAATATCTCTGCATACTTGCCACAGGCAGAGATGCAAAACTTTATTGTAGAGCTGCGATCGCTCACCTTGGGCGTTGGTTCCTTCCACTGGGAATATGACCATCTTCAGGAAGTACCAGAAAAGCTTGCTGAACGTGTCATTCACAGCAATGGTAATGGCGGTAACGGCAACGGCAAGTAATCTTGGATTTTGAATTAATTTAGAGTAGCGATCACTCGAAGACTGAGATTCCCGACTTCTTTAATAAGTTGGGAATCTTTTTCAATCTATAAAAGGATTCGTAAACCGCACACCCTCAACTCTCGCACCTGATGCGAAGTCCTCAGTATAAACTTCTTCAATTTGGTTGAGTCGCGCCGTTGCCCAAATTTGCGCGTCCCAAAACGTATCAAGTAAAATCCTACCGTTCATAGAGGTCTTCACGCTGCCAGTCCCAACCTCCAAGTTGAGCAGATCGAGTTTTGATGTGATCAATAAATTCTCTTTCGGCTTCCCACATTGCAAGATTGGTTTGGGGTGCTGTTATTTCACCAAGATGAAGGTCAATAGCTTGGCGAATAATCTCTGCTTCACTTACACCCGCTTGTTGGGCGATCGCTTTTAACAGATGTTCTTGATGCGGTTCAATATAAATCTGCTTACGAATTTTACTCGACATAATTTAAATACTACATAATGTATATATTACATAATACATTACTTGCTAGTAAAGTGCGTAGGCTTTGCCCGCCGTAGGCATCGCTCCAAGGCTGAGATTTGCAACTTCTCTCAGAAGTCGGAAATCTTTATTTAATCTGTAAAAAGATTCGTAAACCGCTAACTTGTGTGAAATGATATTAGTTTCATAAAAGCATTTGGGAATTATGTGATTAAGTATATTCGTCTTAATTACAGAGAAAAAACTCATGGGCTTTATAGTCTCTCTTTTAACTAGCCTAATTGCAATTCTTGTTTATCTCAATACAAGTAGGATATCCGGTGAAAAGTCACGTTTAGCAATACGCACAATTATGATATTGATTAGTAGTATTGCAGTCCTGAATTCTATTTCTAGGCTTTTAGTGATTGTCCCACCAGGCAATGTCGGTGTCGTCAACTTGTTTGGCGAAGTTTCCGAAACTACTCTTAATCCTGGTGTTCACTTGCTTAATCCCTTTAACAAAGTGCTGAATTTTTCCACTCGCATTAAGGATGTAAAGGAAAATGTAGATGTAATATCCCAAGAAGGTTTGAGCCTAAATCTTGATGTCAGTCTTCAGTACAAGCTTGATCCGCAAAAGGCAGCTACAGTATATAAAACAATTGGAACTGATGAAACACAACTGGTAATTTCCAGATTCCGTTCTACTGTCCGCGCCATCACGGCAAACTACCCAGCCAGTGCTATTTACTCTACCAAACGCCAAGAAATCGCCCAAAAAATTGACCAACAACTCACCCAGGAGATACCCACTTTGGGTTTCATCGTTGAGGAAGCTCTTTTACGAAACGTCAAAATGCCTGATACTCTACAAGTTGCAATTCAAAACAGACTCAAGACAGAGCAAGAAAACCAGCAGATGAAATTTGTTTTAGAAAAAGAGCGTCAAGAGGCAGAACGAAAGCGTATTGAAGCGCGAGGTATAGCTGATTCCCAAAAAATTATCTCTGCTGAACTTACCAACCAAGTGCTACAATTGCGAGCGATTGAAGCAACAGAAAAGCTAGCTCAATCTAATAATTCTAAGCTTGTAATTATTGGTTCTGAAAAAGGCGGTACGCCTATTATGATCCAGCCAGAAACAGGAACCTCAAAGCCCTAAAATTTTCTTATCAGATTAATGGCTTGACATAGTTTTCCCTGCAATCTAGCTAAAGTAACAGCACTTATTTTTTGCATATCTCGTTAAAACTTTAGTAGTACAACATTATTTCTTGGTACGATAGTCTTATATTGGCTTTTGCAAGCTTCAACATGAAATTTCAATAAATTAATATTCTTCAGAATGGTAAATACATTGAGTCTGAAATTAGTTCTACGTTCCCCAACTTGCCCATTGTTGAAGTAATTCCCCGATTTGTCGAACAGAGCCGAACTTTAGGTAGAAGTCCAACGCTTAGAGCATTTCGTCAATGGGTAAGAAAGCAAATCACCCAAACTTAATGTAATTCTTGCTCCTATCCGCGCTAAATCTTCTACTCAATGGTCGAGTTGTCCCATTCCCACTTTGCTACTGGCTGAATGATACAGTATGAGCGTTGCTAGAAACTGATGACTATGAGCGGCGAGATTGTCGAAAAACTAAAGGAAGCTAGTACTGGCTTGTTAATGATGAGCGAATCAGATTACCCTTTCGAGGTTGTTCAGTGGAAAGGTGCTGCACCTGCAACACAGGAGAAAATATTACAGCTAACAGGTTCTCAAGACCTGCCAGTAGAAATAGTAGACTTGGACTATCTCTTTCGTAATTGTGCATTTGAGCAAGAGTGGCACAATGAATTACAGAAAAAAGATGTGAAAAAATTTCAAACACTTATCCAAACGCTTAAAGATAATCTTAGTGACATCAGCGTTTATCGTGTTGGACAAATAAATATTGACGCTTATATCATAGGGCAAACTAAAGATGGTGACTTAGTTGGAGTAGTGACAAAACTGGTTGAAACTTAGTAAGGAGTTTGGAAATTTTTCTAAATAAAAGCCTAACTGCACAGATGCTAGGCTTTCTCATTTTTGAAATTATCCCAACTTATAAATTATCGACTCGCGCTTCTATTTCAGACTGAATAGATGTTGAGATTTCTGAGAGAAAATTGTATCCAGTTAGAGATTCTAATGAGTCAACGCTAACCCGATAGTTTCTCCAATTCGCTGTTCGCACCCCTTGGATGTTGGGAATACTGACAGCAATAACTCTCGTGTTGGTTGTCACGCCAGCAAGACCTAAACCTGGAGTATTCAGTACAGCAATAACTTTCCAAGTTATACTAGGGACTTGAACTCTTCCATTAGCTATTGTATAGAACCTTCCGTTAAACCCGGTACCGCCCATCCCATATCCACCAGATATGATGTAGAGTTCTTTACCCTGTGTTACTAAAGTCCTGGAATATTCCTCTAGGTTTGCCCAAATTCCCTGATTGTTATCTGGGGCTTGAGCAATCATGTTGCTCATCAAAAAGGTGGCAGAATTATTGCTAACACTATTAGTTCTGTCACCACTAGGTGTCATGTGACCACGATCAAACCCACTTCCACTAAAATCGGTAGATTGAACTTGATAGCACCCAAGAGGAAGTGTTGTATCAGGGCGAAAATTATCTTGCCTTGGTGTGCTACCTAACCAACTACTATTCAATTGCCAAGACACCCAATTTGCTCTACCTATTGAGCAGTTGTAACCAATTACATACTGTGGTTTTACCAGCAAGTAATTATTTTGGCTGGAAGTTCCAGCATTGCTGGGATTGCCAAGGGTTAGGTGAACACTTACTGATGACTGGGCTGGTACGAGCTTTGCCAACCCAATTATGAATAAAACTACTACCACAAATGGCAGCAGAAACTTGAAAATCTTAATTTTTTTCACATTTTTGTACTTTTGATTGCAAAAGCATTGTCCGAGTTCTTCACTTCAACATCAAGCATTCAGTGATACAAAACTAAAGATTTTTCTAATGGTAAAGATGTAGTGACACCATAGCTAGAAATCTTTGTTCGGCAAGAGTTAACAATCAATAAATCACTACTTTACCACTACCTTGGTAAGGAGCGATGCCTACGGTGGGCTACGCCTACGCTTAAAATTTCGCACCCTTATACCAAGATTTATACATCTAATCAGCAACACCAATCTTTTTTCTTAGAGGAAATTTAATTATGTGAAAAATGAGAGCGATTTGTACAGCAATAAAAACTTAAACGCCAGCAGTTAATAGACCTCTTGCAAAAGTCAAAAAATCAGGAATGTCATTTTGAGCGGAACTCAGGGGAGAGAAAATTTTCACTAGATGTTTCGCTCCGCTCAAGATGACAGTTTAAGCATTTATGCAAGATAAGGTAAGTATACTTATTGCCTTAATCTCTAATTTTATGTTTGCAGTGGCAGCTATTTAATTACCTCAAAATTCTCAATGGTGAGATATCTTTCTTCATCAGCTATCTGACTGTTGTAATCGATATCAATTTGGGTTGGATAGCCGAATCTAGCATTATACCGCACATTCAGGCTGAAGGCTTTACGGTTGATAGCATCTTGAATCACATCAAACAGTTTAGGAATTGTGTTGTAATTTTGAAAGTATTCTTTAACATCTTTACCTGTAGCTACAGAAGTGACAGAACTTGTTTGACCATTACGTACTTTAATTACTACTGGCCCCCTAGCATCGCCTATACAAAAGCAACTATTGCTCAAAGTATAGTCATAGTTGGAAATATTTTGCTGATTCCAGAAACGGCGATTAAATTCTAATCGCTTTTCTGCTCGCTTTAAACTCAAGTTATTCTTCGGTGGCGATTGTGCTATCTCTATGGGAGATTTAGACATTACTGGTAGGTTCAGTCCGAAAGATAACAATAAACCGGCACTGATAATGATAGGTAAACGCATATCAATCCCTTGGATTTCAAAAGTATTATATATGTATTATAGATATTAATTTATCTACTTATTTAAGTGAACTTTATATTTTTATTAAAATTCATCAGTGGGTAGACAAGGGCAAATAGCAAATTTATGGCTGTAAGGAACTGGTTGGTGAGTGTAGTTTATAGCTAAATCAGATCCGATGTAATCGCATACACGCGAGAATATTTTTTGTATGCCGTAGAATTTTTACTGTAAAAAACAAATGTTTTATTTCAAGTATGAATGAATCACAAACTTGGTATATTGTCAAGCACTCTACTGGGAATTGCAAAATTTTCACCAGCAACAAAGTTGGAGACGATAATCTAGAGATTATAGAACAGTGGGGGCCTTTTAGTTCGCAAGAAGAAGCGATCGCTCGGCGTGTCGGACTTATTAGGGCTGGAAAGTGCCAACCAGTTTAAATTAGGAGTTAGGAGTTTGAGTTAGGAGTTCACAATGATGGTTTTTATTCCTAACTCCTCCCTATTCACTCCTAACTTTATTCCCAACTCTTCATTTTTCTGCTGTGGCTGCGCCCTGAGCAGCAATTTTTTTACCTATCACATCCACTGCTTTAGCGAATTGGGGATCTGCTAAAGTAGCGAGTTTGTCACGTTCATGAAGCCACAATTCCTGCATCTGAGCTTTACTCAAATCCACCTTCACATCTGGACTAATACCTTTATGATTAATATCTGTACCATTGGGGGTATAGTAATGAGCAATTGTTACCGCCAATCCTGAGCCATCTTCCAAGGGACGCACCGATTGCACTAGTCCTTTACCAAAGGTTTGAGTACCAACCAAAGTAGCACGCTTGTTATCCTGCAAAGCCCCTGAGAGGATTTCACTTGCACTGGCTGAACCTTTATCTACCAGCACCACCAAAGGTTTATTTGTCAAGGCGCGTCCATTTGCTTCTTCTTTTTCTGCCTCTCCTTGGCGTTCAACGGTGGAGACAATCTTACCTTTGTCTATCCACATCCGGGCAATGTCTACACTGGAGAAGAGTAAGCCGCCTGGATTACCACGCAGATCCAGAATATATCCAGCTACCTTTTTGCTTTCTAAATCCTTAATAGCGATTTGCATTTCTTTACCAGCATTAGCACTGAACTGGTTCAGGCGAATGTAGCCAAGATTACCTGCTGGTGTTTTCTTTTGGGAATATTTAACTGGATGAATTTCAATCCGCGCCCGTTTGATGTCAAACTCTTTTGTCTGACCGTCGCGCTGAATTGTTAAGCTGACTTTCGTTCCTGCTTCACCTCGAATCATGGATACCGCCTGATTAGTATCCATCCCCTTGGTATTCTTGCCGTCGATTTTGAGGATGACATCTTTTGCCAAAACACCAGCTTTATAAGCTGGTGTATCTTCAATTGGCGCAATTACAACCAATTGCTTGGTTTTTTCATCCTGGCTGATCGTGATCCCAATCCCTGTCAATTCTCCAGAGGTATCCACTTGCATATTCTTGAATTCTTCTGGGTCCATAAACCGGGTGTATGGGTCATCTAGCTTTTTGAGCATTTCCCGAATGGACTTATACGCTTCCTGCGGATTACTGTAGGACTTGCTTAAGTATTCTTTACGAACAGCCTGCCAGTCTACTTGATTAAAAGTACCATCTACGTAATTGCGGTATATATTTTGCCAAACTTCATCTACTAATTGTTTAGGACTTGCTTTAAATAAAGCCTGACCTCGCGAATGAATGCCAAGGCTAGTAACAGCGATCGTGGAGAGTGTCACTGCCGTAGCACCCAAAACAAGAATACTTTTTGTAGTCACCATAATGACAGTTGCGTCAGAGGGAAAATATATAGTCAGTATGCTCAATCTAACACAGGCTACCACTGTGCAGACCGAGTATGTATCCTTAATTTAACCAAAATACTTGACAATCTGGCGAACTTGATAGTCTATACAAAATTTTTGGGAGTGGGGAGTGGGGAGTGGGGAATCGGGAATTGGGATGGGCACAGGAGGCAGGAGGCAGAAGTTCTTTATTTTTGAATTTTGAATTGATTTCTCCCCCCACTCCCTACTCCCCTTACGGTTCTACCCAGCGTTCATCTCCCTTAATCAGGTTAATTAATTCCTCTACACCTTTATCTTCCGGGACTTTTTTAATTTCCTCTCTGCCACGATACAGAGAAATATAACCAGGTGTTTTGCCAACATAACCATAGTCGGCATCCGCCATTTCTCCGGGGCCATTGACAATACAACCCATAACCGCTATATCAAGACCAGTTAAGTGTTTAGTGGCTTCCCGAACTTTGTGCAACACTTCTTCTAAGTTAAACAAAGTGCGTCCACAGGAAGGACAAGCGACGTATTCCACCATCGTTTTTCGCAATCCCAAAGCTTGGAGAATGCTATAACAGACGGGAATTTCTTTTTCTGGTGCTTCTGTAAGTGAGACGCGAATTGTATCGCCAATGCCATCAGCAAGTAAGGTAGCAATACCAGCCGTGGATTTAATTCGTCCGTATTCCCCATCACCGGCTTCCGTAACGCCTAAATGTAGCGGATAATCCATACCCAGTTCATCCATGCGCTTGGCTATCAGGCGATAAGCGGCTAGCATCACTGGTACTCGTGAGGCTTTCATGGAAATTACCAAGTTGCGGAAATCCAAGGATTCACAGATGCGAATGAATTCTATAGCAGATTCCACCATGCCTTCTGGGGTGTCACCGTAGGTAAATAGCATCCTTTCAGCGAGGGAACCGTGATTTACCCCAATTCGCATCGATTTACCTTGATCGCGTAAAGAAACTACTAGAGGTTCTAAGGTTTCGCGGATTTTTTCGCCAATTTCGTCAAATTCGGATTTAGTATACTCGGTTCGATTGACGTTGGGCTTTTCAAAGACATATAACCCCGGGTTAATCCGCACTTTTTCTATGTGCTTGGATACTTCCAGAGCGATTTTTAGTCCGTTGTGATGGACATCAGCCACAATCGGCACGTCTTGGTAAGTTTTTATTAGTTTTTGTTTAATTTCTGCTAAAGCTTTAGCATGAGCCATACTCGGCACTGTAACACGGACAATTTCGCAGCCTATTTCGTGCAGACGACGAATACCAGCCACGGAACCATCAATATCAAGGGTGTCTTCGTTAATCATTGACTGCACTACAACGGGGTAGCCACCGCCAATGGTGACATTTCCCACCTTTACGGGACGGGTTTTACGCCGCTTGATAGTTGTATCAAAGGTAGGTTGACTGGATGTAGTATTTGAAGTATCTACTATGGGCAGAGTTTGCATAACCTGATTAGGTAAATTTGCTGTCGTTAAAATATCAGATTTGATAAATCTCTGTTTCCCAGATTGCCACAGCTAGTGGCTCTTTTGGACAATTAGGTAGAAAAAAAAGGAAAATAAGACAAGCAAAGAAATAAAGAGCAATTCAAAAGTTTTGCTCATTTATAAAGATATATTGCTGAAAAATTATTTTAACTGAGTAGCTTGAGTAGTGATCGCGCAGGTTTCACAGAAAAGCTTAGGGAAGCGATCACTTTATTGCTGAGTCATAAATATTACTAATATCATCATAATTCTATGACCTAACCTGCAATATCTCGGTTCATAAGAGCGATTGCTAAAATTATGTTCTTATAATACAAATATACTATTTCTGTGGGCTTGAGAAAATTTCGGGATTGAAATCATAGATGTTATTACAGAATAAAAGCGGCTGTAATTATGAACACCCAAATAACCCCCCAACTACTAATTCCCCCACACTTTAACCCTGAAGAAGTGGGCGAAGTCTGGCGCGTACCTTACCAAGAACGTGCCGCCGAAGCTGAAATCTGGGCAAAACAACACGATATCAAACCTGCATCTTTAGATAAAAGCCGGATTTGCTTACTATTAATTGATGTCCAAAACACCTTCTGTATTCCAGGATTTGAATTATTTGTAGGTGGAAAATCTGGGAAAGGGGCGGTGGATGATAATGTCAGATTATGTGAGTTTATTTATCGCAACTTGGGAGTAATTACAAAAATTGTACCTACTCTAGATACCCACACAGCAACACAAATTTTCCATCCTATCTTTTGGGTGAATGCCGCCGGAGAACATCCTACTCCAGCAGCTACTAACATTACCCCAAAAGATATCGAACAAGGTATTTGGAAAGTTAATCCAGCAGTTGCTGATACTGTTACTAATGGGGATTATGAATTATTAGAAAAACATACTTACCATTACGTTAAGCAACTCAGTCAAGACGGTAAATATCCCCTGACAGTTTGGCCTTATCACTCTATGTTGGGTGGTATTGGTCATGCTTTAGTTTCATCAGTAGAAGAAGCGATATTTTTTCACGGGATTGCTCGTCAGAGTCAAACGCAATTTGAAATTAAAGGTGAAAATCCCTTAACGGAAAACTATTCCATTTTGCGTCCAGAGGTGTTAGAAGATTTTGAGCAACGTCCACTTGCTCTAAAGAACACGCGCCTGATTAAGCAACTTTTAGAATATGATGCAGTAATTATTGGTGGTCAAGCTAAAAGTCACTGCGTCGCTTGGACAATTGACGATTTATTAACAGAAATTAAACAGGTAGATGCCACCCTTGCTCAAAAAATCTATTTGTTAGAAGATTCTACTTCGCCTGTTGTTGTTCCCGGTGTTGTGGACTACACAGAACAGGCAAATGCGGCATTTGCAAGATTTGCAAAGGCAGGAATGCACATCGTAAAATCTAGCGAAAATATAGCATCTTTTTTTTAACGCAAAGGATCGCAAAGGTTTCGCAGAGGAACACAGAGATTTTTTTGCGTTCCTCTGCGTTTCAAAACAAACCTCATTTTTTCAAATAACCCTTTGGATCTTCTGCTACCCAACCCAGAGATGAGCTAGAACGCACTTCAAAATGGAGGTGCGGTTGACTGGAGGTTGGTTGTCCGCTAGTACCTACTGTTCCCAGTAAGTCTCCTTTTTTTACTTGTTGACCGACAGAAACCTTGATACTGTCAAGCTGGGCATAGCGGCTTTGGAGTCCGCCACTGTGGTTAATAATGACCAACTTGCCGTATGAACCTTGGTCATTAGCAAAGGCTACGGTTCCAGGCGCGATCGCTAGCACATCTGTACCAACTGGTGCTAATAAATCAACACCACTGTGGAAGAAAACTTGACCCGTAGCAGGATTAATTTGCCAGCCGTAAGCTAATCCCACATTTGCCACTTCCCCCAAAGGATATCCAGACAAGGATGCACGGTTTAACGTACCTGCATCAGTAGGTAAAGGGGACTTAGTTACAACACCATTGGGCGACCAATTTACCCCCGGAACAAACACAATCCTGGGGTCTTGTTGGCAGCCATTCACCTCAAAAAGGCTATCAGCACGAACTTTGTATTGTGCCGCCACTTGTCGCCAAGTTTGACCACGAGGCACTTCGACTACAATCCCATTGTAGGGAGGAATTTGAAGTACACTACCAACGGCTGCGATCGCACCGCTCTGCAAAGCTGGATTCATGCCGATAATAGTTGTAGGTATGAGATTGTAGCGCTGGGCTATGCTCTCCAAAGTTTCGCCACGAACAACTTTATGGCGTTGGAAGCGAGATAGGGCTGGAGTTGGGCAATCACCCACAGCAGCTTTGGCGCTGTTGATGTTTGGCAGTATGGATACTAAGCTCAAGGCGCTAACTAAGCTACAGAGAATCAGTTGACGAAAGGGTAAAGTCATGTATACAGGTCAAGATCGCATTAACTTTAAATTTTAGATGGAGAGTGTGGCAAGTGGGGGACGAAGGAGCAGGGGAGCAGAGGACAACGGGGAGAATAAAAATTATCTCTTTCCCCTCTGCTCCCTGCTCCCTGCTTTCTGCCCCTTTGCCTCTTCTGCCCAATCTCTAATTCCTCGTAAATTGATCTGTCCACTTGCCGTTAGCTTGACTACACTTAGAAATTAGCAACTGCATTTCTGTCCTTAAGCAGAATGATTATGAAGTTATCCTTAAAGCAACTGGCAATTTATGTATTTTTACTGGTGTTTGGCTGTGGTGCAGGTTTATTTGGCAGTCGCTATCTCCTGCTCAAAAATTCTTCGTTCCTACAGTTAAAAAATGTAACAATGGCTTCGCCTCCAGAATCTGTAGTGCCAAATTCTTCTAACGGAGCAATTGGGGCTACTGGGGGCGATAATGTAAATTTTATTGCGACGGCAGTGCAAAAAGTTGGCCCGGCTGTGGTGCGAATTAATGCCACGCGCAAAGTCGCTAATCCTATCTCTGATGCCTTGAAAAATCCCCTCTTGCGGCGATTTTTTGGAGAGGATGAGCAACCAATTCCCCAAGAACGCATTGAGCGCGGTACAGGATCGGGATTTATTTTGAGCGAAGATGGAGAATTACTCACCAACGCTCATGTGGTAGCTGATACAGATACAGTACAAGTCACCCTCAAGGATGGTCGGAGTCTAGAGGGGAAGGTGGTAGGAGTTGATTCGGTAACAGATGTAGCGGTGGTAAAAATAAAAGCGGATCATTTACCGACTGTGAAATTAGGCAATTCACAAAACTTAATACCAGGACAATGGGCGATCGCTATTGGCAATCCTCTTGGTTTAGATAATACTGTCACTATCGGCATTGTCAGCGCGACAGATCGCACCAGCACTCAAGTTGGTGTCCCAGATAAGCGAGTCAGCTTTATCCAAACTGATGCCGCAATTAACCCTGGTAATTCTGGTGGCCCCTTGTTAAACGCCCAAGGCGAAGTGATTGGTGTTAACACTGCCATCCGCGCTGATGCTCAAGGACTCGGTTTCGCTATCCCCATTGAAACCGCCGCCCGCATCGCTAATGAACTTTTTACCAAAGGGCGTGTGGAACATCCCTTCTTGGGTATCGAAATGGCAGACCTTTCTCCCACTAGAAAACAGCAGATTAATCAAGAAAATCGGGTCAACATTCAGCAGGATGCTGGGATTGTGATTAAAGGAGTCACAGATGATTCCCCAGCCAAGCGTGGAGGACTACTTCCTGGAGACGTGATTCAAAAAGTTAACGGTAAACCAGTCAAAACCTCAGCCCAAGTCCAGAAGCTCGTAGAGTCCAGCACAGTTGGGGACATAATAGCTATCGAAGTCAACCGTAGCGGTAAAATTCAAACCTTCAAAGTGCAATCAGGAGCTTATCCTGAAAGGAAGTAGTCAAAATAATTCGTAATTGATAATTCGTAATTGCAAGACGCTCTCTAAGCAGATGCTGCGCGTAGCTTGCTTCTTTGTAAGACTAAGCGAACTTGCTACCGCTACGTTATCAGTGGAAGCTTTAACTTTCCACAAATATCTTGTTAACCACTGAATTTTTAATTCAGTGTGGGCTGCTGTAACTTTTTTAATTACGAATTACGAATTACGAATTAGTAATTATTTGGTCAATAGTTCCAGAATATTTGACTACTGACTATTGACCATTAGACAAATTCTCTAACTGCATTCTTTGTTCCATCTGGCGTAGAAAATACCCTGTCATCATGGCCGACGCTAGAAGCCCAGCTAAATTCTCCCGATCTGTTGTGATTTGCACGTTGAAATTTTCTGGCGGGAGCATTCCCACAAGCCCTTGGACATTTTGCGAGATGATTTGTTTAATTTCGGGGCTGGCGGACTGAGCAATCCTGGCTAAAACATCAGGAGACTGATGTTGTAGATACTTGAGTAGCTGATTCGGGTATTGCTCAGAGTGGTCTGAAAGAAGTTGATTAGGGTGTTCCTCAGAGTTGTCATTTAAAAAGTCAGGATTAAACACCATTGGCAGTTTTATTTAGCTTAATTGCTAACTCTACTTTAAACCATAGTACAAGGGTAGCGCATTCACCACAGGTATAAGTCAAGAGGAGGGGAGTGGGGCAGAAAAGGCAGAGGGGCAGAGAGCAGGGGAGAGGGGAAAGAGGTAATTTTTATTTTCTCCCTTGCCCCCAGCA
>NZ_CAXTNE010000165.1:0-17782 GCF_964245445.1 uncultured Nostoc sp.
ATACAACCCCGTTTCTGCCTGGATTAGAGACTTTTTTTTTACGTCGAACTCAGGTTTTATTAATGCTGATTCATCAACTACACCACCACGAGCAATATTAATTAGGTAGGCATGATTTGGGAGAGATCGCAATACAGATTCATCAATAAATTCTTTGGTTTCTGGAGTTAGTGGTGTCGCAATAACTACATAATCAACCCCTGGCAGGAGCGATCGCCATTCATCAGCACCCACGACTTTATCAAAATTTGGTAGCTCTTGGGGATGACGGCGACTGCCAATAATTCTTAAGCCGAAGGGTTTAGCACGGGCGGCGATTTCTTGACCAATACCACCAGCGCCAATAATTAGCAAGGTCGCATCTGTCAACTCTTGGATGGCAAAGCCTCTTTTCCAGTGACGTTCTGCCTGTAAAGCATATAATTCCTGTAGATGCTTGGCATGAGCCAGTATATAAGTGATTACAAATTCTGCGATCGGAATCCCATGCACTCCGGCCCCATTTGTGAGGATGATATCTCTTTCCAAATAAGTTGGTGTCAGGATGTGATTCACGCCTGCATTTGGTGCATGATGCCAACGCAGTGCAGGTGCTGCTTCTATTATTTTATGCAGCGTCGGACTTCTGGATAAAAACCAACTGAAATAAACTTCAGCATCGCTAGCATCCCCATCTAAATTTCCTTCAACATCTACTCTGACAACCTCTGTATCAGGCGGTAAATGAGGCTCAATGTCGGCAACGAGATCGAGCGGTAAAATCAGTTTCATGGTAGATAACCTCTTTCCTATTTACAGGACTATCTCTAGAAATTGCTTCTGTTTAACTAATAAATTAAGTACTATTTGCTACTAATACGAATTTTTCTAATTATTTTTAATATCTCAATTTGCGGGTTGTCTAACACCTCGCTCAGGGATATATTATTGTTGCCTTTGGTGTGTTTAAAGGTAATAATCATGGAATTTTAGATTTTAGATTGTTCCAAAGGATAAATCTACAAATATCGCCTACATAACTCGTAATTTGCTCTTTAATTACGAATTACGTTAGCGTTTGCGTAGCGTCTCCAAGAGTTGCGGTAGCGATAGCGCAGCGTAAAGCCTTCGGCATGGCTTCTCTACGAGACGCTATGCGTAGCTTGCTTCTCCGTAGGAGTACGCTTAGAGCGAGTCAGACGCTCCTACGTCGCTAACGCAACGCTTACGAGCGTCGGAACGAGCGTCATTACGAATTACAAATTATTAGGTTATGAAGCACTCGTTAGTTGTTTAGCAAATTTTTCATTGGTGACAATTTCGCTAACAGTACTCACGACTGGTGGCGTTAGCGGTGTAGGTTCACTCTGTAAAGGTAAGCGTGGAAATAATAATTCAGCAGTGCGATACGCTTCTTCTAAATGGGGATATCCAGAAAACACGAAAGTTTCTATGCCCAAATTGCGATATTCCAGCATCCTAGCAGCAACGGTGTCGGGATCTCCAACTAGGGCTGTACCAGCACCACCCCGCACCAATCCAATTCCTGTCCAGAGGTTGGGGCTAATCTCTAAGGTTTTTCGACTACCACTATGTAGTTGACTCATGCGCCGTTGTCCTTCAGAATCAGAGCTAGCCAAGTCTTTCTGAGCTTTTGCGATCGCATCCTCATCTACATACTTAATTAGCTCATTGGCAGCATCCCAAGCCGCAGATTCGGTTTCTCGCACAATTACATGCAAGCGAATCCCAAAACGGACTGTTCTACCTTGTTCAGCCGCCAGTCGCCGAACTTCGGCGATCTTTTGGGCTACTTGTTCTGGAGGTTCCCCCCAAGTCAGGTAAACATCTATATGTTTAGCAGCAACCCGCTTGGCAGCAGCAGATGAGCCACCAAACCATAAGGGTGGATAGGGTTTTTGAACTGGTGGAAATAGGAGTTTACCACCTTTGATATCCAGGTAGTTTCCTTTAAAATCCACTGTTTCCCCACTGACGATACCCCGCCAAACTGTGAGAAATTCATCGGTTAAATCATAGCGATCGTCATGACTAAGATGCAAGCCATCCCCAGCAAGTTGCACCGGATCTCCACCTGTCACCACATTAATCAACAATCTTCCTTTAGAAATCCGGTCAAATGTTGTTGCCATCCGTGCAGCAGCACCTGGAGAAGTAATTCCTGGACGAATTGCTACAAGAAATTTCATCTGCTTGGTGACAGAGATGAAAGCAGCAGCCGTAATCCAAGCATCTTCACAAGAATTCCCTGTGGGTAATAATGCGCCCGTATAGCCTAAATTATCCACAGCTTGGGCAATTTGCTGCAAATAATCAGGTGTAGCAACACGAGAGCCAATATCTGTGCCTAAATAGCGTCCGTCATGAGATCCAGTAGGAATAAACCAGAGAATTTGCATGTTTGTCAGGATATGAGAAACTTAAACACCGTTAATTTGACAGAGTTACCGTAGTTTTTATTAGTATTTTACAGGAAATTTTTTAAAAAACTAGTGTAGATTCACGATTCATCAGGAATAACTCTCTAAGGGACTTGCAATTAAAAAAATATCTAACTTGTAGGGTGCGTTAGCCAGAAGCACAACATACCGTAACAGATTAATATAGACGGTGCGTTAAGAAAGCAACGCCCCTACAAATTAAGATTGGATGATTTATTTTTTGGTAGTACCTAATAATTTATAGCTGTTCCTATTCAGATGCGGTATAACGTTATATCGCCAGGTGCAGGGGCACGGCAGCCCCCATTGGTGTCAGCTTAACCTAAAAGCTGTGTCCCACAGGCGTTTTCCCCCCTTAATCCCCCCGTTTATTGGGGGGAAACAAGAAATTTAGTTCCCTCCCCTTGACAAGGAGAGGGTTAGGGTGGGGTGACGCGGATCGTGATGGGAAGCCAGAGAACTGAATATCACGTCTTGACAAGGGTTTCACGTTAAGTTAACACGTATGGACACTGCCGTACCTTTCCGAAAAAAGCTGTAGAAAGCCTTAAAGAATCAGATTCAGATTACATAAATCCAAAGAACAAATAATAAATTATTGGAATGAGACTTGAATCTTGCTAGGTATACTGAGAACGAAACCTTGATAATGACAAGCAGTCTGTTAGCTTGGCTGTTCAAAATTTAAACGAGATTCTTAGATGCTACCAAAGTATTCATTGATTGTTCCAATTTATAACGAAGAAGAAATTATTCCTGAACTATATCGCAGACTGAGTGCAGTAATGAATCGGCTCGATGGTGTTGTCGAATTAATTTTAATCAATGATGGTAGCCGCGATCGCTCCCTACAACTACTGCGAGAACTCCATCAAAAAGACCCACGCATTTGCTATCTAAGCTTTGCTCGTAACTTTGGTCATCAAATAGCAGTTACGGCTGGTCTTAATTTTGTCCGGGGTCAAGTTATCATCATCCTTGATGCTGACTTACAAGATCCGCCAGAACTAATCCCCGACATGATTGAAAAATGGCGACAGGGCTATCAAGTCGTCTACGCTCAACGCACTCAACGCCTCAAGGAAAGATGGTTTAAACGTTTTACTGCCTACTTCTTTTATCGCATCCTTAAGAAGCTTGCAGATGTAGAGATTCCTACTGATACTGGTGATTTTTGTTTAATAGATCGGCAGATCGTAGATATTCTCAATTCTATGCCAGAACGCACCCGTTATATCCGTGGTCTGCGTTCTTGGGTTGGCTTTGAGCAAACAGCAATTCGGTTCGAGCGCTACCCCCGCTTTGCTGGGGAAGTTAAATATACTTTTAGCAAATCCTTGGCGCTTGCCATCAATGGTCTAGTATCCTTTTCAATAGTGCCATTACGTTTATCAACCTACTTAGGGTTAGTAGCGGCGGCGGCGGCCATCTTCATGGCTTTATTAGTCTTGTATTGGCGGCTTTTTGTCCCCCATTCGCCTTTAACCGGGTTTACGATTATTTTGATGGCAATCTTCTTTCTCGGATCTGTGCAGTTAGTAAGTGTTGGCATCTTAGGCGAATATATAGGGCGCATCTATGAAGAAGTTAAAGCCAGGCCCCTTTATACTTTGGCAGAGGTAGGTGGTTTTTATCACAAATCCTCCAACTCAACGCGCAATTCTGACAAACTGGATAATTTAGAAGATCCTACTATTCAAAATCTAGACAAGTATTAACCTAAGAAAGGCAGAGGACAGTTCTTGCTGGAGACAGCAGGGGTAACAGCCTGTATAGCCCAAATTATCTACAGCTTGGGCGATTTGTTGCTTTTCATTCATTTTTACTGACTATTTGCGGCTATTACCTAGGAGAAAGTAAGCGATCGCAGTTGCTAGAGTTAACTTAGCCAAGAATTTTGACATATTTTCGCCTTATGGAAAATTACTGGGTATTGCATTGTAGCAAGCTCTATGCAAAGATAATTCTACAAAAGTACGGTAAATCGATAGAAGTATCGTATTTAATTAACAATTGATGCTGTCAAAATATAGCTGATTACAAATTAGTGTTTTCAGTTAATGTTAATTGGCAAATAATAACTTGCATCCAAATCAAGCTTTAGTCAATGTCAGTAGCCATTGATTAACTTTGTACAGCATAACAAAAAAACGCCATTACGATGTCTCAGAAGTATCAGTTTATATAGCATGGGTTTGAGTTCTTCTTAAAAAAACAAAAGTCTTTTTTAAAGCAGTGATTGTGTCATCTAAGACGTTTTTGGGATTCTGTCAATCGTCAGAATTCATAGTTGGCTGCGAATTCTGGATTGTACATTCAACTGCTTAGTACTAATTTTGATCTTGTCAGTTGTACTTTTTCGCTAGCAAAACCTATGGTAATTTTATAATTCAATGTTTTATTAAAAACATTTGGATAAAGATTTTATCTTGGTTTTTCTGGGCAATTGACAGCTAGTTTATTCATTTTTTAGGTTGAGGAGTTAAGGAGTCATGTTGAATTTGCGCTGGAATTATAGATATATATTTTTCCTGCTTTCGTTGCTAGATATTCTAGCCATCCTGGTTTTTTATCCAGCCAAGAGTCAGGCTGAACTGCCTAAATCTGATGTATCTCCTACTGAAGTAGAAGATAACAAAGCTCCACAAGCAGTTGTCAATCAAACAGTAGACACTTCAATTGCACCAGTCACTCGTAAAAAAGCTCCAAATGATCTCCGAGAGCGAGTCACACCTGTTTCGCAATTGTTGCAAGTTGCACCACCAACTGACAAAAAAGCTCCAAAGAATTCTGCTGGACAAGTGACATCCGTCTCCCAATTGTCAGATGTTAAGCCGACAGATTGGGCATTTCAAGCATTACAGTCTTTAGTTGAGCGCTACGGTGTAATTGCGGGATATACAGATAGCACATTTAAAGGCGATCGTTCCCTAACGCGCTATGAATTTGCAGCTGGGTTGAATGCAGCTTTAGATCGTCTCAATGAACTAATAGCGACTTCAACGGGAGATTTAGTCAAACGGGAAGACTTGGATACCATCAAAAAACTACAAGAACAATTTTCTCCAGAACTGGCTCAACTTCGGGGACGCGTAGATACCTTGGAAGCGCGAACTGCGGAGTTAGAAGCAACTAAGTTTGCGACCACAACCAAACTTATAGGTCGATCTCAGATTGTCCTTGGCGAACTTATAGCAGGCAATAACGTCGTCACTAAAAGACCAGCACCTCACAATGCCACACTTCAAGGCGTAACTACTTTAAGGTTAAACACCAGTTTTAACGGTAAAGATTCACTAGCTCTGACACTAGGAGGTGGAAATCTTGAATCATTGGGACAAGCACCACCTACTCCGCTAAATCCAACAGGTGGATTATTGGGAACTTATGAGGGAAGAACTGCTGATAACTCCAGTATTACTTTTGCACGCAATCAGATTATTCTCAGTGGTCTTCGCTATCGGTTTCTACCTTTTCCAAATACTCAAGTTAACATTTATCCCTTGTCCGATGGAGCTAGTGAGATAGGCCTTTCTGGCCCGATTAACCCATATTTTGAATCGTCTCTTGCGACTGGTGCTAATGGGATTTCACGATTTTCACGGCGGTCTTTGGTTTATAACTATGGAGATAGCGGGCCCGGAATTGCCATACTTCAGGGATTAGGCAAACAGCTTCAATTCGGGATAGCGTACAGCGCACCAAACGGTAACAATCCCACACCTAATAATGGCTTATTTAAAGGCAGGTATTTAGCTTTAGCACAGTTAATATACTACTCTTCTAATCGGAATTTTCGAGTGGCAGCAACTTACGTTAATACCTATAGCCCACCAAATACTATAGGTTTTAGTGGAACAAATTTCGGCCCAGCAGACGGGAGTAACTTGGTAAACAGCACCGTGGCGGGAGCGGCAACTATAGGCAACCTTTATGGTCTACAAGCGTTTTATCAAGTTAATCCCAAGCTTGCAATCAATGCGTGGGTAAGTTATGCAGCACACCGCTATGTGGGGCGCGGAGATGGCGAAGCTATGGATTGGGCTGTAGGACTGGCATTCCCGGATCTTTTTAGTGAAGGTGCTCTAGGGGGGGTTTTAGTTGGTATGGAGCCGAGAATGATCAGTCTTAGTAATAATGTAGATTTGGGAAAAGGTCTAGGACAATCGGACAGAGATCTTTCTCTGCACGTTGAGGCATTCTACCAATATAAAATCGGAGATCATATTGAGGTGACGCCAGGTTTGATCTGGATTACTGCACCTGATTCGGATGCCAGCAATCCTGATAGTTTATTTGCTTGGATTCGTACTGTCTTTAGGTTTTAACCTTTGCCACTCCCCGGACTGAATAAAAATTTTTACATTTGTTTAATTAAAAGTCCGGGGATTCTTGAGTCTTAAGGGAGCGGCTTAACTCACAAGTAGAGACACGTTAGCTTTTTAGATGCACAAAATCATCTAAAAAGCAAGCATATTTGGAGAGTTAAGAAAAGTTATTTTACATAACTTGACGTTTGAATTTGTTTCCTAAAATACTTGCTTTTTGTCGAAAACTGTGAAAAGCTTTGTGTTATGTGCGAAACTACGGTTTGCCGATCAAGTTAAAGTAGTAGTTGACTATCAATCTGGTAGCAACTTGTCTTAAGGAGCCACAATTTAAGGTTACCAAACTATCGATTCAGTAATTAAAAACCTAACCTCCAGCCCACTTCTCTTGTAGGCGAGGGGTTATTCCAAAATTACTAAATTGGTGTTGTGGTAAGTCGTCAAGTAGGTAGGCAAACAGATTTGTGAGATGGTGTGGAGCATCGATGGGGTGAAGACTTGATGCTTAAGACTTTATCGATGAGGGGAAATTGTAAATGCTGAAGACGTTAACAACCGATTTTGAACTCGACTTAGAAAGCGATGTGCTTGTGATTGGAGGTGGGCCATCTGGAACTTGGGCGGCTTGGAGTGCTGCATCAAGTGGAGCTAGGGTGATTCTCGTAGACAAAGGGTATTGTGGAACAACTGGATGCGCTGCTGCATCTGGCAATGGTGTGTGGTACGTGCCACCCGATCCCGAAGCAAGAGAAACAGCAAAGGCAAGTCGGGAATCGTTGGGTGGGTTTTTATCCGATCGCAACTGGATGGATCGGGTACTGAATCAGACTTATGTCAACGTTAATCAGTTAGCAGAATGGGGTTATCCCTTCCCTACCGACGATGAAGGTAAACCTTATCGGCGCTCGCTGCAAGGGCCGGAGTATATGCGCCTGATGCGGCGACAAATCCAACGGGCAGGAGTCAAAATTTTAGACAACAGCCCCGCCTTAGAACTACTGGTAGATGACGATGGTGCTGTTGCTGGTGCAACAGGTGTGAACCGTCAAACTGGTGAGAAATGGGTAGTGCGATCGCAGTCCACAATTATTGCAACTGGTGGCTGTGCGTTTCTCAGTAAAGCGTTAGGATGCAACGTCCTGACGGGGGATGGTTATTTAATGGCGGCAGAAGCTGGTGCTGAGATGTCGGGTATGGAATTTTCCAATGCTTACGGCATCTCTCCCGCCTTTTCTTCAGTTACCAAAACCCTATTTTATAATTGGGCAACCTTCACCTACGAAGATGGTAGTGTGATTCCGGGAGCAAGTTCTCATAGACGTTCAGTAATTGCCCAGACATTACTGCAACAGCCTGTTTACGCCATCATAGATAAAGCGGCGGAATCAATGCGGGCATCTATGCGTTTAGCACAGCCTAACTTCTTTTTACCCTTTGATCGTGCAGGCATTGATCCCTTTACGCAACGTTTCCCTGTGACTCTGCGCCTAGAGGGAACTGTGCGCGGTACGGGAGGAATTCGGATTGTAGATGAGAGTTGTGCCAGTTCTGTGCGGGGACTCTATGCAGCAGGAGATGCTGCTACACGCGAACTGATTTGTGGCGGATTTACTGGCGGTGGTAGCCACAATGCAGCTTGGGCAATATCTTCTGGCTATTGGTCGGGAAAATCGGCTGCTGAATATAGCCGCAGTTTGGGGGAACAGAAAACTCAACGACTAGTTTTGGGTGTTGGAGAGGTAGTATTACAGAGTGGGAGCGATCGCTCTCAAACCTTGGCAACTGATGAAGTAATTCAGGCAGTCCAAGCTGAAGTATTTCCTTACGAAAAGAACTATTTCCGTACAGAACAAGGCTTAACCGAGTCTTTGGGTAGGCTAAATTACCTTTGGCAAGAACTCCGCAGTAGCCACGTAAGGTCAGATAAAGAGCTGATCCGGGCGCGAGAAGCTGCGGCAATGGTAGCCACAGCCCGGTGGATGTACAGCAGCGCCATTGAACGTAAAGAAACTCGTGGTATGCACAAACATTTGGATTATCCAGAACTTGATCCTAACCAGCAACATCACCTGATTAGCGGTGGATTAGATCAAGTCTGGGTAAAAACTCAGCCTTTGCTGAATGCAGAAGATATTTTCCAATCCAAAATCCAAAATCTAAAATCCAAAATAGGAGCAGCAGTGTGATTGAGTTGGTCAGCGAGTCGCGATGCATAAAATGTAATATCTGCGTGAACATTTGTCCAACCAACGTGTTTGACAAAGTACCCGATGCGCCGCCAACCATTGCTCGACAGAGTGACTGCCAAACTTGTTATATGTGCGAATTGTATTGTCCAGTTGACGCTCTTTATGTTGCACCAGAAAGCGATGTAACGACTTCAGTCAATGAGGCAGAATTGGCAGAAGTTGGGCTACTGGGTAGTTACCGTGAAAACATCGGTTGGGGACATAAACGCACTTCAACAGCAAAAGCCGATCAAACATTCCAAATTCTGAAGCAGATGAAATAGTACGGCAAAGAAAAGAGTCATGCTAGCGATGTCTGATGACAAGACGCAACTCTTGGAGACGCTTTGCGAATGCGTCTACGCAGTAGGAACAGGTTCTATGAATAAAAATCAACTTTCTTCCAGATTATCAACCTCAGTGGCTTGTGTCCTACTGCTACTAATTACAGGATGTAGCCAAGGCGAAACTAAATCTGCTCAATCCATTGAGGCTATTAATGCCAATAGTACTGTTGCTGCATCTAACAACATTTCTACCCTACGTATAGGTTATGTAGGTAGTTCAGAACCGACCGGGCCACTTGGTTGGGCAAAGAAAAAGGGAATATTAGAGCGTGAGTTGCAAAAAGCGGGATTTAAAAACATTACTTTTGCGCGATTTCCTAACGGGCCGGATCTAAATGAGGCGCTTGTCGCAGGACAATTAGATGTTGGCTCTTTAGGGGATACACCAGCCATCGTTTTGAGAGCGAGGGGTCAGGAAACTCGATTATTGCGGATTACTCAATTTAATACGACCGCCTGGTTAGTAGCGAAAAAGAATGGCCCGCGATCGCTTGCTGAACTTAAAGGTCAAACAATAGCTACCCAAAAAGGCTCTTATATGCATCGATACCTGCTGGGTCTGTTAGCTGAAGCTAAAATTGCCAAGGATGTAAAAGTTGTCCACTTGATGACTACTGAGGCAAAAGGGGCTTTAGAACGTGGTGATGTAGCAGCTTATGCAACTTCAAGCGATTTAGGGCCTTTTCTGAAATCACAAGGGTTTCCAGTGATTGATTCTTCTGCAAATCATAAGGGTCTGTCAGGGACATCATTAGTTGTAGCAACCGAAAGCTTTCTAGCGAAACAGCCTGATTTTCCACACAGATTTAATGCAATTCTCACAGAAGCAGCCAAGGATTTAAAAGCTAATTCTGAAGAATATTATCAGTACCACGCTCAAATTACTAAATATCCCATCAATATCATTAAAATATCATTCCCACTCAAACAAGTATCAGAAGAACCCTTACCAGCCGAGGGTGTGCAGCTTTTAGAGGGGACAAAGAAATTTTTAGTTTCGCAGGGTTTAGCAAAGTCGGACTTTAAATTAACCGATTGGGCTGTTAAAGAAAAATAGGGAATGGGGAATAGGGGAGTAAGGGGAGATGAGGAAGCAGGAATCAGTAACTTTTCTAAGCAAGAAAAACAGACTTTTGTAATTAAGTCTTTCAAAGGCTCAACTTCAAGGCTCAAAGGCTCAACTTCCAGATTCAAAGGCTTTTTGCTTCCTCTTGGCTCCTGCCTCTTGACCAATCCATTTAAAAATTCAGGTAATAATGCTATGACTATTGCACTAGACCGTCCAAAAAAAACCAAGTCTGCTCAAATTCGGGAAAAGCTGGGTTATCCGATCATTGATACTGATGTACATACCCAAGAGTTTCCCCCAGCATTCTTGGACTATTTAGAGCAAGTTGCTGGAACTGCGATCACAGAACGTTTTCAAGAACACTTACCCGGTGCATCTCGCTCTAAATGGTTTAAGCAATCTTGGGATGAACGCCGCACTTACCGCACCGCCCGTCCTCCTTTCTGGACTCGTCCCACGAACGACGCTTTAAATTTAGCTACCATTAGTTTGCCAAAGTTGCTGCACGAACGCTTACAAGAAGCTGGTACAGACTTTGCTGTTGTGTATCCTAACTTGGCAACGATGGCACCACACATCGGCAATGAAGAGATGCGGCGGGCTGTTTGCCGTACAGCTAACACTTACCATGCTGATATTTTCCGTCCTTATAGCGATCGCTTAACACCAATTGCCGCTATTCCCATGCATACGCCCGAAGAGGCGATCGCAGAATTGGAATATGCCGTGAAAGTGCTGGGACTCAAAGCAATTCAAATCCCCGGACATATCCGCCGCCCCATTCCTGCCTTCGAGAAGTATGGCGAAGAAGTAGCCAATGAAGCTATCTGGATTGATACCTTTGGCTTGGATAGTAAATATGATTACGATCCCTTCTGGGCAAAGTGCGTAGAACTGAAAGTTGTACCCACCACCCACTCTTCCGGTATGGGCTGGATAAATCGGCGTTCCATTAGCAATTACCAATACAACCATATTGGTCACTTTGCATCGGCTGGGGAAGCACTATGTAAATCTCTGTTCTTTGGTGGTGTAACTCACCGCTTCCCTACACTCAAGTTTGCCTTTTTAGAAGGAGGTTCAGCTTGGGGTGCTAGTTTGTATACCGATTTGATTTGGCATTGGTATACCCGCAATAAAGACCATTTGGTAGAAAATAACAATCCCGCCAATGTTAATTATGAAGAACTGCTAGAATTTTATACCCGCTATGGTGGTGAACTAGTACATGGTCGTTTGGATCAACTAGGCAGTGGTTTAGGTTTCCACGCTGACTTAGTATCTCCCTTAGAACCAGGTGATTTGGATGAATTCGCCTTAGCAGGAGTTACCAAGCCAGAGGATATCCGCGATCGCTTCTTGAATCATTTCTACTTCGGTACAGAATCAGATGATACCCGTGTAGCTCAAGCTTTTAATCGCAAAGCTAATCCTTATGGCGACCGTGTTAAAGCCTTTTTAGGTTCCGATTCTGGTCACTGGGATGTACCTGATATTACTGCGATCGCTGCTAATACATATTCAATGGTAGAACGCAAGATTATCAGCGAAGAAGATTTGCACTATTTCCTGTCAATTCATCCCTTGGAGTTGTATACCAGCCTCAATCGTGACTTCTTCAAAGGTACGGCTGTCGAGAAAACAGCAGATGAATTTTTGGCTGGGAAATCAAGGTAAGAGACGCGATAAATCGCCGTCTCTACAAAGGATTGATTCTTGACGGCGATAAATCGCGTCTTTGGCAATCCCCATAAACAATTTGAATAATTTAGGGTAAACTATCATGACGATTGCTCTAGACCGCCCACAAAAAACCAAGTCTGCTCAAATTCGGGAAAAACTTGGTTATCCGATCATTGACACCGATGTACATACTCAAGAATTTGAACCAGCAGTCTTGGATTATTTAGAGCAAGTTGGTGGAACTGCACTTGTCGAACGTTTCAAAGAGAATTTACCAGGATCTTCTCGCTTTAAGTGGTATAAGCAAACTTGGGAAGAACGTTTTGCTTATCGCTCCAATCGCCCTAACTGGTGGGGTCGTCCCACAAAAAATACTTTGAATTTGGCTACCATTAGTTTGCCCAAGTTGCTGCACGAACGCTTGGAAGAAGCAGGTACAGACTTTGCCGTGGTGTACCCCAACTTGGCAACGATGGCTCCGAATATCGGCAATGAAGAAATGCGGCGGGCTGTTTGTCGCGCAGTTAACACCTATCATGCTGATATTTTCCGCCCTTATTCTGACCGATTAACACCCATTGCCGCCATTCCCCTGCATACTCCTGAAGAAGGGATTGAAGAGTTGGAATATGCGGTGAATGTTTTGGGACTCAAAGCAATTCAAATCCCCGGTTATGTTCGTCGTCCAATTCCTGCTTTTGAAAAGTATGGCAAAGAAGTAGCCAACGAAGTGGTTTGGATTGATAACTTTGGCTTAGATAGCGAGTATGATTACGATCCATTCTGGGCTAAATGCGTAGAACTGAAAGTTGTACCCACAACTCACGCTTCTAGCCAAGGTTGGACAACTCAGCGTTCTGTTACCAATGCCCAGTATAATCACATTAATCACTTTGCCTTTGCGGCGGAAGCATTATGCAAATCGCTGTTTTTTGGTGGAGTTACCCGCCGCTTCCCAGAATTAAAGTTTGCCTTCTTAGAAGGTGGTTCAGCTTGGGGTGCTAGTCTATACGCTGATATTATTTGGCACTGGGAAACCCGTAACAAACAACATTTGTTGTCAAATAACAATCCTGCCATTATCGACAAGGAAGCACTAGTAGAGTTGTATACCCGCTACGGTGGCGAACTTGTAGATGGACGCTTAGACCAGATTGGTGATGGTTTAGGATTCCACCATCAACTATTGGCTCCAGAAAATCCAGGTGAACTCGATGAATTTGAACTAGCAGGAATTGAAAAGCCAGAAGATGTGCGCGATCGCTTCTTGAATCATTTCTACTTCGGTACAGAATCAGACGATACCCGTGTAAGCCAAGCTTTTAATCGTGCAGCTAATCCCTTTGGCGACAGAGTTAAAGCCTTCTTGGGTTCAGATTCTGGTCACTGGGATGTGCCAGATATCACCGCCGTTACTGCCAACGCCTACTCAATGGCAGAACACGAAATCATTACCGAAGAAGACCTCCGCTACTTCCTCTCAATCCACCCCTTGGAGTTGTACACCAGTCTTAATCAAGACTTCTTCAAGGGTACAGGTGTTGAGAAAGCCGCTAACGAATATTTAGCGGCTAAGAAATAATTCTCATTAGTCATTGGTCATTACCAAAGGACAAATGACTAATAACCAATGACAATTTTTTACAACGTTCCATGTTCCATTTCCTCTGTTCATTTGTAGCGTGGGCCTTGCCCACTCTACATTTCTCCTAAATTCTGCATTAGGAAAGGAGGTTTTGCCTCACATTCATAGAGCAACGAATTAGAAACTGGTTGTATTAATTGTATTTGCCTTAATTACGTTAGCGCAGCGTAAAGCCTTCTCTTCGAGAGGCAACGCCTTCGGCATAGCAACTCTTAGAGACGCTACGCGTAGCTTGCTTCTCCGTAGGAGTACGCTTAGAGCGAGTCAGACGCTCCTACGTCGCTAACGCTACGCTATCGAGCGTCATTACAAAATACTAAGGATGATTTCATTATGGTGTTAGATATTACAAAACCAAAGGATTACATTGACCTAGCAGCTTCTTTATCCAAGGAACTTGCTCAATCCGCAGTTGAAAGGGATGCCCAAGCCGGAGTTCCAGAAGAGGAAATTAATAAACTACGTGAAAGTGGACTGCTACCATTGATTGTGCCTAAGCAATATGGTGGAATTGGTGCAACTTGGATTGATGCTTTAAAAATTGTTAGAAAGCTATCAAAAGCAGATGGTTCAATTGGTCAGTTATATGGTAACCATCTCAATTTGACGGCTTTGGGTCACGTTTCTGGCACACCAGCCCAAAAGGAAAAATATTATAGAGAAACTGCTAAGAATAACTTATTTTGGGCAAATGCTATTAATACGCGAGATACTAGGCTGAAAATTAACCCAGAAGGCGAAAATTTTCGGGTTAATGGTGTTAAAAGCTTTGGTACTGGTATTTCTGTTGCAGATTACCGGGTATTCTCCGCTTTAGAAGATGGTGTAGAATTGCCCTTCATATTCATAATTCCCAAAGACAGGGAAGGGTTAGTTTCTAATCAAGATTGGGACAACATCGGGCAACGTCGCACTGATAGCAGTAGTTATACATTTAATAATGTTTTAGTGGGGAAAGATGAGATTTTAGGCCCATCCAATCCTTCTGATAGTGCCTTCTCAACTTTTCTTGGTATTATTGCCCAGCTAACAAAAACCAATGTTTATCTAGGAATTACTAAAGCAGCCTTCGCCGCCGCTCGTGAGTACACAAAAACTACTACTAAAGCGTGGATTACATCAGGGGTAGATAGTGCTACTCAAGACCCATATCTTCTACATCATTACGGAGACTTTTGGGTGGAAATCCAAGCTGCGATCGCTCTAGCCGACCAAGCAGCCGAGAAGGTGCAAGCAGCATGGGATAAGGATGTAGAACTAACTCATCAAGAGAGGGGAGAAGTAGCGATCGCAGTTTCTGCGTCCAAGGCATTAGCTACCCGTGTCGGTATAGATATTACCAACCGCATCTTTGAAGTTACGGGAACTCGCGCCACTGCAACTAAATATGGATTTGACCGTTATTGGCGAGATTTGCGAACCTTTACCCTGCACGATCCTGTGGACTACAAATTGCGAGCGATCGGCGATTGGGTACTCAACGAGCAGCTACCTGTCATTACCCAATATTCTTAGGGCATTGGGCATTGAACAATACAAAGTTTCACTCACAAATTTCAATCTTCCAGTAGCACGATATTGGAGTGGGATCTTCTCACTCCACTTCCTAAATTTTCCCTCCTAACTATTAAATTTTCATTTCCTCGAGTCGTTGCGGGGTGGGTAATACCCACCCATTCCCTAAAATCATAAATAAACTTTTTAAAATTAGAAAAAATATGTATTGGAGTTTTTAAATAACTTAATATAAAAGATTTTTTGTTTGTTACATAGCAATTAATCATCATTGTTCTAACCACCTAGAGGGAAATTAATAAAACAACTCATGGCAGCTTTAAAAGGAAAGTTTGAATTCAGAAAAAGCCAGAGAACAACACGTCGTTCCTTGTTGTTTGCTCTCGGTTACTGCTTAATGCTATCGACGACCCTATCAAGTTGTAGTGAAGCAAAAAATAACACTCAGCAGTCGGCAGCTTCCCCTGAATCGGTAGTTTCATCTAGCACTACAGAGAAGTCAACACAGAAGCAAGTAGTACGGATTGTACGTTCAAAACAACTTACCGCTCTGGCAGTTTTAGAAAAGCAGGGTTCCTTAGAAAAGCGATTAGAGCCTCTGGGTTATAAAGTACAGTGGCCTGAGTTTGCTGCTGGGCCACAACAGCTAGAAGCCATAAATGCAAATGGACTGGATATCGCATCTACAGCCGAATCGCCTCCTGTATTTTCACAAGCAGCAGGAGCGCCTCTTGTTTATCTAGCTACTACACGTCCCAGTGGTAAAGCTATTTCACTTTTAGTTCCTGTAAACTCTCCGATTAAAAGTGTTAGCGATTTGAAAGGCAAAAAAGTTGCTTTCCAGAAAGCCTCCATTGGTCACTACTTATTAGTTAAAGCATTAGAAGACGCGGGACTGAAACTGAGCGATGTCAAATCAGTTTTTCTAACGCCGTCAGACGCAAATGCGGCATTTAGTCAGAACAAGGTAGATGCTTGGTATATTTGGGAGCCATTCGCTACCAGAAATGTACAAAATAAAATAGCTCGTGTTTTAGCAGATGGTGGTAAGTTGCGGGATACTGGCAACTTTTACTCAACCTCACGCCAGTTTTATCAGGCTCATCCTGATGTAATTAAAGTGTTTCTAGAGGAGCTAGAAAAGGCAGAAATCTGGACTAAGGATCATCCCAAAGAAGTAGCACAACTGCTTGCTCCTGTAACTCAGCTAGATCCACCGACTCTGGAAATAATGCATAAGAAATATGACTATGGGCTGCTACCGATTACTGAGAAAACTATTACCAAGCAACAAGAGGTTGCAGATAAGTGGTACAGCTTAGGACTTATCCCCAAAAAAGTGAATGTTAGAGATGGGTTTTTGACGCCTGAAGAGTACGCCAAAATTACTCCCTCAGAGGTGTTAGCAAATAAGTAGTTATCCCAAGAATTAACTAAAATACAGGAGAATGTGATGCCGACCTTAACTTTGACAGAGGTTAAAATTAGGTCTATTGATGCTCCTTTGGGAGCCATAGTTACCAATCTTGATGCCAGTCAACCTATCGCACCTGAAGTCATATTAGAACTTAAGCAAGTTTTGCGCGATCGCCACATCTTAATTTTCAAAGACCAAAAGCTCTCTGATCAAGAACTTTTGAACTTCGCTTTATACTTTGGCGCACTCTTTGTACCATCTGATGAAACTCCGGTATTGGCTTCTAAACCAGGAGAAACTCCGGTGGTAATTCCGATTTCTAATGTCGATGGTGGCTACACCGGTACTGGAGAATTAACTTTCCATTCTGACCACAAATGGACTCCCACTCCATCTAGTGGTTCGCTTCTTTATGCTTTGGAAATACCAACTCATGGTGGAGATACTTATTGGTTAAATACTAATTTAGCCTATGAGGCATTAGATGAAACCACCAAAGAACGGATTGCAGATTTACAGTTAATTACCTACAACCCATTCTTACGAGACCGGAATGCACCCCGCTCTTTGTATCGTTTAGACAAAACTATTCCTTTAATCAGTCCAATCTTTCCCCATCCTTTAGTTAGGACACATCCAGAGAGTGGTAAAAAACATCTTTACTTAGATGCCGCTACAGAAGTGGAAATTGTCGGATTAGAGCCGGAAGAAGGATCTAAATTGGTTGAACAGTTACGTAAGCATTTAAATCAACCCAAGTTCTACTACCAACATAAATGGTCTATAGGTGATATTGTCTACTGGGATAATCAAGCTACCTTGCACTACCGTCAAGCATTTGATCCGAGTGAGCGAAGGGTCTTGAAACGGGTTAGCCTTGCAGGTAGTCGTCCATTTTAACCTCTATATCTGAAGTAGAGATGCAAGAAATTGCGTCTCTAAAAAGCTAGAATTATAAGTAAAATTTATCCCCCATATTTTTTAAACAGGACGATACAAAAGCTTGAATAATTAGATTGAATTCTTTTAAACTAACTATAGTAAACAATATATTATTCTTTTTTAAAAGTATAAATGTATTTATTATTTGTTCCCTAAAAAAACTATAT
>NZ_CAXTNE010000166.1:0-12481 GCF_964245445.1 uncultured Nostoc sp.
GCTCCCTGCTCCCCTGCTGTCTTTATGATGATCTCACAAAATCGCATTGCTCCCATTTCAAAGAATAGCTGTTCCTCATCACCAAAGCTGCCTTGAATTATATTGTGCCAGCTATTCCTGTTTCATTAATCTGAAATATAAACACCGGAGCATTCGGGTGGTGCTGGCGAGACTTATTGATAGCAGCTAATTCATCTGTATCAATGAAATAGTCTCCACTCTCAGGTTCAACAGCCATATACCAGTTGTAGTGAGTTTTGATTAACTCTGGTTGAACTTGGTCAAAAATAACTTTACAGCGCTGGTAAAATCCCTCTTGTTGAGCTTTCCATTGAGCTTTTTTTTCTTCTGACCACTGAATATCAGGGAATATTCTTCCCCGACGAACTGTGCGAATAGGCTTTGAATCAGTCATTGTTATTTTTATCCATCTATTTTGAGATTTTATAACTTTATCATCGAAGCTATTTCCTAGCTTCAAGTAAAGGCAATTTAACCAGTCATCAACTCGTTTGGTGGCTGGTATTTCTTTTTTCTTGACTCTTCGGGTTGTAGAAAAGATAGGCTAACGCCTAAAAATTATGAGGATATGCTTTCATCTACTCGCTTAGTTGCGTAATTTCTCTTTTTTAATCTCTCCAAGTGAAAAGAAATAAAGAGTTTTACTCCAATAGTCGTGATGCCAACATCCACGCATTTTTTTTCTTTCCCTTCGGGCTGAGGGAAGGTGTAATTAGTTTGGTTTTCAGAGTTAAAATTTTTAGGAGTTAATAATGAATTTACTTGAAACTAAAACTATTGAAGACTTTGGTTGCGATCTTCAAAGTCTTCATGACTGGTGCAATTATCAATTTGGCATGAAGTCAATACCTTCTAGTGAGATTGCTTTTGGTCGAACTCACAAATGGTTTGGATATGAGGTAATACTACTAAACCCTGCGCTAATTAAGAAAGGACATTGCGATGAGACGGTTAATCGACTTGGCGATCGCATTCTTCCAGGATGGAATTGTGCCTTACTCTGCCATTATCGTCCAGGTGGTGGCATGAAACGACACCGTGACCACTCCGTTTTTGAACCTTTGGTAGCATTAGTAAATATTGGACGTGCTACTTTCCGCATTGATAATCAGGAACATCACCTTGAAGATGGTCAGGTTATCCAGTTTGATTCTAGTATTCCCCATGAACTACTTCCGGTTGTATCTGAACGCTGGTCTTTGTCCTTTCGCCGGATTAAGCCACAGTATCTACCGATCTAAACTTATGTAATCCTTTTCCTGTAGGGATTATGCGGCTCTTATTATATCGCTGATATCACTCTATATTAAATCTTTGTAACTTGCGCTCCCATCGGAAATACAAACTTTCCCTATCTACCTCATTTGTCTCTTCACTTTCATCAATGAGGTCTTGATTTTTCTCCTCTAATTCGCGCATATACTGCCTGAGTATACCCCCAACAGCGATCGCTCTACTTTTATGCAGTTGACGGGTTAACTCTAAAAACCATTCTCTATCACCCACCAAATCTGACTCTTTGACTTGATACTTGAGAATTTCTGGGATGAGTAGTGAAGGGTTATGATGCTTTGCGATCGCGCTAGTATGAATAATTGGCTGGTAATCAATCCGTAAGCACTGCTGCCACAACCCTACCCATTTGGCATGAGAAAGATAGCCATGACTGAAATACGAAGGCGGTACCATTGCCAAAATATGTAAATGCGGATGTGCTGAGACTCCATCTCTACCTTTAGTTACTTCTGTAGACTTCACCCAACCTTTCGCAGGCCATGCTTTCAATTCAGTAAATCGCTTAAAAGCCTTATTTATCAAATCCAAGTTTTCCCTGAGTTCCTGAATCTGGCAATTCTTTACAGTCAAGGTGACAAATAGCCAACGGTGCTTGGGATAATCAGTGACAACTTGTGGAAGAATTTTGTAAGCCCTTGCTTTCCACATAAGCGAGCGTCGCCACTGACAAACCGGACAGTGGCGAACTCTACAGAATCGAGCATCTGATAGCTTTAACTTGAGAATACCTTGCGATTCCTCTGGCACTAATTGAAACTTCAGCAACTCGGAACATATTCTCATCCGCCAAGCATACTGCTGAAAATAATGTTCGTCTGCTTTGGCGTAGTAATGCAAGACTTTATCAGTATTGGTTCTGTGCTTGTCCCAGATTTTACCTATAGGCGAAACTTCGGATAAGGTTTGTACATTTTTATTTTGTTGGAACTTATTTTGAGACGATACGTTAAAAGCAATAAAGTTACTGTCTGAGGCTTGAGCAAACACGAAATCACCAAATCAGTTTGTATCAACGCCTCAAATTAACGCAAGTTATACGGTCAAGCCTCAGTAAAAATATTTAGGGAAATATGAAGGTGGCACCATTGCCAAAATATGTGAATACGGGTGTGCCAAGACTCCATCTTTACCTTTAGCCACTTCTGTAGACTTCACCCAACCTTTCGCAAACCATGCTTTTAATTCAGTCAATCCCTTAAAAGCCTTATTCATCGAATTCGAGTTTTCTCTAAGTTCCTGAATCTGTCAATTATTAAAAGCAATTTCGTTTTTGTCCAACCATAGATAGCCTTGGCCCGGAAAACATGTCAGATTACTTGAATAAGTACCAAAAGTCGGACAGGAAAACTATTCTAATGAGAATTTGGGCCACTACTGCTGTGCTAGCTTCTTCTTGGCTAATATCTGGGGCCATAAGTTCTGAGCCAATCAACGCTACTTCTGTTTTGGTAGAAAATGTTATCTCATCTCCTGCGCCAAGGAATACAAAACAGATTACTGTTAGTAACACTGAGTTCGGGCTGAAGAGAATTGACTCCAAAGGGAACGTTACCATTTTCCAGACAACAAGAGTGCCACTTCAGCAAGGAAACGCCTACGGATGGCGGATTAAACTCAAAGACTACCAAGGTGAAGTGAAATGGCGCGAAGTCTTGCGTTTACCAAAACCTCCAGAAACTTGGGGTACAGATAACGGTGAAGACTTCTCAATATCAGCAGATGGCACTACATCTGTGACACGGCGCACACAGTCGGCTCCAGACGGTGTGATTGAGAATTTTTGGACGATCGCTCCTGGCGATCCGCTTGGTAAGCATAGAATAGAGGTTTATATTGATGACCGTTTGATCAGTACTTTCGAGTTTGAAATTATTCCAGTAAAGCAGATTTGAAAGGTATTGAGCATTGGTCAATAATTAATAGTTCTTCTTCCCCAGTTCCCTTGCTTCTTCTTTTCCCCTTAACCTTAAGCTGGAGAGTATCTTAGAGATAGAAGTTTGATTCTTGTTAGGTGGCGATCATGAATACAGAGGAATTCCTGCGATTAATCGAAGAGCAGCGCTCATGTCCCCAGACGCTACCAAAAGCGCTGCAAGCAATGTGGTATGACAAAAAAGGTGATTGGAGCAAAGCTCATGAAATACTTGGAAATGCCAGCGATGCCGATAGTGCTTGGGTTCATGCTTACCTGCACCGCAAAGAAGGCGATTTGAACAATACCCGTTACTGGTATCAGCGCAGTGGTCAGCCAGAGTTTTTAGGAGAACTAAGCCAGGAATGGGAACAAATAACTTCTGTATTGCTAAGGAAGGTGAACGCAACGCATGAATGCTGAGGAATTAAAACGGCGTTTTGCCGCAGGAGAAAGATATTTTCCAGCCGTCAACTTAAGTAGGGACAAGCTGATTGGAGCCTATTTGCCTGGAATCAATTTATGGGGTTCTGACTTGAGTGGAGCGAACCTAGCTAAAGCTAAACTCTGGGGAGCAGATTTAAGTAGAGCTAATTTAGCCAAAGCAAACTTGACGAGAGCTAATTTGAGCGGTGTCAAACTCAATGAAGCAAATCTCCGGGGAGCAAAACTCAACTATGCTAAGTTGTATGGAGCGAATTTGACTGGCGCTTACTACGATGACAGCACGCGGTTTTCTAGAGGTTTTGACCCCATTAGTCAAAATATGCGAAAGGTGTAAAGGGGATTGGGGATTAGGGATTGGGAACTGAGAACTGGAAACTAGGAAAAAGTTTTTTAAAATTTAGTGGTGGGTAAGAGCAACCACCATAATTTTTTGATTTGGCATCCAATCCCTAATTCCCAGTCCCCAGACCCCTTTAGATAACTGATTTTGATACATGTTGATGTGAGCCATCTAACATAGACGATATCAACATTTGTTCAAAAACTTTGGAAAGAGCAGTTTGAAAACGCTGACGATGCTTGAGTTTGAAAAAAGGTCGAACTATTTCTGCGTAGGTGTAGCCCGCCGTAGGCATCGCACCTTTACCCTCTCTATTATCAATCACTCGAATTGCCCGCAGAGTTCCCAACTGTATTTCTTTTTTTACCATCAATTCAGAAATTCCAATTGCACCGACACCATCTTCGATCGCTGCTTTTGTCATCTCTCCACTATTGAACACTAAAATTACATCTAGTTCACTGAGATTGATTCCCCAATTTTGTAGGGCTTCCTCAAACCTTTGCTGGGTTCCAGAACCTGGTTCTCGCATCACCCAAAGGGTTTGAGTCAATTGGCTTAAGTCAATTTCTCCCCATTCAAACCAAGGGTGTTTTTGACCTACTACAATTTGTAAGCGATCGCTCCCCACTATTTCGTACTCTAGAGTACTCTGAAGTGCTGGCTTCACATCTCCTTCCACCAAACCTAAATCAAACTGTCCTGTCGCCGTTCCGACACAAATCTCTTCTGTATTGGCAAGGCTACAGTCAATCTGGATACCGGGATATCGGCTCTTAAACTCACTAATCTTACTTGGTAGCCAGTAGTTACCAATTGTCAGACTCGACCCTAATTTTAATTCACCCCGTTGCAGATTGTTCAATTCTCGCAATCCTCTTTCAGTCAAGGAGACTTGATCGAGAATTTTTTGCGCTTCCACTTGCAATAATTTACCAGCCTCAGCAATCTCGATATGGCGACCAATCCGATGGAACAGTTTCACACCGTATTCTTGCTCTAAGTTGTGGATTGCTGCACTGACGGCAGGTTGTGTAATATAAAGCTCCTCTGCTGCACGAGTAAAGTGTAAGTGCTGCGCCACAGCCAGAAAAATCTTTAACTGCTCAAGCGTCATTCCTGCCATTTATGGTATCCCTACAACTTGCTGTAAAATTTTTAATCACTTTCATTTATCATTTTGACAAACAAAAGCATTTGATTCTATCGGTTAGTTTGACTAAAGTATAAATCAAAGCTTCGGCACGGACTCAAACGACCAAGTAGAAAGCAAGGGAAGCAGAGGAAGGAGAGGAAGCAGAGGGAGCAGGGGGGAAATAACCAATGCCCAATGCCCAATGCCCCATGCCCAATGTCTAATTCCCAAGCATGAAAATAAGGACTTCCACAAATGAACGATTTCGTAACTGCAATTATCACAGGGATTACCGCATTCACTGCCACCAACATCGATGATATCGTCATTCTGACGTTGCTTTTTTCACAAATAAATAAAACGTTCCGCAATCGTCACATCTTTGCTGGCCAGTATCTCGGTTTTGCTGCATTAATCGTTGCTAGTCTTCCCGGTTTCTTCGGTGGACTGATCATACCGCAAGACTGGATTAGACTACTTGGTTTAATGCCAATAATTATTGGTGTGAGTAGTTTACTAAAACGCGAAGAGGATTCACCAGAGGAATCTGAAGAAGAAACCGAACCGTCTTGTCCCTCTGTACTTGCCAGTTTTATCTCTCCGCAAACATGCAATGTAGCTGCGATTGCCTTTGCGAATGGTAGTGATAATATCAGCGTTTACGTGCCTCTGTTTGCCAACTCGGAATTAGATAGTCTGCTAGTGATACTAAGTGTATTTTTTACGATGGTGGGTGTATGGTGTTATACCGCTTATAAGTTAACCTATTTACCTGCGATCGCTAACTTTTTAACAGAGAATGGCAATACTTTTGTGCCTTGTATATTGATTGGACTCGGTATATTTATTGTTACAGAGAATGTTACTTGGACTCTTTTATCTGTAGTTTCTAGTTATATATTTTCATTAATTTTAGGTTTCAATATTCAGCCGTCGAGTGAAGAACAATAGAAACTAAGTATCTAAGAAGAGGTGTATCATGAATTTTCTCACTAGAATGAATTCCAAACTGCAAAATATCTTACCCATCAACAGGAGTCAAAACATGAAAATCTGGAAATCTCTGCTAATTGTCTTGATGATTTTGGTTAATCTAGCCTTTGCTCAACCTTCTTTTGCTGATCGACCAAAGTTTAGCAAAAACCCTGACTATATCGAAGTCACTAAAGCTCTGAAAGAACTTTCTCAGACAAAAGATGCCCAAACTCAAGTTGAAGGTCTAACACCAGAAGAAATTCAAAAGAGAACAGAAGAATTAACACTGCAAAAATATGCTTTAGAGACGGGAATTAACTGGGGTCAATGCGAAAACCAAACAGGTAATACTATAGCTATATATGGCAAAAGACCAAATGATGAAGACGAAGAAGATGCCGTATACGACAATAACCTGTATTTTTTAGCTAATGGTCAGTCCACTGAAAACAACTGGGATTGTGATGGCATCTATCTAGCGAATGATGTCAAGGTAGCAAATTTCACTTCTAGTCCTAATGGGCAAGGTCAAGAGTTGACAGGGCCGGCTGCTCTAAAAATACTTGATGGAACTCAGTTGGTGATTAAAACAAATCCAGGTACTGCTGCGATTGACTTAAATGTTCCGACTGTGAAAGTTCTTAACAGCAAAACGGCTAATTGGTTTATCCCAGATATATCGCAGGCTATCATAAATACACGAGTTCCTAATGCGCCTAGCAATCAGTCTTGAGATACAACTGCATAATCTATTTTTGAATAATTGTTCTCAATTTAAATAGGGTAACAGCCAAAATCAGAGGAAAAACCTGACTTGTACTGGTAAAAACCTCTCTGATCTTGGCTGTTTTTTTGTATTTATTTATCCTCAATCTTAGGCTTGTTTTATTTAGATATCTGCATTAAAATAAATTTTGAGAAAAATGTACAATCACAACAGGTATATTTCATTAGCGCAACTATTGCGCTGGGTGCAAGTCATCTGGAAGGAGATTTGCTATTACCTCCGTATTTTTTTGATAAGAGCCGCTTTGGGGATAAAGGTGTTATTGATGCAGTTAAAATCGAAACCTACAGAAGAAGATAAAGATGAAAAAAAGCCAGGACGACTGAATCCGTCCCGAATTCGAGATCACTTGGCAAATGAGCGTACTTACCTCGCTTGGATGCGGACAGGGATCGCTCTTTTAGGTTTTGGTGTCGTCATCGTGCGTTTGCGTGCTTTCCAAGTACCTTTAATACCCCGTCCTGGCAACGGCTGGAAGTTAGGTTTAGTTTTCTCGCTGGTGGGTTTGATTACCGTGTGGCTATCAACGGCACACTATTTCGCAGTCCGCCGTGATATCGAAGAAGATACTTATGAACCGACAGATCGTTGGGTGTTGCTGTTCAGTATCGCTGTGATGATTCTCGGCGCTGGAGTAATCTATTTTGTTTTTACAACTTCTTTAGATCCATCAAGTCCACTTATCCCTGAGTAATAGTATTTTTAAAACCGCACTTTGTATAACTCGAATAGTTCCCCTGATTTGTGCGTTACGACTTTAGCACCAGCCGCTTTAATGGTTTTTTCCCACTTAGCCAAAGGCTCTAAAAACACCTCAGCCCCCAAATAGGTTTCCAAAACTGCCCAATCTTCTGCTAAAGGCTGTTCTGGATTGAGAACGTCAAAGAGAAAATGTCCACCTGGTTTTAATACGCGCTTGACTTCTGCTAGTACAGCATTCCAGTATTCGAGTGGAAAATAACAGCTAAATCCTGTGGCGATCGCTAGATCAAACTGCTCTGGTGAGTAGTTTAACTGATGAGCTGCTCCCAACTCAACACCTTTGAACAGCTTAGAATTCAACTGTGGCCCACGAGAATTAAGAGTATCCCGTGCCACATTACTGATTTCTTGCCCATGAAAAAATGCTTGCCAATCCCGCCAAGGATAGATTAAAAAGCTGATACCACAGCCAATATCTATACAGTGCTGGTTTTTTTGAGGTTTAGCAACTTCCCAGAAAGGGGAAGCAATTCTCCCTGAGAAACTACCTCCAATCCACTCCCGGAATATTGGCATCGCCTGTACTTCTGCTGGGAGTTCAAAGGTTTCACGTTGATACTCCCGGTTAAAACGATAGGCTACTTGCACTAATTTTTCTTGCCAGTCGCTTGAGTGATGGGCGGCAAAAAGATTTTGTAACTGTGAATCAGGCTTTTTAGACATTAGGTTTTTGCAGTTCTTTCTAAGGATTGTAGTCAAATTCGCTTTGCGATGGCGTAACCGCCCGCCGTTGGCGAAGCACTACCACCTTACTGAGTTAAGAACGCCGTACATTCAAGCAACACCATTCTTTTCGTTTCCACAGGGTAGCAACGACCCAACCATTTTGTTCTAAAGCATCAGCAACACCTTTAGATTGTTCTAGTAAAATACCACTGAAGATAGCCCAAGTTTCAGGTTTAGCGATCGCACTCATTTCTGGAATTAATTCAATAATTACATGAGCCAAAATATTGCAAACAATACCATCCACTGGATTTTCAAGCAGTTTTGTCAAAACGTCTACACTTCCCAGTGCAGGTAGTAAACGTTCTGGACTAATATCGTTCAGCGCACTATTACTGATAGTTGATTGCACCGCCAAAGGGTCATTATCTACTGCATAGACTTTCTCTGCTCCCAGTAGCAGCGCCCCAATGGAAAGGATACCAGAACCACAGCCAATATCCGCAATTACCAGATGTTCATGTTTGCCACTAGTACCTACAAATGACTGAGGAACTCCACTTAGCCGCATTTCCAGGGATTCCAAACATAGCTGAGTGGTGGCATGGTTGCCCGTACCAAATGCTACACCAGGGTCAAGACGAATCACTAACCGCTCCGTTGTTTCTGGTAATGGTAGCCAAGCGGGGTTGATTAGGAAGTGATCGCCTATTTCCTGCGGATGCCAATATTGTTTCCAGCTAGTCGCCCAATCTTCCTCATCAATTAACTGCCATTGCAGTGAGGGAGATGAAACTCCTACACAGAGAGCATCTTGACGCAGCCACAGCGATAGCGCTGCTAAATCTAGCAGCTGCGTTTGAATTGTCGATAAATAAGCCTTGACTAAAGATGAATTTCCTTTGTTTTCACTAGCTGTTCCACGACAGCCAAAATTTTCCAGTCGCCAAAAGATCGAATCTTCTAGGTCTGGCTCACATACAATCTGTAGTTCCCACCAGGTGTTTGCCATTTTTAAGTGCTGAGTCGTGAGTGCTGTTAGCGGAAGCGGGGCGTTTAGCCCGTGCTGAGTTTGAGAGAGTTAGGAGTTATTAGTTAGGAGTTAGGAGTTAGAAGTTTTTAACTTTTAACTCTTCACTACTCACTCCTAACTTTTCTTTACTCAGCACTCGTTACTCAGCACTCAGCACTCATAGTGTTACTGTATACGCGTCCCGAATACCAGGGACTTTTATAATCTCATCCAAAATGCCCTCTGGTAAAGGGTCATCTATACTCAGAGCCATTACTGCATCACCACGGACGATTTTACGACCTACTTGCATACTGGCAATATTCACATTAAAACTGCCGAGTAGAGAACCGAGTTTGCCGATAATCCCTGGCATATCGCGGTGTAGGGTAAACAACATATATTTGCTGGGTGGGACGTTAATTGGGAAACCGTCAACATCAGTTAAATGGATTTCCCGTTCACCCAACAAAGCGCCTGTGACAGAGTGAGTACCTAAAGTGCCGGTGGCTTCTAGATGAAGCGTTCCGGCATAGTCTCGAATGGAAGCATCGCGGGTTTCAATCACCCGAATTCCGCGTTCTTTGGCTTCTATACTGGCATTTACGTAATTTACTCGTTCCCGCAAAGCTTGGTAAAGTAAACCTTTCAGCGCAGCTACTACCAAAGGCTGACTTTTGTTGGTCGCAAGTTCCCCTTGTAGTCGAATATTGAGTACTTCCACCCGTCCGCCAGCTAGCTGTCCCACTAGATTACCTAGAGTTTCTGCTAGTTGCATGTAGGGTTTGAGTTCTTCTAATACATCGGGGCCGAGTCCGGGAATGTTGACGGCTGAACGCGCTGGTAATCCTAAAAGTACATCCCGAATTTGTTCGGCAACATCAATAGCCACATTCACTTGAGCTTCTGCGGTAGAGGCTCCCAAGTGGGGAGTGAGGATAACTTCTTTGCCTAGCAATCGCAATTCAGATTCACCCAGTGGTTCTGACTCGAACACATCCAAGGCTGCACCGCCTATTTTACCCGCTTTCAGAGCTGCTGCTAAAGCTACTTCATCAATGATCCCACCACGAGCGCAGTTGACAATTCGGGCTGTGGGTTTCATTTTTGCCAAGGTTGTGGCATTGATTAAGTGGGTGGTTTCTGGGGTTTTGGGGATGTGTAGGGTGATATAGTCTGCTTGCTGGAAGAGTAAATCTAACTCAACTAACTGACAGCCAAGTTGTTCGGCTCGGTCTGTAGAAATAAAAGGGTCATAAGCTAGGAGTTTCATCCCCATTGTCTTAGCTACAGCCGCAACATGAGAGCCAATTTTACCCAAACCGACAACGCCAAGAGTTTTTTTGTAGACTTCCGCGCCGACAAAGCTATTGCGATCCCACGCACCGCGTTTCACCGAAGCGTTAGCATCGGGGATATGGCGAGACAAAGCCAAAATCATCGCTAGCGCATGTTCAGCCGCAGCAATTGTGTTTCCCTCTGGAGAATTGACTACTACAATTCCTCGGCGGGTGGCAGCCGGAACATCCACATTATCCACACCCACACCAGCACGACCGATGATTTTTAGCTGAGTGCCAGCTTCAATGATTTCTTGGGTAACGCGCGTACTAGAGCGAATCATCAGCGCGTCATACTCACCAATAATTTCGATCAGTTCTGCTGGTTTTAGACCTAGTTTGACATCAACAGTAGCAACTTGCGAAAGAATGTCAATTCCAGCTTGGTCAATAGAATCTGAGACAAGAACCTTAGACATGATTACTTCATTTAAAGCTACAGGTTTTGCTGCACAAGACTTTTTAGTTTAGTCTTTATCTGTCACAATTCAGCAAAAATTATTCGTTTTAATATCAACTTAACCTTTACTTACGTTGCGTGCTAATGGTATCAAAGCGTGAGTTGCTCCCGGTGGGTACTGCCTCCTAAGTATTTGAATGTGAGTGGCTGTTTGCACCACCCTGTCGCTAAATATAAAGCATGAATAGCACTTAGTACCTATATATTTATTAATAGTTAAGAGTTACCAAAATTTTATCATCTTAAGCAACTTACTTAATTGAGGTAGAAATGCCTGCATTCTTGACTGGGCTGCAACTTTAGCTGAGGCAATGCTCTGCACAACCAACAAACAAGCTAGTAACTATTATATCTGTGGAATCTTGACTGTTTATCAATACCACAAGTGGTATCTTTTAGTCAAAGCAAAACATTGCATCATCGAGATAATCGGATTGTAACAGTTAGAATCTGGGCATCAAATAAATTTTTTTGCTCGTGATTCCGACAGATTTAAGATTGTCTAGTAGTTAAAAGCTGTCAATTAGTGTCAGTGGAGTACCTAATATATAGTAGTAAACTAATGATATAGTTGCGGAGAAATCGCTATAATTCTGGTGAGCCAAATAGAGCCAAATATCCTTTGAGTTTTGGGGAAACCAGCCATGTTAGAGTACAACTTGCCAAGGTACTTGCCCTCAGCCGAGGAACTACCAGATTCTGATGAAACGCCTGTGGATAATGAACTGCAAGAATTAATACCAGGCTTGCTAAAGGCGATCCTGTTAATACTTTGGTCAGAACGCATGGATTGGCTCTTTGGTATAGATATGGGTATTTATTATCACCCCGATAAACCTCCCATTGTGCCAGATGGGTTTTTGAGCTTAGGGGTAGAGCGGTTTTATGATGAAGAACTGCGTCCCAGTTATGTGCTGTGGGATGAAAATGTTGTACCGATTTTCGCGCTAGAAATAGTTTCCCAAAATTATCGTAAGGAATACACTACTAAATTGGATGAATATGAGGCTTTGGGTGTACTTTATTATGTAATTTATTCGTCTCGTCGTCGCCGCAAACCACATCTGGAAGTACATAAATTAGTTAATGGTAAGTATGAATTGCAAGAAGGAAACCCCGTTTGGCTACCAGAAATTGGCTTAGGAATTGGTTGCGAAAGGGGAAATTATTGCGGTGTAACGCGAGAATGGATGTATTGGTATGATGAGCAAGGACAACGGTATCTCACGCCCGCAGAACAAATAAAACAAGAGACACAACGCGCTCAACAAGAAGCACAACGCGCTCAACAAGAAGCACAACGCGCTCAACAAGAAGCACAACGCGCT
>NZ_CAXTNE010000166.1:12581-17751 GCF_964245445.1 uncultured Nostoc sp.
AGCACAACGCGCTCAACAAGAAGCACAACGCGCTCAACAAGAAGCACAACGCGCTGAAGTTGCAGAACAAAGAGTGCAACAATTGACAGAACAATTAAGAGCGCTCGGAATAGATCCAGATAATCTGGCTTAATTGAAATATTTTGCAATATTTTCAACGAAACCTAAAAATTAGGTGTTGTTATATTTATGTATTTTTCATAATGTTTGTTAAAAATTATACATTTTATCAATTAGATTGTACACACTTAATGCAATTGCGCCCATCTAATTTAGCAGCATATAGTGCTTGATCTACTACTTACAATAACTCATCAGTGGTTTTTCCATGATCTGGAAACACACCCACTCCACCCGAAACCCTCGTATATATTTCTTTACCTCCAGATTCCAACCGCACAGCTTGAAACGATAACCGAATTTGTTCGGCGTGCTGACACGCTTTCTCCTGTGTCAGCCCAGGTAAAGCTAATACAAACTCCTCACCACCATATCGGCATACAATGTTTTGAGAATCACTATAGTTGCGAAGAAGGTCTGCAAATACCTGAATTATGCGATCGCCAGCCTGATGACCGAATGTATCATTAATATTTTAAAATAATCGATATCCATAATTATCAAGGCAACTCGATCAGAATCCCGCGTTGCTCGTATTAGTTCTTTTCCAGCGATCGCTAGCATCATCAAAATGAAAGGCTTGCTAGCCAAAGAAGTTGAGCGACGGTGCCAAGCTGTAAACGCAACAGTACTTGAGATGATTACAGTAACGCTCAGAATAACAAAGTAGAGATTGTACTGAAAAAGCATGGTGACGATGCACTTAAAAGCTTATCTCAACCTTATGAGATAAGCTTGAGTAAGTCATGAGGTTCCAGCAATTTTCATAATTACTTCAAAACGGTCAAGTTACAGCAGAATTCTGGCTCCTGAATTCTTAGAGAAAAACTATTGTTTTTTAGGAATAACGTTCCTGATTCCACTTTTAGTAAAAACAGTATCACCTTTGTAACGAGGGATGATATGAATACTAGTGTGCATAATATTTTGACCTGCGGCTCGATTGATATTCATTCCTACATTAAAGCCATCAGGTTCAAATTCTGCTTTGAGAATTTCTTGTACTTTGTTCACCATAAACCAGCAAGCAGATTGCTCTTTAAATGGTAGTTCAAAATAATTGCTAACATGACGTTTAGGGATAATTAAAATATGTCCTTTACTTATAGGATAACTATCAAAAATAGCGTAAGCAGTTGCTGATTCAGTTAATAATTTTAGATTGTTTCTAGGATTACAAAATATACAATAATTAGATGAGTTTCGCTGATGGTTATAGTGAGTATATTCATACACTTCCCGATGTTCATCTAAGAAAATTGAAGGAAATGGAAGTTTGACGATACATTGATATGTTGGTTTTTTATATACATAATGCTCTCTAAAACCTTCTTTTTTGATATCCCTTCTTACAGCATAATAAGCTTTACCTCCTGGTTTTAATAAGTGGGATATTTCCATAATAACATTAGCTTGTCCTTCAGGAAATAAAACATTTAAAACATAAAAGCAAATTATGGTATCAAATTTATTTTGAGGATATTCTGGAAAATAATAAGGGTCATAACCTGTAATATCACAACCTTTTTGGCGCAATATTTTAACATCATTACCAAAGCCACAACCAAAGTCTAGTATTTTGCCTTGTAAAAGGTTTTGATTTAATAAAAGCTGTGCAGGAAATGACAGATAACTTCTTTCGATCGCAGTAAGATGGCTGAACTGATTTTTTTGCTGTTTCATGGAGTTTTTGGTGCTGATGTCCCAAAATTATTATTCCCAGCATTTCTTTAGGTTATGCGATGTCTACGACGGGCTACGCCTACGCATCAGGGTCAATACCTAGCTCACGTAACTTAGCTGCTAATATATCAGCACGTTGGCGTTCCTGTTGGGCACGTTGGCGTTCTTGTTGGGCTTGTTCGCTACTCCACAACAGCAAATTTCCTTCTGTATCCCACCAGCGCAGCCAATTCATGGTTTGACATAATCTTTCACCTTGCCAAATTCCGAGAAATAACTCTAACTCAGGAATCCAGTAACGTCCATTAGCGTCTGCTTGCTGCAAAGTATATTGTCCATTTTGCAAGCATCGTAGTTCTATGCTTGGTTCGTAAGGGTCGTAGGTTACGTAGGTTGGAACTTGGAGAATCTTTTCGTAATAATAGAGTTTACCATAGGGTGGAGTTGAGCGGACTGATAGTTCTCCACCTTCTGTATCTGAGAGAAATTCCATCACTACAGCCACAGCAGCGCCTTCTAAATTCGGGGTATAGCTGCGACGAACTACATTTGTTCCCACAGACTGCACTTGAGGAACGTAAAACCAGTCTGGTGCTTTAACGACAATTTTTTTGTTGACTGTGGCTACAAGTCCAAAATTAGAGCCAATCAGCATCTGGGGTTGGATGCGTCCTGTGTTTCCCAAAGCATCGGTAAGCGCAGCAGCGATCGCAGGTTGTTGAATATTTTCCACTGGATCGTCGGGTAAAATGAAGTCGGCTGGAAGTGCTTCCCAAGTTACAATTGGTTCTTTTTGGATGGAGTTAACTTGTAGAACCATAAAATTATTCCTAATATTCATGCACAGTTATTAGTTATTTTTAACAAATCTTCAACCAGGATCGCTCTTAAGCTAAAAACTCAGAAATCTGGAAAAATTTCTCTGACAGGTGTATATACTCGTAGTCAAGCACTTAGCAGGCGTGAGTATGATAGTTGAGTGGTTTACTCTCTGGATAGGTCAAAAAGCGGTTGGATTTCTTGTCAAAACTATTATCAGCGAAGAATTTTTCAAAGATTTAGTTAAGGACTACGCTAAAGATTTTTTCAAACATATTTTTAATAATGCTGTAACCGCGCCCTTTAAGCAAGAACCGCTTCAGAAAGCTGTAGTTATGGCGCTGACAGAATTTTTGCAAGCGATGCAGCAACAGTTAAAGGTTCGTTGCAAACTTTCTGAAGCTGAAATTCAAAATTATGCTGAAGATATCAAGAAATTTATCCGTGATAAGTCGGTTAAAGAAATTCTTGGTCAGGCTTTTGATATTAAATGTGATTCTCTAGATTTTAAAACACTAGCAGATAGTTGGAAAAGACTTCAAATCCAACCTCTACCGCCTAAATTTAACTGGCAAACAAATACAGAGCAGTATCTGATACAAGTTCAAGATATTCTTTCGGATTCAGAAGAGTTACGCTATATCCTGGAACTTCAAAAATTATCCAGTATTGATAAAACTTTAAAAGAAAATACTGACATTCCCAAGGATTTTAATTTACCGCAATATTTAGAAACTATTCGTGAACGCTACGGTAATCTGAAGTTAGATAGTTTAGAAACTACAGCCCGCGAACATCCGGTAAATTTATGGCAAATGTTTATCCCGCAAAATGTGCGGCAAGTTTATCAGGTTTTACCAGAACTGCCTAAAGAACATCTCCGCAGACTACAAGAAAGTAACCAATTAGATGCGGAATTGGAAATAGAAAAATTTCAAGAAGAAACAGAACGTTATCAACGTAATTATTTTAAACAGCCAATCCGTTCAGTATTAGATGTTGTCCGAGATAAGCAACGTAAAAATTATCTAGTTATTTTAGGCGATCCTGGTTCCGGCAAGTCTACATTGTTGCAATATCTAGCGTTGGATTGGGTAGAAAAAACTCTCGAACAGAATGATTTTAATCTGCCAATTCCTTTGCTGATTGAATTACGCAATTATATGCGCGATCGCAATGCGGGTAGTTGTAATAATTTTCTCCAATTTTACCATAATAGTCCCAATTGTTTTTATCACCTCAATCAGCATAAATTGCATGAGCAGCTAAAGGCTGGTAATGCTTTAGTCATGTTTGATGGTTTGGATGAAATCTTTGAATCGGCGAAGCGGGAGGAAGTAATAATTACCAGTATTCATCGCTTCACTAATGAATATCCCGATGTGCAGGTAATTGTCACTTCTCGGATCATCGGCTATAAGCAGCAACAATTGCGAGATGCAGAGTTTCGCCACTTCATGTTGCAAGATTTAGAATCAGCACAGATTCAAGATTTTATCGAACGGTGGCATGATAAAACTTTTAGTCAAGCCGAAGAAAGAGATAAAAATATCAAACGAGAGCGTCTACAAAGAGTAATTAATGAATCAAAAGCAATTGCAGAACTAGCACAAAACCCTCTGCTGTTAACCATGATGGCAATTCTCAATCTCAAGCGAGAATTACCCAGAGATAGAAGTGAACTGTATAAAGATGCTTCAGAGGTTCTGCTGCATAATTGGGACGACGGACGCAATTTAAAGCCGGATGAACGTCTGGACATTATTGATTATAAAGATAAACAGGCAATGTTGCGTCAAGTTGCTTATCAAATGCAAACCAGTGAAAAAGGTTTAGCTGGCAACATTATCTATGCGGATGATTTAGAAGCAATCTTCACTAAATATCTGCACAGCATACCAGTGAGTGATGCCAGAGATAAAGCCAGACGGTTGATGAAACAACTGCGCGATCGCAATTTTATTTTATGTTTCTTGGGTGCAGATTACTATGCCTTTGTGCATCGGACTTTTTTGGAATATTTCTGTGCTTGGGAGTTTGTCTGGCAGTTTGAGAAAGAACGTAGTATTACAATTGAGTATCTCAAAACTGAAGTTTTTGGCAAATACTGGCAAGATGAAACTTGGCATGAGGTATTGCGGCTAATTGCAGGAATGATTGAGCCAAAATTTGTTGGTGAAATTATTGATTATTTAATAATGCTAGATGGTGAACAGCAAGAATTCATAAACCTGTTTTTAGCAGCTAACTGTCTTACAGAAGTAAGAAATCGCTCGGCGATTGCGTCAGTGGCTAATAAATTGCTTGATAAGCTTAAAGACTTAACTAAATATGACCTCTGGTACTATTACGAACCCTATGATGATGAAGAAGAAACTGAGCTAGTTCAGGAAATTCGCACTCAAGCAGTTGCAACAGTCGCCGCAATTTGGAAAGATAACAGCGATATCTTATACTGGCTTAAAGACCGCGCTACTACTGAGGATGAATGGTATGTGCGAGATGCAGCCATCGAAGCATTAGCCAGCAATTTCAAAGATGACCCGGA
>NZ_CAXTNE010000167.1:0-17706 GCF_964245445.1 uncultured Nostoc sp.
GCGTGATGGTAGCCAGTTAGCGCGGATTTCGCTACAAGCAGCTGTGAGAGTGGTAAAGTCAACTGGTTGCAAAGCGATTAGTTGTTAACATTCAAATGGTAGCGATCGCTATGCTTTTATCTTAGTTTAGTCAAAGCATAGCAGACCTCAACTATCATAGCGGTTACTTGGTTTGGTGATAGCTAACGCAGAAATCTATTATTCAGACAGACTCCCAGCCCTTAGATGTTAACTTACCTTTTTATACATTTTTTAGTGACAAGTTTTGTAAGCTAAGGCTATTTGAAGAAGGCAGAAGACAGAAGGTTAATTACAGGGGGATTCTGACAAGAACAGTAATTGTAAACCGCTAAATCGTAGATTTAGCAGGGATCTTAAACCCAGTTTGGGCAAGGCAAAAAGGCTTGCTTTAAAACTTTTCTTTCCTCCTGCCTCCTGCCCTCTGCCTTCTGCCTTGCCGGAGGCAGATAAATAAACAAGCTAAGTAATTTCCATTAATTGAACTAATAATGGAAATCACTCAGTCTAGAGAAATATTTAGAATAAATTATTTAGTAATGGTGAGTGACGACTAGGAAAATAAAATTATTGCTTACTTCCGAGTTACCGATTCACCATTATCTGTTACGCAAGAGAATTATTTAGCAACTAAAACTGGCTGTTTTGCTGTTGACTGCACTAATTCGACTGTTGACTCCACCAGTTCTTTTGCTGCTGACTGCACTAATTCGGCTGTTGACTCCACTAGTTCTTTTGCTGTTGACGCAACTGTTTGTGGCTGCAACAGTTGGGTGTAAAGTTCACTCAGTTGATTTGCGACACCATCCCAGCTAAACTTAGTTTCGACGCGCTTTCTACCAACTTTACCCAATTCATCTCGCCATTCTGGATTTAAGAGAATTCGGTCAATAGCAGATGCAAAAGCCTCTACATCTTGCGCTGGAGCCAATAAACCAGTTTCTTCATTAACTACAGTAAACTGAAGTCCGCCGACATCACTTGCTACCACTGGTGTACCGCTTGCCATCGCTTCGATCGCGACCAGTCCGAAAGGTTCGTAGTGACTGGGAACAACGCAAACATCAGCAGCGGCGTAATAAGTTGGCAAAATATCTTGACTCAGACGACCCGCAAAACTGGTAAAGTCACTCATCCCCAATTCGTTAACGATTTGCTCAATGCGATCGCGCTCAATGCCGTCGCTGTTACCTGGAGTACTACCACCACCAATAATTAGCTGGAGATTCTTGGAGTCACGTAGCGAAGACTCGTTTACTGCACGCACTAAGGTTTCTATCCCTTTACGTTGATCAAAACGCCCTACATATAAGACTACTTTGGCTTCTTTATCAATTCCTAATTCAGCCCTGGCTGCTTCTCGTGCAATCGAGCCAAAGCGCTGAATATCTGTACCGCAGGGAATGATGTCGATATTACCTTTAGTGGAAACTAGCGATCGCATGTGTTCCTGTTCTTGCGGACTTGTCGCTACAATTCGCTCTGCTTTTTCCAACACCTTTTTTTCCACTGCTAATCGCTGACTAGCAATTAGAGGAATATTTTCTATGGTGTTGTATTTGACTGCTCCTAAGGAGTGGTAGGTGTGAATCTGTTTACTATGTTGGATTTTATTTAACTGCATCCCCACCCAACTAGAAAGCCAATAGTTAGTGTGAACTAACTCGTATTTAATGCCATTTTTTACTTGAAAATTGAGGAAATTATCCACAAATTCTGGCAGAAATTCAAAAATCTCATCTCGCGGCACAAACTCAATAGGGCCAGCTTTTAGACGAATAGTTCGGCAATTGTCGCTGTGTTTAACAATCGAGTCTTGCTCCAGACTCACTTTTCGAGTAAACATATCAACTTGCCATCCCAGCTGCGCTAGTGCTTCACCCACATTACGCACATAAACATTTTGTCCTCCAGCTTCTTCTTTCCCTATTTCAATCGCCGGGTCTCCGTGGACGGAAATCAAGGCGATACGTTTTTCGGTGGTAGAGTTCATAGTTTGTGTGTTGCTGATTTTAAGAAAGTTTTAAGCTGTTCCAAACTCGTGTATAGCACACTTGCCCGAATTGTTTAGGAACCTTGATTAATATTGATTTTAATTTACTATGCCTAATATTTTTTTACATCTTCTGCCAGAAGTATACTATTAGATTAAATACAATAAATATTTAATTTCTTTAGATATAGAAAATTGTCATCTTTAGATTTCATGCTTTTGATAGATGAAAATTATATTTTTACTATGTTATAAAAATAGGTTTTTTATAAAAATCAAAATTACTGAAAAGCTTATAAATACGTACTTTTAGCTTCGGTACTTTCTCTTATTTCATTTCGGATTGCTATATTAATTCAAAATATCTAATGCTTTTAATAGAAAAATATTATAGTTCTTGTCTTGTTTGTGTAGATATAATCCCATAGATACATGCATTAACGTGAGTTTGACGAAGTGAAAAAGCAGCCGCACGCACAGCCTCTTGTGGAGAAAGCAGTTCGATAAATTAAGCTTTTTGGCGATTTTTGCCTAAGTCCTGAATTAATGCCGTTGAACTCACGTTGTATTAAGTAGTGAGAATAACTGTTAAATATTGATGCAAAATCGGGTAATTTATTGAATTTGTTTCGGAAAGTCTCAGATTATATTTGCAATCATTAATAAATTTCAGGAGCAAATCAGGTGTTTACTTCAACCTTACTCGCTGCCGCAACTACACCCCTGGAATGGAGTCCTACAGTTGGGCTGATTATAATTCTCGCTAATATCGTTGCCATTGCCATTGGCAAATTTACCATCAAATATCCCAATGCAGAACCAAAACTACCCTCAGTCAATTTCTTAGGTGATTTTGGTTTACCAGCCCTTTTAGCAAGTACCGCCTTTGGTCATATCTTAGGAGTGGGTGTTGTCTTAGGGCTGCATAACCTGGGAAGAATTTAGGTTCTTATCCAAGTTAGCTTTTATTTGATGATTATTTTGTCTCCAGCTTTGAGCCAGAGATTTAGTTATCTGGCTCTTTTTTATTGAAAAGCCAGAGAAATTCCAACACCAAAAGCCCCATTTGGAGGCTTGAATTACTGACTATGGGGGCGACTGTCTAACTTTTAACGAATGTCCACTCTAGTACCTTAATGGGAGCTTCTTGTAGTACTTGAGCTAATTCGGTGCTGCTCTCAAATTTAATTTGGGAGAGGTCGCAGGCTTCGACGTTGACTGTAAATTTCTCGTCTTGGAAGGGCCAGGGTTTGACAACAACTAAGTTATCGCTGCGCTGCATGATGTCATAGCGCTGACCTTCAGGGCCCTTGCTAATTTCTAAAAACCGCTCATCCTCAGGTAGTTCTTGCTGACATAAGATGAGAGAAAGGCGATCGCACCATTGCATAAATGCATAGGCTGCATCAACTTCTTCTTTTTCGATGCCCAGTTCTTTGCGCCAACGTTGCTGGTTTTGCAGTTGCTCATCTAAAAGGTTGTCTAATTCTGGAAACTGACCTCGGCTTGACTCATTTAAACGGCTGATGTGCATGGAAATTAGTAGAGCCACCCACCGTCCCCGGTAGCGCGCATTCTTTGCCAGATCAGCCAGTTTCTTAATACCAATCTCTACATCCTTTTTTGTGGTGAGAGTGAAGTCCATTGGCGCACCAGCTTCAGTCAGAATATCCTCTTCCCACTCTTTTTCTAGGTCATCGTGATGGGAAATTGCAGCGACAGTTTCATATAACCTTACTGGAGCATCTTTACGCCGCCATTGTCCTGCAAGTTGAGCTGCTAATAAAGCATGGGCGCGGTGATAAATAACTTCCCAACCATTTGGCGTAGCGTTGACAATCACAAATCAATCTCCTGATTCTTAGTTTTGATTTTGAGTTGAATTAATTTCTGAATTCAGAAACGTCGGGGTAGATTTGAAGAGGCGATCGCTCTGACTTCTTCAGTGTAGCTTAATTTCAATATTGCATCGCGCACAGATATGTAGCCAAAGCGCGTGTTGCATCCAAATCAATATCAGCAAATACTTATCGACTTAGATTCCCGACTTCTCTAAGAAATCGGGAATCTTGTTGTTCACGAATGATTTAAGATTGCTTTAGGTTGGATAAAGCTAAATTCTCCCTCAAAAATCCCTAATGTAGACAAACAGTTTAACCATTGCTAAAGAAGGTGGGCAAACAGCCCACCTAATAATTGGGAGCTTTTAAGAAGCTCTAACTGCAATCTATGAAATTAAGAGTGACTTTCTAACGGATTCGCAACGTATTTGAATGTTGGCTCAGAATTCCAAGGCCCACGCTCATCTTTACCATTACCGTCTGTAGATAGGTTGTAGTAGAGAGCAACAGTTTCATCTGGCTTAATATTACCAAAGAATGGATCTGTCAACTTACCTAGCGAATCTAGAGCTTTCATAAACATCTGAGTATGAGAAATTTCTCGTGTTAACAGATGCACTAAAGTCTCTTGGGTTCCTTTGTCAGTTGCCAACTTAATCAATTCTTCGTAAGTTTGACGAGCGCCAGCTTCAGCTGCAACGTTAGCTCTCAAATCACGGACTACATCTCCACCCTCATTCAAGTAACTTGCAGTCCAAGCATTACCCTGGCTATCTAGAAAATGAGGCCCAATCCCTCGGACTGCAAAGAGAGTACTTTTATAAGCCTCTGTTTGATCCGTATTTTTAGTATGAGCTTCGATGAGTTTACCAACCATTTCTAAATGGCTGAATTCCTCGATCGCAATGTCTTGCAGCATGTCTTTAATTCCAGCATTTTCAACATGGAATGATTGAACCCAATATTGAAGTGCTGCACTAAGTTCTCCAGTAGCTCCGCCAAACTGCTCTAAAAGCAACTGAGCAAAACGAGGGTTTGGTTCAGTAACGTTAACTGCATGAATAGGCTCTTTTTTGTGAAAAAACATAGATCTACACTTCCCAAAATTATGATGTTCTCTAAAGGATTGGCTATTTTATTGTCTCCTAATATTTCCCAGACAGAGCTAATTTAATGTTTGATAGCTTCTCAAACTGGTGAACTAGAAGACTGATAAAATACAGTAGTAATGTCAGTGTTGATAAATGCCAATCAGTGATTAGGCATTGCTGCTTATTCTGATTAATCCCATAGATAAATAGCAACAATTGCGCCGAACACAGCCACTAAAATACCAGGAATTAAACCAGCGCCAGCCGCAGTAATTTACAGAGTTCCTGTTCGTAGCAAGGTAAACAGACTTCCACCGACTAAAGCACCAATGATACCCAAAATCATTGTGGAGATAAGTCTGCCGCCTTGATAGCCAAGATAAATAGCTTTAGCGTAAGGGTAGCCTGCCGTTAGGCATCGTACCTGCCAAAAGTCCTAAAACTACCTAAGCAAGAATACTCATAACTGCCTCAACAATCTCACTTGTATCTAAGTTATCAACTCTGATTCACAATTCTTTCTATCTGATGGGATAAATGCTAAATCCAAAAGTTAGACAAAAAACTTTACATTAAGGTTCAGATGGAAATTGGCATTTTATTCTATAAATAAAAATACTAAATGAAAGTTTTGTCAGATAAATCAGAAATTATTGAATACACAAGTCTAGACGTTACTTGCTCTCGAATTAGACACTAAAACTATATTTATTGATATCTACCTTAAGATGTAAAAAAATAATCTAACTTTTTGGAGATGAATTAAAATAATTTGTAATTCGTAATTAGCAGGACTTACGCAAAAGGCAGTGAAAGCCTTAGAGGATGTTTGAAAAGTCAAAGCCAGTAAAAAATCATGCAAGTCCTATAACCATGATGCGAATCATTGCAATAAGCATAAACTATACTTGTTCGCTTACTAATAATTTTTCCGGGCGACCTCCACCAGGCGCATTGATTCTAATTTTTTGACTTGACTTTTTAGTTTTGATTTCCTTGTGACGATTTATAACGCAATTTAATAGTGGTTGTAATTGTTGGTGACTAATTCCTAAAATCTGTTTTGTTCGGAGTAGATACTTTTGGATATAATCAAACACTATAGACATTTAAAAAAAATGGTAGATACTCAATTAAACGTTTTACCATTTTTCTTTTCATTAGTTAATATTTAGGACAAGTCTATTACATTAAAGAAGTTTGGACTGGCATGAGACCACTTAATCTTCGTAAAAAAATGGAAGAAGCTCCTGGGGATAAATCATAACGCATTAGATTTTTGGTAAAGCTTGTTCCAGATCAAGAGATGAAACACTTGTAGTTAAGCGTTTAAAGGATTAGAACTAAAGTCCCCACAACTACTAAACTGCTTCCTAATATTATCTTCAAGTTTAATGGTTCTCCCAGAAAAATAACTGAAAACAATAAAACTAATACCAAGCTTGATTTATCAATTGGTGCGACAAGGGAGGCTTTTCCTGTTTGTAAAGCTTGGAAGTAAAAAATCCATGATAACCCTGTAGATACTCCAGATAATAATAAGAAAATTATTGTTTTTTGGGAAATAGCTAAAATATTAACTAGATTTCCTTGAAAAAAGACAATTCCCCAAGCAATTACTAAGATAACAACAGTTCGGATTGCTGTTGCTAAATTAGAATTAATATTTTCTATGCCAATTTTGGCAAAAATAGTTGTCAATGCTGCAAAGCCAGCCGAAAGTAATGCGTATATCCACCACGCTATGGTGTTGCTTTCCATCTTGCCTCCTGGTTCACTAGTCAAAATTAGCAGTGTTATTTAGGCTTATGTTAGATTAAATTACTTGTTGCAAACTGCAATTGCTTTTCAAAATAAATTCCCGTTAACCCCTTTGGGGAATTAAAAATTTAGAAAAATTTTTAATTCGAGCGTACTCTTAGGTCGAAGCAAGCTACACACAGCGTCTGTCTGCGACACGGTGCGCGAACGTAGAGAAGCGACGGTCATACGATCGCTCCAAATATCTCCAGAAACTTAGAAATTTTTGGGCGTAGGCGTAGCCCGTCGCAGACATCGCAAGCGCTAGAAACAGACTATTAACCTCAGAATATTTTACGTTCTTCTAGATGAGCAAGAATATCTGAGCGATCGCGCCACACAGTCCGCAACTTTTTGTTAGCTAACATCTGTAACTGATCGCCAATGTGAGGAGAGCCGGGTTGAGTTGCATTACCGTAGCTGGTGAGTGCCATTGCCCGTACAGGGTTGGAAAATTCAATTGCAGCCACATAGGAATCACCCGCAACGGCTTGGAACTGCCCATTTTCTCCGGGAGCAGAATTCAGTACCCGAAAAATTCCCAGTTCCCCATCCCCACCATTAGCAGATAAATCCATATCACCCAACCGTAGCCGAAAAACCTTTCCCCACGGTACATCAAGCGCCCCATAAGTCTTTTCTATCTCTGCTGCAACTGCTTGCAGGGTTGCAACTGCACTTTCAGGATTAGCTAAACCATCGGGTGTGGTGCGTGGATAATTTTCATTCCAAGGTTTACTAAACGTTTTATCTAAGTCCATCTGTTGTACCCAAAAGGCAAATAGTACGGCTCCGCGACTATCTGCATTGGCTTGCCGATCCCACGCTTCTAGGACATTAGCTGCTTTTTGCCCTAAGTCCTGACCGTACTTGCGTGCAGCCGGAATTAAATCATCCAAAATCCGATCAGCCAGTTCCATACGAGTAGAGTGCTTGTATGCAACCATTTCATCAAAAGAGATTTTGTCATCCTCAGCCAACATCTTTACAGAACGTTGGGAGCGAAAATCCATGAAACGAGGTGCTATATAAGGCGGGTAATTATCTGCTTTAATGGCGGCTGGAAATGTAGTTGTCCAAGGTGGGTCATTTGTATTTTGCAACCAACCACTTTTCGGGTCAATTATACGCGGTAAATCTTGGTAAGGATGAATTTTTGTCCACAAGGTTTTAGATGTATTTCCTGGGATTATGCCTTGCCAGTATTTAAAATCACCCTTAGAGCGTACTGGAACTTGACCGTTAAATAGGTGCATAATATGCCCTTCTCGATCCGCATACATCACCGTAAACATTGGCAATTGCAAGCGCTGGAGTGTCTTTTCAAACTGGGCAAGATTTTTTGCTCGTGCCATATCCCACCACTCTTGGAGTACACCTGGTCGGTCAAGACCTGCAACTCTCAGTGCCACGGTTTTACCATTTTTTTGGACGATCACAGGCCCGTGAACAGAACTTTTCACTACTAATGGTTGTTCTTGCAAAGAGCCATCTTTCTGCTTCACCTTTAAGGAGAGAGTTTTGGAAAGAAAGTTACGAACTTTGTCATCAAAGCGGTACCCATTACCTGCGAGTGTGAGTTCATAAACATCCCAACCATCATAAGTGTTAACGGTGTGAGTCCAACCTAAGTTGTTGTTGAATGCGATCGCTAATACGGGAATACCTACAAGTGTTGCCCCATAAGCATCAATCCCTGGTGCGGTGATTTGGGCTTCATACCACAAAAATAAATCTGACCAAGGTAGGTGTGGGTTTGCTAACAACATGGCATTCCCATTGGCAGAATGACTTGGTGCGATCGCCCAACCATTAGATCCTGCTTGCAACTTTTCTTTGCTCAGGTCTAATACTGACTCCGGATTGACCACAAAGGTGAAATTGAGTACCCGATGTAAGTGAGCCATGACATCTTCTGCCTTGACTGGTAGCACCACCTCAACTTGATCGTCAATCAAGTCAGGATTTTGTTTTGCATAAGCATTGATCCCAGTAGCAAAAGCATTGAGATAACCGCGAAAAGCTGGACTCTGTGCCTTGTACCAAGAACGAGCGCGTTCTGGTACTCCCACAGTCTGTACCCAACGATCTGACTCCAGATATTCCTCTCCCCAATATTCGGCTGCGCGTCCCCGTGCTTGACCATAGAGACGCAAAAGTAAATCTCCATGACTTTGCATTTGTGCCCAACCAAAGGCATAAAATGCACTCTGGTCATCTTTACCGTAGATGTGCGGCACACCATAGGTATCCCATAATATCTCTGTGGATTTCGTTGGTACAGCTATAGTACGGTTTCCGACAAACAAAACCAGTATCAAACTGAGTATTAAGGGTAAAACGCGTATTGATTTTCTTTTGTAAACTCTGAGTAAACTATCAATCCTCATTAACACCACCATGTACACATGTAACGCCTGGTGACTGAAACTGCTATTGGTCAGTGAGGGACTAGAGATTAGAGATTGAAAAGAGAGAAGAGAGTGACTTTTTCAACAGAGAGGCAGGGGGAAATGAAGAAGCAGGGGAGTAGGGAGCAGGGGGAAAAGGAGAAATCTCCCCAGCACAGCGCACCCTGCCCCAATTCCTCTTTTCCTTCCTCCTTGCTCCCCGCTCCCTTGCCTCTTTTTCAATAATTATTCCCCTAGTCCCGAGTACTCTTTTTGGTCACAAGGTAAAGTTGTACGCAAGTGACTTTGACAAAGCAGATTTAAGTTGATCTAACAATACCACTTTATTGAGAAATAATATCAAGACTAGAAGAGTATCCTTTATTCCTTTTAAGAAATGGGGAAATAGCTACAAGATCATGTAATCTATATATTTATCAAGAAATATTATCAACTTAAACATGGGATTAGTAGTAGCTTTTGCTTTGGGCGACAAATTACTACTATAGATACCTGGTGCGTAAGTCCTAATTAGTTAAATCCCCTCAATCGTGATTTTCAAGGTAAATTGAGGGGATAATATGCAACTGACATTTGTAAAATTGGTATCAAATAGCACGAGAAAATTTTGTCTCTCGTGTTCTTGTATGAGTATCAAAGATGACGGCAATATTTCTGACTAATAATCTACCGATATCTGTAATCTGGATCTGATTTTTTGATAAATTGACTAGACCATCGGCTTCTAGTGGTTTTAACGCCTCTAATTCCTCAGAGAAATATTCATCAAAATTGAGATCATACTTATTTTCAATGTCTTGCTTATGTAACTGAAAGTGAGACATAATACCCATGATCACATCCCGTCTGATGATGTCATTTTGAGTAAGCTTGATACCTTTGCTAACAGGTAAAGCACCTGCTGCAATTGTGTGATAATAATCCTTTAATTCCTTGTGGTTTTGAGCATAAGCATCTTCTAGCATACTGATGGATGTAGAACCAAAACCAAACAGTTCTGTCTCAGCGTGGGTAGTGTAGCCCTGGAAATTGCGTTTGAGAGTGCCATTGCGTTGAGCGATCGCTAGTTCATCATTAGTTTTAGCAAAATGATCCATTCCAATAAATAGATATTGGTTATTCGTCAATTCTTCAATGGTCATTTTCAGAATTTCTAACTTTTCCTCTGCTGGGGGTAGCGCCTCTTGAGGAATATTTTTTTGTGTAGGTTTGATCCACGGTATATATGCAAAGTTAAAGACAACAATTCGGTCAGGGTCTAACTCAACAGTCTTTTTCAACGTCTCCCGAAATGTTTCGCGGGTTTGATAAGGTAAACCATAAATAAGGTCTACATTCACACTTTCAAACTTAGCTTCTTTAACCCAACTCATGACATCAAATAGCATTTCTTCTGGCTGGACACGATTTATAGCTACTTGAACTTGGCTATTAAAATCTTGAATGCCAAAACTAATACGGTTAAATCCAATTTCTCTCAGAAAGAAAATGTAATTTTTATCAATATAGCGAGGATTAATCTCAATTGAGATTTCTGCTTGTGGATCGATGTTGAAATGGCGATTGATGTTTTTCCATAAAAATTCTATTTGGTCACGATCTAAGTAATTAGGAGTACCGCCTCCCCAGTGGATTTGCAGCACTTTTCTGTCTGGATCAATTAAAGCTGCGGTGTTTTTAATGTCTTGAGCCAAAGACTCCACGTAAGGTTTGGCAATATTCTTGTTGTTGGAAATTACCGTGTTACAACCGCAGAAATAGCAAGCACTTTGGCAAAAGGGGATATGGAAATATAGACTCATAGGAGTTTTACGTTGATTCGAGGCTGCGATCGCGGCCTTAAAATCAGTTTCAGTAAATGTTTCGCTTAACTCTGTAGCAGGCGGGTAACTGGTGTATCTAGGTGCGCGAGTGTCGTACTTTTGAATCAAATCCAGATCAAACTTGACACCAGGTAATAGAAAAACCATTGAGTTGCTTTCCAATGAATGAAGGGAGTAGGGAGTAGGGGAGGCAGGAGAAGCAGGGGAAGAATGACAAATGACTAATGACTAATGACTAATTAGTTAGGCTATTAAACATAACTTGACCGAGTGCTTTAATTAAATTTCCTTCTAACTCTTGAGCTATCTGTAAATTGAACCTAAAGGCATTATTAGCTTCTGCAACAATCCGTTCTGCTGTTATATCATCAACTGGTAATTCATTTAATGCCTGACGATACTTATCCTTAAATGCCTTTTTGTCAGGAATTTGCTCAAAATTGTAAAAGGATGTGCCTTCATAGCCAGAAAGCTTCAGGGCTGACTGAGCAACTTTTTGTAGCATTTGACCCCCAGAAAGATCACCCATGTAGCGAGTGTAGGCATGACCTAGCAATAAGACTGGTTCACTAATAGAGATTTCACGAATGCGGTCAATGTACTTTTGAGCAGCAGGTGAAGGTGTAACTTGCTCTTTCCAATTATTCCCATAATAGAACACCATGTCTTTTTCGAGCGAGGATTGGCGATTAAGTTCAAAGAAGTAAACCGCACTAATCATAGGATGCTCTAAATGGCTCTTTAATGCTGCTTCTAGTTCGCTGTAGACGTAATACAAGTTGCTTAAGAACTTGGCGAAGCAGTCTCTATCCACAACTCCTTTCAAAAAACATTTCATGAATGCCACATTTTCTGCTGATGTGTGGGCTTGTTGAGTTCCAGAGCGCAGTTTGATGGCTAGATTACTACTCATTGTTGCTTCCTTCATGTTCAAGGGCAAGGTTTCTGGGCAGTCACCGACTCAGGATGCCTGCCAGTGCCAGCTAAAAGATTGTTATTTTAGGTTCAGAGAGGATCTGCATCACTCTATCTGGCAAGTACCACTGCCGATGTAGATCCCAGCTATTTTTATTTCTCCTAAGATTATTTAACTATTAATTTATATATAACTATAAAGATATTAGTATTTATTTATGTTTTTCTGATTTTCACGCTTAGGCGCATCCTACTCAAGTAGTAACAAAACTGATTGGGGAATAGGCATTTAAACTCTCCTGAAACAACGGGTAATAAGTTTATTTCTCACAATTTACTCTCAATAATTTAACTGATGTCTACAAACAACTATTTATGCTTATATAACTTTTAAAGGATGAAATAATCAAAGGATTCTTATGGTTAAGTCTCTGGAAACTTCTCAACCTGAGTTGCTAAAACCAGGTGTAAAAGCGCCTGTTCAAGAAACATTATTAACACCCAGGTTTTATACTACTGACTTTGAAGCTGCGGCGCAGTTGGATATTTCGTCCCAGGAGGCTGAGTTACGGGCAATTGTAGAGGAGTTACGAGCTGACTATAACCGTCATCACTTTGTCCGTGATGAAGAATTTCAGCAGTGTTGGGATCACATTGATGGGGAAACACGCGTCGCCTTTATTGACTTTTTGGAACGTTCCTGTACCTCAGAGTTTTCTGGGTTTCTGCTGTTTAAAGAGTTATCACGCCGTTTGAAAAACCGCAACCCGATTTTGGCGGATGCTTTTAATTTTATGGCGCGGGATGAAGCACGCCATGCGGGATTTTTAAATAAGTCAATGGCAGATTTTAATCTTTCCCTCGACTTAAGTTATTTAACCAAAAATCGCACTTATACCTTCTTTCCGCCAGAGTGGATTATTTACACAGTCTACCTGTCTGAGAAAATTGGCTACTGGCGCTACATCTTGGTGTATCGGCACATGGAGAAACATCCAGAACACCAAATTTATCCACTATTCCGTAAGTTTGAAAGTTGGTGTCAGGATGAAAATCGACATGGAGATTTTTTCAAAGCACTGCTGCGATCGCAACCTCAACTATGGAACAATTGGAGAGCTAAATTATGGGTGCGTTTCTTTTTATTGAGTGTTTTTGCTACTCACACATTGACAGTATTTGAACGCGCCACGTTTTATCAATCCATTGGGATAGATCCGCGCGAATATAATACCAGAGTTATTCAAGAGACGAATAACACTGCTGCACGGGCATTTCCCCTGATTTTGAATACAAATCATCCAGAGTTTTTCCGGCGGTTGGAAAAGTGTTCTGACCTTAATTTGAAACTAGCAGAGATTAACAACAGCAATCGCTCATCAGTTGTCAAATTCTGCCAAAAATTACCCTTGATCGCCTCCATTGTTGGGCATCTATTGCAGACTTACCTAATCAAACCCGTTGATGCTGAATCATTGAGAGAGACAGTTCATTAACTAGTAACTGCATACATTAACTGAATCTACAAGTCTCCTTTGGGAATCTCTTTACTCGAATTCTATAAGTTATATCTTGCACCTGACCCCTTCGCCCTCCCTCAATTCTGTAGAACCTGTGCGATCGCCTCAGAAATCGGTAAGCCAGGACAGCGTTCTAACCAGAAAAACTCACCAACTGGGTTAACCTCAAGAAATACATGACGACCATCAGGAGTCAAAATAATATCAATAGCTCCGTAGTTCAAACCAAATTCTGCCATGAGTTTGAGCAGTTTCTCTTCAACATCTTCAGGCAGAGTGTATGACTCCCAAGCGTTGAGTAAGGCAATTCCCTGTTTGCGCCAGTCGTAACGCGCCTTATCCAAAGCTTGAGAATCAACCGCCGCTGTCAACACACGTTTGCCTACAATAATTGTCCGCAATTCCAATGCTTTGGGAATTTTTTCCTGAAATGTCATTGGGCAGAAACGTAATCCATCGAGGTTATCCAGATCCTCAGATGAAATTGGATTCGTAAACACAACTTTTTCTTGTCCTTGTTCATCGTAAATAGCGAAGGAAGAGAGCATCTTTGTAATTATTCCCTCCTTACACTCTTGGGCAAATTGCTTTACTGCCACTGAATTGTTTGTAGTCAGAGTACGTGGCGTATCTAGACCGATCTCTCGTGCTATTCGTAATTGCAGTTGCTTATTTTCGGCTCGGCGAATATTTGGCAGAGGGTCGAGATGGAAGCCCTTAATACTGGCAATCATTCCCTCAATTGTGACGCGAGATTCTTTGAGTGAGGCTTGTCTGAGTTGCTTGTCCATCGAGTCGGGAATTCTTGACCCAATTGCGATGCGGCGATACCAAACTGCTGACACTTCACTCAAATCTAATGTCTGGTCTTCGACGCTTAGAGTAACTCGCTCACTTTTAGCATAGTAAACATCTAAGGTGATTTCTGTGGGAAATCGGTCTGTATCAAAACGAAATGCTTTCCCTCCTTGGGCTTCAATTGCCTGAATAACTAGAGGAATACTTTCGTTGTCTTGGCTGTGAGTAATGATTAAAACAGTCACGTCGCTTTGCTCCAAATTCAAAATTTAAAATTCAAAATTCAAAATTAATAATCCCTATAAATAAATTTAGTTGCTCTGTATCATGAGTGTGTTTCGGTCATTTAAAGGATGAAGAATGAAGTACGCTACAGATAAATATAGGGGCTGCCCGTTGGTTTTTACTTTTTAAGTAACAGTATTATGCTTAGGGCTTGTTGAAAGTAGTGCGTCTGCGATCGCATCTGCGATCGGGTAGTCCAAATCTCTCTCTAGCATCCCCCACTCTCCTGTGGGATTAATTTCTAAAAAAACGTATTCTCCTGATGGCGTTTTGATGAAGTCAAATGCTCCAAAAATCAGTCCAAACCTTGCCATAAAAGCATCCAGGCAACGGATTACTTTATCAGGTAATTGATATGGTTGCCAGGTAAGAGCCTCTTTTGTACCCCGTCGCCAATCTTGGGTGGATGCTGCATACTCAGAGGCATCCAGTGCGCCGACAAAGAGATTACCATTCACATACACTGCGCGTAGTTCTAGCTGTTTAGGGATTTGTTCTTGAAACACAACTGGACAATAGCGCAGTGTTTCAGCATCAAGTAAGTCTTCTTCTTTAACGGCGCTGGTATACATGAAAAAAGAGGAGGCTTGCATCCCATAAGAAAGAGGTCTCAGTAGCTTGGCAACCATTTTTCCTTTAACTTCCCTAAAAAACTCTCGTGTTTGTTGAGGATTATTGGTAACGATAGTCCGAGGTATGACAAGACCAACTTCCGATGCAATTCTTAGTTGGCGTAGCTTATTTTCAGCTACACTGATCCTCTGTAAATCATCCACCCAAATAGCTCCCCTCAGACTGTCCCAAAAGCCATCTAAGACTGCGAGTGATTCATTAGAGCAGGCTGCTTGGAATTGTGGAGCCAATTCTTTACCTAGATCGGGTTGCCAAATCCGTCGCATCCATACTGCTTTAACTTGCTCGGTGTTTAGGGAGCGATCGCCATATTCCAGTTTATGATTGCTCCCAGAGTTACTGAAATTCGCCTCGATTTGTACTGTCATCGGAATTTTATCAGTATCAAGGCGAAATGGCTGTGCGCCTCGTTTTGATACACCTTCTGCAACTCTATCTATTGTGAAGTAATCACCACTATGGGTGATTAATAAAACCACATCACGGTCAACGTACATAAAATATTTTCATTAGGTTTTTGTATTGTCCCTACTGTCAACTATAAAAAAATAAACTTTTTTAATGGGAAGCCAACCCCTAGATGGAGTTGGCAAAGCTAACAGTCTTTTTCTTATCAGAACATTTTTCAAAACCGCATCTCTGGTGTAATCAAAAGTATGCAGTTATTTTATTTTTTAATTGTTAATGCCTCCCCATGCTCATCGCTGTCTGAAGGGTACTTCAGAGTAAAAAATATCTGTTCATCACTATCAGAGGGATACTTTTCCGTTACCACGTCTTCTTGATCAGATGGGAATTTCTTAGTTTGGGGTTTTGGGTACTTCTTAGTTTGGCCTTTATCTTTCTTAGTTAAACCACAACTTCCACCGCCAATCCCTTCTGATTCTTCATCGGATAGGTCTTCAAAGTTTTGCCCTTCTAAAAATCTAGCAAAGAAGGGTACTGCTTGTGAATTCAGTTCTTCTGGTTTGTTTTCAGACATAATTTCTCCTACGTTAAGTAAAGATACATATATACTCAAATCAATAATACTACATAGAATTTCATCTATGTAAGCATAAAATTCATTTGTAATTATTTGTAATACTTATGTGAATATAGTGACTTTATTGTTCCCTTTATGGATAATTAATACCAAAATCCCAAGTTAATAAACTTTGTAATTTAAAATTTTCAAAGTTGTGAAAGCCATAGCCTAATTTTTTAATTAGCTTGATATTATTAATTTCTTCGTAAGGATTCAGGTCATTCATTCCTGGTAGGTTAATCATTTGCTCTACGGGAAATCTTATCACTAGCATCCTGAAACCTAAATTTTTATATTTTAATTACAGATCAAACATTCTTACTCCAGTCTGAAAAAGCTAAAAATATTTAATAAGTAAGACTTTGACGGATTATGAGATAATTTTATTCCATAAATTCAAGAAGTTTTCTCTTTTTTACATAAAGGGAGCCATAGAACAGATTTAACTTAATCTTATCCTTATTTTTATTTGTTCTTAGTTGTTTCAATACTTTTAATGCAATATATTTTATTTGATAAGTATTAAATCTTTTATAAAAACCAGATTTAATTTTTGAAAAGCTTTACCACTGGTAACCTTGAGTGTTATCAATCAGAGCTTCAGCAAATATACTTGAAAATATTAATACCGAACTCTTAAGTAGTTGTATATGATATTGTCAAAGCAGGTTTAAGGATTCAGTCTGACCGTTTGGTATTATACTAACTAAACCAGGATAAACTCTATGTATCGATTCCAGATCAGTGCATACACACGAACGGGTGAATCCATCGGTCTTATCGGTTCGACTCCAGAGTTGGGAATGTGGGACATCGTGAAATGTCTCCACCTGCGTACAAGTGGCGATCGCTGTGCCGTCCGTATGATGCTATATAAGATGGAGTACGATGGCCCCGCCTTTCCCTTTGATCTAACGCGCACCACCAATATTGGAGATGTTGCCGATGCGATCGAAAACGGTTTTGATGATATGTGGAACCCTGCCTTTTTGTATTACAGTCCCGATGCAGGCAGAATTTACCACAGTAAGTGGTCAGGTTTATCCTTTGCCCATGAAGTCGAGGAGACAGACGACCCAACGAGCGATATGTCTCCCGTCCATGAACGGATGCGCCTTCGCTACACGGCACGGTCTGAAAGATTTTGGTACGCACTGCGGCACTGCGATAAAGTGCTTTTCGTCTGCACAGGAATTAGCGATCGCGGTGGTGTGATAGATTTAGTCAACAAGCTGCAAAAACAATGTCAGGGGAAACCATTTCATCTCTTGCTTCTTTCTCCCCAAAACAATGATGAGTTTTTAGACCTTCCCAATATACTGCACTACAATGTCGAGTTTAATCCCGATCGCATGTATGACGACTTGGGGCACTGGATGTATTGCACAGAGGTGATGCGAGGAATTTTAGAATCTCTTGGGGTTTTTAGTAAAAACCTCTTTTGGTGTCCACCCAAAATACCGAAGGGGTGAGAAATTAGTTAGGAGCGATGCCTACGGCGGGCTACGCCAACGCATTTGCTATTTCGGCGAACTCATTTGTTATTTTGGC
>NZ_CAXTNE010000168.1:0-6220 GCF_964245445.1 uncultured Nostoc sp.
CTGGTTTACAGACTGTTGCTACTGTACTTCATAAACCTGCAATCTGCTGTAATTAAGGTTAACTTTCAGAAGACTGGCGGATTTGATCCAAGCTTCGGTTGAGCCAGTCTTCATACCAATCATAAAAACTTAAAGGCTGCTCCTCATTGCTATTTGGATGAGAATCATCAGGGTTGATGTCATGGAAAGCACGACAAAAACTCAAAGAAGCAGGATATATTCCATTATCATTAGTACGGTCATCTATCCAGATTTTTCCTGACTGCTCCCCAGTAACGACTAACATCGCATAAATTCCACAACCATAATTTGTAATGGTAAGAGTACCCTGGATAAATTTATCGTCGAAGTAATTATCATTTTTGCTAAGACAATCTGTATTATTCTTGACAAGTAAATCCAATTCATTCCATGCTTTTGTGAAAGGAAATGGTTTAGAGAGAATTTCGTAGTTCTCAGGGTATAGTTTTTCTGAGGTGACATCTTCAGATTCAATTCCCGATAGTCCAGATAAGCCGTATCCTGGCCCTGCACCACCATTACCAATTTCTAAGAGAAAGTTTCGATATTCACTTGGTAGCGTAATATTATATCTAGATTCAAACACTTGAATATTTTTGTCACTCAAGCAAGGTTTAAATTTATATTGGTGTAATTCTGAGCCAAAAACCTCAAATGTAGCGTCTAAAATAGCTAATTGAGTTAAATTTTTCTTTAATTGCAAAACTTTATTCATTATGCGCTCTAGATTTTGATGGGGGCGCTGCCATATTTTAGATATGGGTCGCTTTTTGCGTTTATGCTGATGCCAAAGCCAGAGGTAGTATTAAGGGAAGAATGAATTAAGCTTTGCTCGAAATGACTCTGGCTGAAACTCCAAACTACAAAAATTCTAGCAATCCTTTTCTCTCCCTCAACTACGAAAGCGCCTTGGAATCTCTAGGCGACGACTACTACGACGAGGTTGCAGCAGAGGAATTTCCTCAACATCTCCTGCGTTGGCGTAACGATGCACTACTACCCCGCTTGGGTCTAGACCCACAATTAGTCAAAGACGAAGATTTTATCACAGCTTTTGGCAAATTTCAGGGGCGTAAACCCTTGTTGGCACTACGTTACCACGGCTATCAATTTGGTGAATATAACAGACAGTTAGGTGATGGTAGAGGCTTCCTCTATGGGCAAGTACGCGCCACTGATGGCGAATTGTACGATTTTGGCACGAAAGGCTCTGGGAGAACGCCTTACTCCCGTGGTGGCGATGGTATGCTGACGCTCAAAGGTGGGGTGCGGGAAGTTCTGGCTGCGGAAGCACTACATCAGTTGGGTGTACGTACCTCGCGCTGTCTGAGCATGATTGAAACAGGTTTACCCCTCTGGCGGGGCGATGAACCTTCGCCTACCCGCTCATGTGTGATGATTAGAATGAGCAGTTCTCATATTCGGTTTGGCACTTTTGAGCGATTGCATTTTTTCCAGCGTCCAGATTTAACTAAGAAGTTATTAGACCACGTAATTGAGCAGTATTATCGACACTTAAGTGCTGAACAAAATAAATATGCCTTGTTTTACGCCGAATTAGTGAAACGAGTTGCAGAACTAGTAGCGCAGTGGATGGCGGCTGGCTTTTGTCATGCAGTTCTAAATACTGACAATATGTCGATTACGGGAGAGAGTTTTGACTATGGCCCTTACGCGTTTATCCCAACTTATAACCCATCCTTTATAGCTGCATATTTTGACTATTATGGACGCTACTGTTACGGTAATCAACCAAGTATTTGTCAGTTAAATTTACAAATGCTCCAGGAACCTTTAAAGGCGATTATCGATAAAGAGGAAATGGAAGCTGGATTAGCAATGTTTGATGAATATTATCAAGCTGAATACAGTTCTTTGATGTTGAAAAAGTTAGGTTTTGAGGATTTGCCACATCCAGAAGCAGGAGAACTCCTGAATCTAACGGTTGAATTTTTGAAAGATAGCCAAGTTGGTTATCACCAGTTTTTTTATGAGATGGCTCAGACTTTTTCATCAAAATGGCGAGATGATCCAGGTTTTGTGCTAAATAATTCAGATATTGTGCCAGTACCGGGTGCGTCAAGAGTTTTTGATGATTGGTGCATACTGTATCATAAAATTTTGAATGATTTGGAGAGCGATTGCATTGATGTAATTGCCCAAACTCTAGCTGTTAATAATCCGAAAACGGCATTATTAAGACCTCTGATTGAATCTATTTGGGAACCAATTGCTCAGGAAGATAATTGGCAACCTTTTTATGACTTAATTAAGGCAATTCAGTCTAGGAGATAGTTAACATTGATGCTTTCCAACTTAGCCCACTAGCTGGTAACGCCAGTCAGCAGACAGGACACGCTATAGTCAATGCCCTAACGCAACTTTGGCAATCCCAGCAGAAAATTACCCAACCTGCGATCGCTAGAATTGCCGAGATATCCCAAGCCTGGGTGAGCCGATTTACCCAGCGCTGGGGGGGCTGGCAACAATGCGAAGCAGGAAGATGTTGTGTTTATCAAGCGCGATTTAAACGGTGAAAAGTCAGGCAGACTGGTTTGGGATACTCATGGCCAAGACAATCGTTATACGGAGTATCCCAAAAACAGCGATCGCTCAAAACCAGACCTAAATATTTAGCCACAAATCAGCGTTTTGACTTATAACACATAATTTTATGTTTGTCAATCTATATAAGTGAACCGACGCTCTAGCTTGTTCTACCTAGTAAATTGACAACATTCATTGAGTCTACTTTGTTTGTGCAACTGGCTGCACGCGCAAACCCTCTGTCTCATCAACCGTAGGAGTGGCAATCAGCGATTCATTTCCTGTCAGACCTGATGTAATTTCTATTTCAGTACCATAATCTCGCCCAACGGCAACTTTTTGATAATGCACTGTTTGATCTTTGGTTACAGTTGCTACCTGCGTACCTCCGGCGTTAACGACTAAGACACTATCTGGCACAACAAAAGGAGGATTGGTGCGGTTAATGGCAAATCTGACATTGGCATACATCCCAGGTCGCAGTGTCGCGTCCGAATTCTGCACTTCTAATTGTGTTAGTAAAGTGCGAGTAGTTGGATCTATGGCATTGCTAGTACGCACTACTTTACCCGTAAACACTCGTTGGGGTAACTCTCTGACTGTAATTTGTGCTGTTTGTCCAGTTTGAAGTGACTGTGATAAACTCTGTGGAACACTCACATTTACCTTTAGATTGTCATAAGCAGCAATAGTATAAAGGCTGCTATTGCTAGTGTTAGTGTTGCTGGTACTAGTGTTACTACTAGTATTGCTGTTGCCACTACCTGCTGAAATTAAAACACCTGTATTTACGTTACGTGCGGTAATCACTCCTGAGAAAGGAGCAGTGACTTTCTTGTAAGACTGCAATACGGTATTACGCTGGAAGTTTGCTTGACTTGCGTAAGCGTTAGCTTGTGCTGCTTTGACGTTAGCAGAGTCAGAATTGACAGTATTTTTTGCTGCCTCAACGTTGGCAAGATTAGCTTGATATGTAGCATATCTTGTATCTGCATCTTGTTGAGGCACTGCACCTTGCTTGACAAGAACACTCCAGCGCTGCCAACTCTGACGTGCGATCAATAGATTAGCCTGGGCTTGCTTCAAATCAGAAACGCCTTTAGCTAAACTAGCACGACTTTGAAGCACGTTAGCTTGTGCTTGTGCTAACTCTGCCTTGGCTTGCAAAACTTGCTGATCTATGTCTGGTGAATCAATCTCTGCTAATAACTGACCAGCCTGGACGCGATCGCCAATATCTGCGTACCACCGCCGTAAATACCCAGTACTGCGAGCGTAGATGGTCGTTTGATTCAGGGCTACAACACTGCCAGGTAGTTCCAATTTGGTAGCACCAGTAGCACGACGGGGAGTGATTACGTTGACAGAGGGTAGGGTGCTTGCTTCCTTGACTGCTGCTTGTAATTCTGACTTTTGGCTTAATCGGGGTAGAATGCCTATGGCCAGTAAGCTACCAAAAAAAACAGCACCAATTACAGCCCAACCAATTGCACCAATGCCGCGCCTGTGTTTTTTATAAGTCGTTTGTTGTTCAGAATCAGGAGATGGACGATGCTGAGAATCCATAGGTAAACTGTCCTGTATTATCTAAGAAAGCAAAAATTTAGCGGCTAGAGTCATTACCATCATTGGTTTTTACAAGAAAGCAGGGGGAGCAGAGGGGCAGAGGACAAAAAGTTCTGTTCGGTACAAGCCTCGTATATTGTGGGCGACATCTTCCTTTGAAGTAGAGGAGGTTCAAGCCCTGCCCCTTGTGGGCGCTACAACTTTTCTCCTCTGCTCCCCATCCCCTTCACCCCTCTGCCTTTGTGTAACCTGCCCGAGTGGCAGAGTTTGAATTGCTATGACTTGCCTTGAGATGATGACAACGAATATGCTGTCTGTGGATCTGAGAAATTTAAATCGTCATCATCCTGATCAATAGGACGAGGTTGTTTACGCCGTAACATGCTGTAAACAACAGGTACAAAGATCAGAGTAGCAATTGTTGCAGCTGACAAGCCGCCAATTACAGCACGACCCAAGGGTGCATTCTGCTCACCACCTTCACCAAGACCGAGAGACATTGGCACCATACCGATGAGCATGGCTAAGGCAGTCATTAATACAGGACGCAGCCGCGTATGACCCGCCGCTTGGGCAGCTTTATAGGCATTTTGCCCTTCTAGACGCTGGTCATTAGCAAAAGTGATCATTAAAATACTGTTTGATGTCGCTACACCGATACTCATAATTGCACCCATTAACGAAGGAACGCTGAAAGTGGTGCGGGTGACAAACAGCATCCAGACAATACCAGCTAAAGCACTTGGCAGTGCCATCATAATAATCAGGGGATCGAGCCAAGATTGGAAGTTCACCACCATTAAGCAGTAAACCAGTACAATTGCAAACACAAGTCCTAAACCAAGTCCCAGAAAGGAAGAGTTCATCGTTTGCACTTGCCCTCGGACATTAATCTGACTTCCCTTAGGCAATTTTTTCTGATAATCAGCGATAATTCGATTTACATCGCTGGCAACTCCCCCAAGGTCACGGCCAGAGGAGTTAGCGTAAATATCGAAAACTGGCTGAATGTTGTAGTGATTCACAACTTGCATCACTGTGTCGCGTTTGACACTAGCCAAATTACCCAAAAGTTGAGGTGCAGTTTGACCGTTGCCAACTGGCGTATTTTTTAGGCTGTCAATAGAGTCAATTTTGTACTGGGGAACTTGTACAGCAAGGGTGTAACTCACGCCTTTTTTGGGATCGAGCCATTGGTTGATTGCAGCTTGACCGCTTGAACTTAAGGAAGTGAGGACGCTATTGGCAACATCACGCTGGGTCATACCCAGTTGTTGAGCCTCGGTGCGATCTACATCAAGACGTAATTTGGGAGCATCGACAACTTGGTGAAGATGTACATCTACAGCCCCAGGAATGCGCGTCATCCGGGCGGCGATTTGTTGGGCAATTTCAAAGTTGCCCTTTGAGTTTTTCAGAGGGCCAGATATTTGCACGTCAACAGCAGCAGGCAAACCGAAATTGAGAATTTGAGTCACAATATCAGCCGGCTGAAAAAAGAAGGTGTAGTTGGGAAATGTCGCTTTCAATTTCTGGCGGAGTTCCTTGATGTAAGAAAAAGTTGCACCAGATTCTTTTAGGGACACAAGAATATCAGCATCAGCCTGTCCAATTGTGGCACCGTTGTAGCCATAAGTAAGGTTAATGCCACTGGTGGGTAAGCCGATGTTATCCAAAATCAGAGAGAGATTCTCTTTCGGTACAGTCTGGCGGATAACGCCTTCAACTTGGCTGACAATTCTTTCTGTCTCTTCCAAACGAGTACCTGGTAAGGCTCGAACATGCAGGCTAAACTGACCACCATCGACTTCAGGGAAAAAGTCTTGACCGACGAACGGCAACAAAACTCCTGCACTGACGATAAAAGCACCAAATAACACAAAGACTATGCGGCGGTGATTTAATGCTGAGGTCAGGACATTGTAATACCAACTGCGAAGCTTCTCAAATTGTCGGTTAAACTTTTCGTGTAGCCGCCATATCCAATCTTTCTTCACAGGTTTGGCAGTTGTCGTTGTTGCTTCTGACTTTTGGTGGTGGTTGTCGTGACCATTATTGTTTTGGACTGGCGAATCAGTATGGTGGT
>NZ_CAXTNE010000168.1:6320-17643 GCF_964245445.1 uncultured Nostoc sp.
ACTGGCGAATCAGTATGGTGGTTGTCGCTATGACCATTATGATCCTCGCTTTCTCGATGCCAGTCTACTTCAGATGGTAAAAGATAGCTTGCCATTGTCGGGACTACAGTCCGAGATAGCACATAAGAAGCAAGCATCCCAAATACTACCGCCATTGCTAGGGGGACAAACAGGTACTTTGCTACTCCACTTAAAAACACGACCGGCACAAAGACAATACAAATACATAATGTTGCTACAAGTGCTGGAGTGGCGATTTGCTGCGCCCCATCTAAGATTGCTCGCTTGATGGGTTTACCTTGTCCGAGATTTCGGTGGATATTTTCAATTTCTACTGTGGCATCATCTACAAGAATACCAACAGCTAAGGATAAACCACCTAAAGTCATGATGTTGAAAGTTTGTCCCAAACGACTCATCACAATAATTGAAACTAGCATCGAGAGAGGAATCGATACGGCTACAATTACGGTGCTGCGCCAACTTCCCAGGAAAATCAAAATCATTAGTGCGGTGAGACAGGCTGCAATCAATCCTTCTTTGAGAACGCCTTGAATCGAAGCTTTCACAAATATAGATTGATCAAACAAAAACGCTAAATTCAGTTCTGGGGGCAAGGTGGATTGGATGCGAGGCAAAGTTTTTTTTACCCGCTCGATCACATCAATCGTTGAGGCATTGCCACTCTTCAGGATACTAAGTAAGCTCGATCGTCTGCCATTCTGACGTACAATGTTTGATTGCACACCAAAGCCATCTCTTACCTGCGCGACATCATGAATGGAAATGACAGTACCGTTAACTTGCTTAATCGGTAAGTTGTTGAGGGCTGCCACCACATCTGGACTATTGTTGATTTGTACGGCGAAGTCGCGATCGCCTATTTTCATATCACCTGCGGGCAAAACCAGATTTTGGGCACTGACAGCATTAGTTACATCTTGGGCAGAAACGCCATTAGCCAACATCGCTTGGGGATCGATATCAACCATAATTTGCCGAGGTTTACCACCATAGGGCAGAGGTACACTCGCTCCTTGCACTGTTGCTAATTGGGTGCGGACGAAGTTGGTAGAATAGTCGAAGAGTGCTTCTTCTGGCAAGGTTTTGCTACTCACACTCATCTGGATAATCGGCACCGAAGAAGCATTGTATTGAATGATGAATGGCGGTGTAATCCCCGGTGGCAAAGGGCGGAGAATTGTTTGGCTGACAGAGGTAATTTGAGCAACTGCTGAGGCGATATTGGCGTTGGGTTGGAAGAAAACCTTGACGACACTCACACCACTTAAAGATTGAGACTCAATGTGTTCGATGTCACCAACGGTTGTTGTCATAGCGCGTTCGCTAATGGTGACGATTCGCTGTGCCATTTCCTCAGATGTGGTACCAGTGTAAGTCCAAACTACGCTGACAACCGGAATGTTAATTGCGGGAAAAATGTCAACTGGTGTACCAAATATCGTGACTGCACCCAGGATCGCAATCATCAAAGCGGCGATCGCGAATGTATACGGAAGACGTAAAGCAATTTTGACGATCCACATAGTTAGTTAGGATACTTCAAAAGTTTTTTGTGTTAAAGCTGACTGAGGTTGGCGTTTGAGCTAATTGAAGTTGTTCTGTTTGAAGTTGCTCAACTAGCCACTCAATTTCTGATTTGATCACTTCAACTCCCCGCTTTTGCACTTTCGCTTGATATAAATCATCAGTAACTTCAAGTGCTTTTTTCTCTGCAAGGCGTAACTGACATAACATCAATCGATGGTCGATTAACTGGACTCGTTCTTCGGGTAATAAATGACTAAAGAAAAAAAATTTGATAAAGAATCGCGATCGCATATTCACCCAGCTTTCATGAGGATATGCCAGCATCTCTTGATACCAAGTGGTTTTACCGATGGGTGTAATCTCATATACCTTTCCACACTGTCCACCTTCTTCTAATTGTTCTGCACATAGGATCACTTCACCTTGTTCTTCCATGCGCTTTAGAAGAGGATAGATCGCGCCATAGTTGACACAAATACTGCAACTCATAAACATCTCTAGTTGCTGTTTAAGCCGATAACCATTTAATGGCTCTCGCTGTAATAAACCTAACACTGCCAACTTCAGCATTTTGATATATCAATTTGATATGTCGATCAACAATATCAAATTGAGCCTTTTTAGCCAAGTACTTAAGGTTCAATTGTCAGAATTCTCTGTGATGTCGTAAAGGTAAAGCCGTATAAGTTACCTGTGGGCTAGTTAGGGACAAGTGAGACGTCCACCTCACAATAGGTAGTTGAGTATTTTTTTATTTGAATGCTCTGTATCTTTTTCTTTCTGGTCAAGAGTACTCTAGATGTGGCTGCTCTGAGTAAAGAAGTGAGATTCCCCACTCCCAACTCCCTCTTTTGACTAACTAAACTGCTGGGCATAAAACCGCGCATAGCGACGCTCTAGCGCTAACAATTCTTCATGGGTTCCCGATTCGACAATTTGTCCTTGTTCGAGAACTAAAATGCGATCGCACCTCCTAACTGTTGATAAACGGTGAGCAATAATAAACACCGTCCGTTTTTCCATCAGTCTTTCCAGCGCTTCCTGTACCAGTGCTTCCGATTCGGAATCTAATGCTGATGTCGCTTCATCAAGAATCAAGATTTGGGGATTAAGCAGAACAGCACGAGCGATCGCAATTCTTTGTCTTTGTCCACCCGATAAGTTTACCCCACGCTCACCCACCCAAGTCTGATAACCTTCTGGTAGTTGGCTAATAAACTGATGGGCATTAGCAATTTTTGCCGCCTCCTTAACTGCTTCCATATCAAAAGCATCTTGTCCAAAGGCGATATTTTGGGCAATTGTCCCGGAAAACATGATGGTTTCTTGAGGAACAATCCCAATTTGTCGCCGCAGACTATGCAGCTTGACATCTCGAATATCAATACCATCAATTAATATTTGCCCAGTTTCGGGATCGTAAAAACGGGGGAGAAGATTCACAAATGTGGTTTTACCAGCACCAGAAGCACCCACGAGAGCGATCGCTTCACCTGGAGATACCAATAAACTGATATCTTTTAATACAGGTTCACCCGGTTTATAGGCGAAGGAAATATGACGATATTCTATTTTGCCTTTGACTAGGGGGAGAGCGATCGCATTTGCTTTTTCGATCACCGTCGGCTGAATTGCCATCAATTCAAAAACACGGTCAACAGATGCTTCACCCTGCTTAAATTCGTTGTAGTTATTAGTAGTGTGGCCAATGGGATCAATTAATAGCGCCGCCGCCGCCAAATAACTGAAAAAATTCGCCACTGTTAAATTACCTTGGGAAATTTGCCATGCTCCCACAATCAGTAACGATAATGCACTCAAGGCTTCCAGAAATCCGACGATGGGAATCTGAATCGCTTTCAGGCGTTCGGCTGAGTATTTCGCTTTGAGACTGCGTTCTGCTTCATGGCCAAAGCGGGCGATTTCGTAATTTTCGGCAGCAAAAGCCTGTACCAAACGAATACCATTGAAAACTTCCGCAAGGATGGCTGATAAACCCGACACGCGATTTTGACTTTTTAAGGAATATTTGCGTAAGCGTTCACCAAACCAGCCAACTAAAATACCCATCAGTGGTGCAACTATCACCGTTGCTAATGTCAGTTGCCAATTCAGGTAAATCATGTAAATCGGAATTGCTAGCAACTGCAAAATGCAGGGGATAAAGTCGTGAAATACTTTATTTACAACTTCGCCAACGCGGTCAACATCTTCGGTGAGGCGGTAAGATAAATCACCTGCTTTTGCCGTTTCAAAATAGCTGAGATTTAGCTTTTGAAGATGTGCATAAACTTGTTGACGGAGATGAAAAGCAACTCTCAAAGCAGCTTTTGCCATGTACATATCTTGTATAGACTGAAACAGTCCTCTAACAAGAAAGACTAAGGCACAACTGCCAGTTATTTGAGCGATCGCTACTACATTACCTTGAGCAAAGGGAATTGCCAATTTACCGGCAAGATTTATCAGTACTAATGTTGCCAGCACGTATCCCAAGATGCCAATAAGTCCCTTGGTGAGGGTTTGCCACTGGAGTCGGATATAAGGCAGCAGTTGCCAGTAATTAGAACGGGTTTTCAAGCTCGAAAGTCCACAACGATATTTTACTTTGTTTGACGCTAGCAGTTTTTGGTGAGTTTCTGAATAGTTCACTAATTAGTTACAAACTGTTTTAGCGTTCAGGTCAAAATAATGTGCAGTTTCACAAAAAATTGGTATAAGTACTAAAAGTATATCCTCTTACAGATGTCATATAGTTAGTATTTATTAATACTAGCTATATGAATTTGACCATTACTTCCACCCACATTTCATAGTTTTGCACCTTGAGCAACATGGATGTAGATAACTTTAGCCAGCAGATAAAGGAATTGCGATCGCGGGTAGGAGGAGTATGGCAGCGCACTGCAACTCAACCGAACTTACAACAAGAACTAATGATAGCGGCTTTCGATGAACTCCAAACGACAGTGGAAGTACTATTGGTTACCTCCGAGGAGTTAGAGGTAGCAAGAGCAAGAGCAGAGATAGAACGCCAGCGTTACCAAGAATTATTCGATTTTGCGCCGGATGGTTACTTGGTAACTAATACCGCCGGGAAGATCCTAGAGGCTAACTATGCAGCAGCAACTATGCTCTCTGTGCAGCAAAAATATCTGGTAGGTAAACCATTGATTGTGTTTATTGATCAACAAGACCGTCAGATATTTAGCTCCCTGATAAATAATTCACAGCAGATACAGGACTGCGTAATTGAGATAAAGCCACGCTTGGGTATACCCTTTCCTGCTAGTATCAGGGCATCTCCAGTGTATGACTTACAAGAAAAGTTGGTAGGCTGGCGTTGGTTGCTGCGTAATATCAGCGAAGCTAAACAAGCACAAGAACAAGTGGCAAAACGCACAGTGGAACTGGCAAAAGCAAATCAGCAATTACTAAGTGAAATTACAGAGCATAGACTAGCTAAATCAAAACTGCTACACCTTGCTTTTCACGATGTACTGACGGGACTCCCAAACCGCGCTTTATTTATGAACCGCTTAGAAGATGCGGTCAATTATTCCAAACGGCATTCAGATTATCTGTTTGCTGTCTTGTTTCTAGACCTAGATCGCTTCAAGGTGATCAATGACAGCCTGGGACACACATTTGGAGATCAATTACTGCTTACGGTTGCTCAAAGGCTTCAAGAATGCTTGCGCTCTATAGATATAGCTGCACGGCTGGGAGGAGACGAGTTTATCATCTTGCTAGTGGGAATTAGAGATGTATTAGAAGTGGTAACGGTTGTTGAGCGAATACAAAAGAATCTGGCACTTCCTGTGGTTCTAGACGGGCACGAAGTGTCCATTACAGCGAGTATTGGCATTGCTTTAAGCATAACAGGTTGTAAAGAACCAGAAGATTACTTGCGTGACGCTGATATTGCGATGTACCGAGCTAAGGCACAAGGTAGGGCGTGCTATGAGATTTTTAACACTGATATGCATCTTCAAGCAATGGCACACTTGGAGTTGGTTAACGAGCTGCGCCGAGCCATTGAGCTTCAAGAGTTTCGGGTTTATTATCAACCGATAGTGTCACTCAGTCACGGCAGGATAACTGGTTTTGAAGCGCTTGTGCGCTGGCTACATCCAAAACACGGCATTGTTTTGCCAGAGTATTTCATGTCAACTGCCCAAGAAACCGGGTTAATTAACCTTATTGAGCAGTGGCTCTTGCATGAGGCATGTAGTCAGATACAGCAGTGGCAAGAGCAATTCTCCTCTAGCTGTGCGGATCTGGCTAAGTGTCCCTTGACCATTAGTGTCAATCTTTGTACTACTAGGTTCAGTGAAGAAAACTTGCTGCCGCACATCAATAAAGTTCTACAAGACACTGGACTCCCGGCACCGAGTTTGACGCTGGAGATTACAGAAGGCGTAATTATGGAAAACCACGATCAAGCCATCATCACGGTAAAGCAACTGAGAAATTTAGGAATTAAGTTGGCAATTGACGACTTCGGTATGGGCTATTCCTCATTAGGTCGTCTCCACCACTTTCCAATTAATCAGTTGAAGATAGACCGCTCTTTTGTTAGCGGGAGCATTTTTAATGATGGAAATTTAGATATTGTTCAGACAATTATTACATTGGCACACAAATTAGGTGTGGATGTCACCGCCGAAGGGGTGGAGACAGAAGAGCAACTAGCAGTGTTGAGAAAGTTGAACTGTGAATATGGGCAGGGATATTTTTTCTCCCATCCATTAGATAGCTCTCAGGCAACAGCATTAGTTATGACAAATCCTAAGTGGTGATGGACTTTGTGTAAAGGGAGTTGCTAATTTATCGGCAAGATTGATCAACACTAATGTCGCCAGCACATATCCTAAGATGCCAATAAGATGAACATCTAAGTCCTACATATAGCTCCCAACTTGTGCGGCGCAACTCTGAATTGGTTGTGCGAATCATTGGGGATTTAGATGTGCCAGCTAAGGGCACTCCAGATCCAGAGATTTTGATTTGATACGAAACCAATGAATTTATTTTGGTGATTTTTGAAAGCTAAAGTTTAACTCACGCTTCTCAATTATTTCTGGTAATAATTCATCATTTATTTCGCTTATAGCAGAAAGCCCCCTACATATCAAGCAATAAGATAATTTTACTCATACCAATTCTCCAAAATGAGGCAACAGATGTAAATCAGGAAAGTCTTGCTGCATCTAAGTTTCTTAATTGCGAATTGCGAATTGGTATTACCCTCTAGTTTAGACAGTGCATTATGCTGTCGCTAACACACTCTAGTGCGTTCTAAAAAATTAGCCCTCTCCTTATAAGTAAGAAAAGGGCTGAATTAATCTTAAAATACTTCGTAATTTTCCGGTTGAATTACGAATTACGTTAGCGCAGCGTTAGCGATGTAGGAGCGTCATTACGAATTACGAATTAATATCCGCCTTCTTCTTCGTATTCTGGCTGTCTTTCCTTGACTTTCTTGGGAATATTCACGGGCTTCGGCGCATCTTCCCAAGCATCGCCGTCTACATCGTCATAATCATCGTATTCATCAACATAAGGCTTGCTATAAGGCTGGGCTTCATACTTTAGCGGCTGTGGTTGTTGATACCTGTCGTTGCCTGTTGCCTCGCTCCAGTTATCTTCTTCCTCATCTTCTTCGTATTGAATAGATTCATGCTGCCGCGCCTTCATTACCTGACGCTGTGGCCTTTCTTCCTCCACATAGTCTTCTGTCCATTCCTCTTCCCGCGCTACGGGTTCGGGGGCACGAACTTTTTGCCTGGGTGGCTGCAATGGCACTCCACTAGGCAGTTGATTGGGTGGTGCAATTGTACGTGGTGGAGTATAGCCGTATTCTTCTTCTGCATCGCGCTCCCAAGGTGCTTTGCCGATACCCAGACGCTCTAATAAACCAACTGTCAACTGGTTTACCCGTTCTTCGGCTCCCTCAAACACAATCAATCGATTGGGGCCTGTGCTGACAATTTCATCTACTGAGAACTCGTAAGTACTCAGAAATTGATCGGGAATTTGGGGCAATCCTAAAGAAGCAATAACTATGGAGTTAAGCTTGCCGGTTTCGCCGTTGAACTTAAAGCCCCGAACTTTGCCTAAGACTTCGCCTGTTTCTGTAATTACTTCCCAGTTAATCAGATTACTGAGAGATTCAACTTCGATATCTTCAATTACATCTTCGTTATCAACCAGGATGACATCACCAATCTGGCTGATGTTGTTGAGGTACATATAGCGCGGTATGCCCGAAATAGAGATCAGGCTGTCTCGCAAACCAAGAGCCACAACCTCTCGTTGATCTATATCAACCCAGACTTGACTGATGATGCCTAGCCGCTTGCCGTTGTCGCGGGTAATCACCTGGGTATTTAATATGTCGGAACGCCTAATTATCTGTTCGGAGGTCATTCTATACCGAGTCCTGATCTCGAATCCGGTTTATCTATACACTATTATTAACAAAAACTCAAGCAGATGTATTGGATGATTGTAACTTAATCCCCAAAACTTGAGTGTAAGCTCCTCGTGCTTGAGTAACGCCAATTGTGCGTTCGGCTGATTCTATCATCGGACGACGCAAACTCACAACTATAAATTGCGCTTGTTGTGACTGTTGTTTAATCATTCTAGCTAATCGTTCTACGTTTGCCCCATCTAGGAACATATCTACTTCGTCAAAGGCGTAAAATGGCGATGGGCGGTAGCGTTGCAGGGCAAAGATAAAGCTCAAGGCTGTGAGTGATTTTTCTCCCCCAGACATGGAAGCTAGGCGCTGTACCGGTTTACCTTTGGGATGTGCGACTAAATTTAGTCCACTGCTAAAGGGATCTTCGGGATTTTCCAGTTGCAAGAAGCCGTCACCGTCGGAAAGGATGGCAAAAATTGATTGAAAGTTTTCGTTAACAGCATCGAAAGCTTCTTTAAAGGCAAGTTGCCGCAATGTAGTAAAGTTTTCAATCCGCAAAAGTAGTTCGGTACGTTCCCCTTCTAGTGTCTCTAATTTTTGCGTGAGTTCCTGGAGACGGTTTTGAGTGCGTTCGTATTCTTCCAACGCCAGCATATTAACAGGTTCCATTGCCTGTAAGCGTTTAGTAAGTGATCGCAATTCTTTTTGCAATTCCTCCAAATCTACCTTATCTGGAACTTCCGGCAAAGGATTTGGTAATTCTGCTCCCATATCCCGCAACTGGCTTTGTAGTGCAATTAGTTCTTCGCGCCGCTTCTCTTGGGTTTCTTGGAGTTTTTGGATTTCCCATTCCAATTGTTGTTGTCGCAAAAGGTGCGATCGCACTTCTTGTTCTGTAGCATCGCGTTTCTGTTTCTCTTCTCCCAAATTCTGTTCCATAAGGCTTAGATTGGCGCGGGTTTGGGTAATTTGGTCGTTTATCGTTGTGATTTGTGTGGAGACGCGATGAATCGCGTCTCTACAAGAGATTTGTTGGGTTTCATATTCTGTGATTCGTGTCTCTGCTTCTTGGATTTTTTCTTGTAAACGTTGTTGCTGATTTTCTAAATTTTTTAATCTTTGTTCAGCTTCGCGTAATGCCGTTTCCCGTTGTTGCAATTGTTGCTCTTGAGTTTTAATTGTCGCCTGGATTTGTTGCCATTCGCTGGGGGTTTGGGATGCTTCCAACTCTGCTAAAGCGTGTCGCAATTGTTGCAACTGAGTTTCTTGTCCAGGTAATTCCCGCTCCAAGATTTCTAATCTAGATTGAGCAGTGGCTAACTTTTCGCTGTTTTGCGCGAGTTGCGATCGCGTCCCCTCTAATTGCGCTGTCAAATTCTTAATATCTTTTTGCAACTGTTCCAATTGCAGCTGCTGTTCGCGCCGTGCCTGACGCGCTTCTGTGAGTTCTTGGGTGAGTTTTTTGGTTCTGGTTGACAAAGTGGCGATCGCTTCTGTACAACGCTCTAAAACTCGCTCAATATCCACCAAGCGATTTTTTAAAGCGATCGCTTCATCAGATTCCGCCGCTTCCGCATTGCCAAACCGCAACGCTGAACGTTGGGTGTTGCTACCACCAGTCATTGCACCACTGGTTTCTAAGAGTTCCCCGTCTAAGGTGACAATGCGATATAATCCTAAATTTTTCCGCGCCGCTTCAAGGTTGGCAAAAACTACGGTGTTACCAAAAACATAGCTAAATACATCTTTGTAACGGCGATCGCAATCGACTAAGTTAACAGCATAATTAACGAAACCGCTAGCAAAACGCAGCGTTGCATCTTGAGTAAATTTGGGAGCGTGAATTTTATTCAGGGGTAAAAAAGTCGCTCTCCCTGCACGCTTCTGTTTGAGCAATTCAATGCCTGCGGCGGCGATGCTGTCATCTTCTACCACAATATGTCCCAAACGTCCCCCGGCAGCCATTTCTAAAGCTAGTTGATGACGGGGTTCCACCTTTCCTAACTGCACAACTAAGCCACAAAGTCCAGGCATTCCCGATTGTAAAATGACTTTACTCGCTTGGGTTCCTTGGACTTCTTGCTGTGCTTGCGCTTGCGCCTCTATTTTATCCAACTGGCGTTGTTTTTCTCGTTGTTCAGAAAGTAACCGTTTTTGAGTTTCCTGTTGGATTTGCAGTTCTTGTTCTGTGGCTGAGAGATTTTGGGCTAAATTTTGGATGGGTTCGCTAGAGGCGTTAAATTCCGTTTCAATTTGACTACACTCAGTTTGTTTTTGGGCTAATAGCGGTTCGTCGCGTTGAATTAACTGGGTTTGTTCTTGGATTAACTGCTGTAACTGATTATTGCGTTCCCTGAGTTGTGCTTGTTCGGTGCGTTGCGGTTCTAGAGTTTGCAGTAAAGTTTCAATTTGACGGTTGAATGCCGTTTGTTGCTGCACCCACGCTTCCGAAGCCGAGGCGATTTCTGCGGCTGCTTCGCGGGAAGTTTGTAGCGCTTGCTGCGTCTCATCTCTTTGCTGCTGACAGTAGACAATAGATTGTCTCTCTACAACTTGTGTTTGGGCAATTTCTTCAAGGGAATGACGGTGTTTTTGAATTTCTTGCTGAGTTTGAGTCAGACGTTTGGCAGTTTCTTGAGAAGCTGCTTCTAATTCCGTTAATTGACGCTGGAGTTGTTTCCGTTCAGCTTCTTGGGTGGCGAGGGTAGATTGTACTGCCAAAAGTTCCTCTTCTCCCAATGCTTTTACATGAGCATTGAGTTGTTCAAGTTCAGCAGATTTTTGGACGATTTCAGAATTTAGGTTTGTAAGTTGGGTAGTGAGTTCATTAAAATTGCGATCGCCTGTTTGAATTTCGTGAACTAACTTTTCTTGTTGTGCTTGTAGCGATCGCCATGATAAAACAGCTTCCCAGGATTGTTTCGCTAGAAATTCCGTGCGGAGTTTTTGATATTTCTCAGCTTTAGCACGATCTTGAGAAAGGCGATCGCGCTGTGCAGTTAATTCTGTCTCAATAATCCGACAGCTATCTTCTTTTTCCTTCACCTCATCTAAAGTTGATTTGGCTTGGATAATTTTGCGATCGAACGCCGCCACCCCAGCCAATTCATCAATAATTTCCCGCCGTTCCCGCGCATTCATCGAGATAATGCTGGTGACATCCCCTTGCAGCACCACGTTATAGCCTTCAGGATAAACCCGCAGGTTACTTAATTCCTCATGTAACTCCGTCAGGGTGCAAGGTACACCATTGATATAGTAATTCGATGTGTAAGTGCCTTGGTGAGTGACTCGCAGCCTTCTAGTAACACTCCATTCAGTTGGGGAGTGGGGAGTGGGGGG
>NZ_CAXTNE010000169.1:0-10136 GCF_964245445.1 uncultured Nostoc sp.
ACAAGTACAACTAACAGAAGCTGGTAAGGTTTTTTTACAAGAGGCTTATCAACTACTGGTGCAACTAGAAACAGCAGTAGCGCTGACTCAAAGGACTGGAAGAGGTGAAACAGGTCAACTCCGAATCGGATTTACTAGTTTGGTAATTTACGACCTATTACCCTTGATTTTGCGGCAATTTCGTGACCAATTTCTGGAAGTAGAACTAGTCTTACTAGAGTTAACTACAAGTAAACAGGAGCAAGCACTGAGAGATTCACTGATCCATGTGGGTTTTGCTCATCCACCTTTGGAAGATGACACACTATGTTATAAGTGCATTCACAGGGAAACCTTAGTTGTGGCTTTGTCCTCAACTCATTCATTGGCTCAAAAAGAACACATCTGTGTGCAATCACTTTTAAGTGAACCTTTGATCATGTTTCCCCGCTATTTAGCGCCAGGACTTTATGATCGCATCATGAGTCTTTTTCAGCAGAAAAACTTCAAACCTAACATTACTCAGGAGGCGATTCAAATGCAAACAATTATTGGACTAGTCTCGGCTGGAATGGGTGTGGCAATTACACCATCTTCTTTACAGAATCTTCAAAGGTCTGGTGTAGTTTATCGTCCTATTGTTGAAGAAGTACCTGTAATAGAAACTGCTGTGATCTGGCAGCAAAACAATTTAACGCCTATTGTAGAGAATTTTTTACAATTTACTCAAAAAGCTATTAGTAAGTTTCAAGAAAGACAATAAGGGTAAATTGAATTTAAAGATTCGGACTGTCTTGCTTCCTTATGAGTGGAAATCTTGGGTATGTATGGCGACAACAACAGAAGTATTTATTAACTTTATTTACAATGTTTTGGTTAAAAACTGGAGCATCTTTTGGATGTCATCGCCGAAAACCCTTTTATTTAGAAATTTATCGCCCAATTACGCACCCTCTATCCTAAATTATTATTAGTTCTTAAGCTTATTGTGGCAGGGTAGCAGAACTATATTGCTATAATTTCGCCCACTATGACCCTGTTTTTAAACGCTCTCAGAAGGAGATTGGGATGAATACAGCCGCACACGAAGTTGCCCTTGACTATACGAACACCGCCCAAACCGAGAAAACAGAAGAGATATCCCCAACCGCGCTCGATGAGCAGTATGATACTGCCACCATAATGGGCGGACTCTACGGCGACAGGATCATTGGGTTGAAAGGAGCGTTTGAGCCGACGTGGGCAGATCGCCTCGGTGAGGATATTGAAATTCTCTTGGAAGAAGCGCTCGCACGTCCTGTCTACAGCCTCGGCAACGTTGGATACAAGAGCAACAGTTAGAATTACTTGATTAGCATCCATTGTTTACTGGTAAGTGTCCAGGGTGTGGTTACGAGTTTGAGCCTGATTACACCTCAAGAATACATTAGGATTGCCCGAACCCAGAGTGCGGTTGGATGGATGATTCTGTGTAAGGTGCGATCGCCCAGGCGCGTTGGTGTAGCCATCCATCGCTCTTTCTTACTTCCTTGCGCTTAATGCCTGCTTGCTCAGTTGCATCACAATATTTTGGGGTAATGGGTCTATGACAGCATCACGTTTGCAGTGATTGGATAAAAGCTGTTACCTCTTGCTGGGTTTTGTATTTCCCCTCACTCCAAGTATCAGCAATCTGTTTCGCTACCCGGTCAGCATCATCTCGATTGACATGGGCGGTAATACATTGAATATCATTACCTGTAAATGATATCCATGTCTGCCAAAGTCCCGTAACTGGATGCTGAACAATCCCTGTAGTCAGTTCATTTTCCTCAAGAACTGGTTTTTTCTTTGGGCGACCAAATCCTTTAAACATGGCAATATTGAGTAAACGCTACTTTAAAATGCCCAAAATCAAAACTGCGATCGCGCTTTCATGTAACATCTACAATCCCACACTCACGTTGTCCCTACTGTTGCCACATGCGGACTGAAAAACAGCGAGAGCTAGGGCTTTACATCGGATTAGATTGCTAGTGGTAAAGCAATGCATCTATGGCGCTACTTTTTCCGCAACTGCTTCCCAGGGGAAAATCCAGCCACTATCTAATAATTACTAATTCGTAATTCGTAATTAATTCATAATTGTGTAACTATCAGAATAGTTGTAAAAACTTTAAAGTTAAACAATTTTCTCCATGCGCTCGTTACTCTTTCAAAACTTAAAGCTGACTATTCCTACAGCTTTATTATTTACGGTTCTTGGCTATATTCTAAGTCTATTTCTGAGTTTTCTTACCAATCCACAAGCAGCAAGATGGCAATTCCATCTAGAATTCGGGACTGAACCCCGAAACCTTCATGAACTTGCAATTTTTCAAGCTCAGGCAGCATTCTCCGGTACAGCGCTCGGAATTCTAATAGCTCAAACAACTTTTTTTGTATATGTAAGTAAATTTGGACTCAGCAATCGTAGCACTAAGCAGTAATCGTAAGCGATGTTACTCGACTTGCCGCTTGCGCGTCTACGCGCTTCCATAACATCCGCAATTCCGCACTCACATTCCCCCTATCGTTGCCATATCCTGTCTTGAGATCAACAAGTGCTACAGAGGAAGCAGCGATTAGATTGACAGTGGTAAAGCCATTCATCTATGGCGCTACTTTTTCTTTAAACTGTAACAAGCAGAGAATGCAGGCACTTTGGTCGCTGGAATAGTCATTGGCTCATTGGTTTTGGGATTACGCCCTTCACGTTCTGAGCGATCGCGTCGCTCGAATGAGCCAAACCCAATCAGCGTTACCTTATCCCCATTAGCTACAGCCTCGGTAACAACTGACAAAAAAGCACTAATGACTTCATCAGCTTGCTTTTTTGTGATGTTAGTCTTTGCCGCTACAGCATCCACTAGTTCGCCTTTGTTCATAAATCACCTCAAAGCATTGCAAATAAGGGAAATTTAGCATTACTATCTCTGATTGGTAAAGGGTGAAAAGTAATAACTTTCTCACAACACATGAAAATTAACAGCTAGAGCTTACTATTATGCGACTGGTGGGGTTTACTCTCCTTCAGGTCAGCTTTCACAACAAGCGGGCCACGATTTACTTTGACGACGGCAACCAAATAACCATACAGTTGAACCAGCAGGTAATTACTGACTCAAACAATATTGAAGGTTTTGGAAAAATAGGGCAATATCCTAAATAGTATATTTAGTGTTGGGTTGGTATATGACAATGACTGCCTTGGCAGCAGTAATAGTCAATTCCAACAGTCAAATCAGCTAGACGGGTTGTGGAAAATTAGTTTGGAGTGAATACCTCCCTTTAAAGTAATACCAGCGATCGCAAAAGATGACTAATCTAAGTGCTATTGCTCAAAGCTTTGTAGAACTCCCCCCGACAACTACTAACAGCAACCAACGCTCTCCCTAATGGTTTTGGGTGAAAAAAGTAATACACCATTTTTGAACTCCCTATTGATTAGCTCTTTGTTTACTAGCCTGATCAACTCGCTGCCACAGTTCACGGTCTTCTCGATAAATAGCCAACGCTGCAATCGCATCTTTTGCATCGATATTTTTTCCTTGAACCACTAGTGAGATCAGAAAATCTATTGCTTTATTTTGTCGCAGCATTGCAATTGCGAGTAACAATGTGCGACGAAGTTCTACGTTTATTGTTTGCTGCCAGCAATTTCTGAGAAGATCAAATGCTTCCTCTAATCGTGATTCACCCAACGTCAATGCTGCTAACTCACAGATTTGCTCCTTTGGGTCAAAAAGAAAACCAGCAACTATTGCAAGTGAATCAGTTGGAGCTAGTTGTAACAAAGCACTCAAACACTCCGAAATCACCTCTGGTGCTTGATCGCCTATACGGGTTTTCAAACGAAGTAAAGGTACACCTTGGGGATTTCCTGTGTAGGCGATCGCTTTTGCAGCAGCAACTCTTGCTTCTGGTTTAGGATCAGCCAGTAAATCAGCTAATTCGTTCATGACATCTGAGTAGTTCATTCTCACCAGACCTAAAGCACATATACCCCGAAGATGGGCAGCAGTATCTTCAAGTCCTCCCCATACTGGCTCCATCTGAACATGTCGAATCCCTTTTAAAAAAAGGTTTTCATCACTGTATTCTAAGTGATACAGTGTTTGTGCTATCTCTTTCTTGGCAAGACAATTTTGGTCTACTTGTGCGGGTTTGATCATCATTCGTGCAAAAGCTTCTACAAGATCAGCAACCAACTCAGTGATAGTAAATTCGCCAACTATCTTGGCTGCTTGGGCAACAGCCATAGAATATTTACTCTTGAGGACTTGGCGTAAAATTATGATCCCTTCTTCACTTGTCGAATGCTGTCGAATTTGGGCAAGAATAGATAAAGTTTCTTCTAGTTTTTGTGATTTTGGCATATATCATCCCACAACTAGGCACTCTATTTTGGACTTAAAGCATTTACCATAAAAGTAGGGAATTAGAATTTGTCAAAGCGCATTCCTCACTTTTTAACTACGAATTGTTAACAAATATTACTGCACCAAATAACCACAAAGCTCTTGATAGTTCGCTTGTACTATAATACCATTAACCATTTCATTTTTTAACAAAGTCTGGGGGTTTAACTTTCCTGCTTCTATCATGCAGCTCGTTTTGATACTTAAGCTAAATTCCCGTTACTTTCACATAATTGCAAATTGTTTTAATGTCCTTGTGAATGGATGATTCAATGAGAGGGCAAACGCTTAGGTTTTAGCTGATAAACTAATGGATTATTCAATTGCGATTACAACTCTCAAACATTCAGATCCTATCTTGGCAAGGCTAATAGAAATTATTGGAGATTGTAAACTCTATCAAGTACAACAAACTGGAGACTTGCTCTTTTCCCTATCTCGGTCAATTCTTTACCAGCAAATTTCCGGTAAGGCTGCTCTTAGCATCCATAGAAAATTTTTGCAACTTTATCCTCATAGCCCTTTCCCTACAGCTTTAGATATCCTCAACACCCCAGATGACGTTTTGCGAGGAGCAGGTATTTCACGCCCCAAAGTTTTGTATTTGAAAGACCTTGCCCAAAAAGTTTTAGATGGATTGCCTACGCTAGATCAATTGCAGGCAATGGAAGATGAATCAATTATCTCAGCTTTAACACCAATAAAAGGCGTTGGGCGTTGGACGGTGCAGATGCTGCTTATGTTTCGTTTACATCGGCTTGATGTTCTACCTGTTGATGACTTAGGTATTCGTGCAGGGATTCGCAGAGTTTATAGTTTAGCAGAGCTTCCTAATAAAAAGACTGTAGAAGATTTAGGACAAATGTGGAAACCCTACCGTTCTATTGCCTGTTGGTATCTGTGGCAAGGTTTAGAGATAAAAAATAACTAAGCAATAGCAACAATAATCCACTGTTTTACAGGTTTCCTCGCTCAACGTCCCTACTAAGCATAAAATTAAATTGTTAAGGATTAATAATTATGGGGTTGTACTCGCGAGTTATCTTTCCACGTCTTCTCGACTGGAGTTTGTCAGTTCCAAACTTAGCTAAATATCGTCAGGAATTGTTAGCCGATGTAACAGGAGAAGTTCTGGAAATTGGTTTTGGAACTGGATTAAATTTGGCTTACTATCCTTGTAGTATTCACAAAATCACTACAATTGACGTGAATCCTGGAATGAATGCTTTGGCAAACAAGCGGATTAGTGACTCTGGTATCATAGTCGAACAACTCCTGCTATCAAGTGAAAATCTCCCGATGCCAGACAATACATTTGATAGTGTGGTCAGCACTTGGACTTTGTGCAGTATTGCAAATGTACAGCAAGCACTCCAAGAAGTTTATCGAGTACTAAAACCGGGCGGTAGATTCTTTTTTGTGGAACATGGGTTGAGTGATAAACCTAGCGTACAGGTTTGGCAGCATCGCCTCACACCAATTCAGAAAGTCCTAGCCGATGGATGTCACCTGAATCGAGATATTCAAAAATTGGTAGAACAGCATTTTGACCATGTAGAGCTAAAGCAGTTCACACCTGAAAATTTTTCTTCTTTGATAGCTCATCTCTACTTTGGATGTGCAACTAAGAAAGCATTGTAATTTTTGGCGGTAAGGCAATATCTAATAATTACTTACGAAAGCCATCAATGCAATCCTATAATTTCTACGACTTCGTGCCAAATTTCCCACTAACACCCCATCCCATCACTCCAATAGCCCACATCAGAAAGCCTTTCGCCAATAAAAAAGAGAATCGATTGGGGAGGCGATGGACTACGCCCCGTAAGAGCGATCGCGTCCCTTCCCTCATCTCCAGATTTTCTTATCCAGCACCTTATCATCGCTACCACTAGCAAGAACTTGACCATAGGGGAAAGGGTTAATGCACGAACAGGTGCAGTATGCCCTGATAAAGTTAATTTCAACCACTTTAGTTGTTCAGTCTTTGTAGTGGTATGAAGTGTACTCCCTATAAGTGGAAAAGTAGCAATTATGCTAAAGGGTGTAAGTAGGAAAAAACTAACTAATGGTAAGGTTTTAAATAAGATGGGGAATTTCATGGTGATATTAGACTTCTTGCAGATGTGGGGTAAGGGGTGAAGGGGAAAGCGGCAATAGAATTACCTTTACCCTTTCCCTCTCTTACAAAAATAGTTTTGTAAGAGGTCTATTGATTAATTTATTTTTCCTTTTCCTATTTACAGTTATTGAAAAGATTGAGAGTAAGGTTCTAGAAGTATTTTACTGCGTCCATAATCTATTGTAGTACGAAAGTTTTTCAAAAAAGGCTCACCTATCAAAGCATCTACATCTGAATCAAGTGGCACTATTGCTAATCTACCAGTATCAAATTTGAAGCCATTTATATTGCCATTAGTACTTGGTATATTTTCATTAAAGATTGTTCCAGATGCTAATTCAGTTTTTGATTGGGTACGTGGATAATTTGCAAAATATTTTTGTGCAAATTTAATATTGACTGCTAACCTCATAGTATTACCAGTATCGAATTGAAAACGAACTGGATGGTTGGCTAATTGACCTATTACTATCAAATTCCCGTCATTCCAAACCATATCAACTAAATAACCTTTTACACCTTGATTTTTGGTTATATCATAGTCTCTATCTCGTAAAACTATTTCTTGTTTTTGATAATCAATGGTCAAGACAAGGTTTTGAAAAACAGTATTACCTAATATAAATTCATTAATGCCTTCTGTTTCTGCTATGGAAATTTTCTGACCATCGGCTTTCTCTACTATTTTTTCTGAAATTGTAGGTATATTCTCTAGCTCAAAACCACCTAATTTCATGTTTGGTGCTAATACCCATTCCCCTAGTATGCGATGTTTACCCCCAATCCCAAGCATTTGAACTTGTTTTCCTGTCGGCTTTGCTTTCAAGTTCAATGTTTGAGGCCATGAAATGTATATCGCACCAGTATCAATAACACAGTTAACTTGTTTACCTGCCCAAAGTGCTTGTACATATATTAAGCCTTTTTTTTGAGTGAAAGGCACTCGAACTTCTTTGTATTGCTGTTGTGAATTTAATCTCCATCTGGCTGTAGCGAAAAGTTGACTAAGGTTTATTTGTGTATTTTTTGTTTGATATAAATCTCTAGTCTGGTTAGAAACGCTTATAACTAAGCTTAATAAAATCAGGACTATAATATATGGATTTAGCAAATTTTTCTTCATAATATTTCACAAGATTTAATCTGCTCAAAGTAACGGATGCCGTAAATACTACAATAGTATTCGGGGTTGCTTTGAAATAGCTCGTAAGTCATTTCCTAAGTTAATTTATCTCCAATCATTCTTCTTCATCTGTCACATTACTGTATGCTGAATCATCCACAGCCAATACAGGCTTGCCCATAGCAGCTTCAATTTTGGTAAGTATCATCACAATAGACCTCTTGCAAAAGTCACTCAGGAAGATTTTATGTAAGGATTCAGGTCTAATATTTAGGAAGCAGGGATGGGACAGACAGATAATTATCGTAATTAGCCAGCAGTGCTTGTGCAAAAAAATCAATCACAGACCGACTTTGACGACGGCAGGTTTGCACCACCGTCAACAGATGGGCAGTGTGTTTAAACCTGTCCATTGAACGGGAACCACCACTAATCTTACGTTTTGTCACAGCCAAACGCAGCGAGCGTTCAGCCTGATTGTTATCAGGAGGAACTTCAGGGTTTTCCAGGAAATACCACCATTGAGAGGCTTTATCTCGTAAAGAATGTAAAAGATTTGCTGCTGTAGCTCCTGCTAAATCAATCCACTGATTGAGTGAGGATTGCAACTTAAATTTGAATTGAATGATCCAATCGTTGTAACTGAAGGAGTCAAGAGTCTCAAACCCGAAGAGCATAATTATTAAAGGCTTCATCAATTAAATCAACAAACGTTTCGCCAATAGCTTGGTTGTGAAGACCTGGAATTAAGATTAACTTTTTGAAGTGACGGCGTAGATGAGCTAAACATTTCTGTTGGGCAAAAACCTGATAGCCATTGTAAACGCTAAAATCGTCGCTGCTGAGTACTCCTGCATATTTAGCCCCTAAAATTGTTGATAATTCGACTCTAGAACGAGTGTCAGCCGCAGTAAACAGGCAGAAATCAGAATTGGCAACTACCCACAACCATTCTTTGACTCCTTTAACTGACCAAGGTGTTTCATCCACATGAATGTTAGGTTGTGTCTGTTTTACCCAATTACTTAACTCACTAACGCTCGGTTCAATTGCTTGAGTTATTCGTTCATTGGTTGTTACTAGAGTTCCTAAGCCAATTTCAATTTGCCCCAATTCCCATAACATTTCTTGCTGTTTTTCATAGGGCATATGTGCATAATTGTTTAACCATACACAAAACGCCTGTAATCTAATCCCCAAATCTTGTCCTGGGATTATATCTTGTGCCCAAGAGGCTGTTTGTGCATTTCCACAACACTCACACACGCACCTATGACGTTGATACTCAACTATTTCAATAGGACGTTCTACTAGCTGTGCAAGCGTGTGTTTTTCTACTTTCACTGCTACAGGCGCAAATGCTTTTTGACCACAGTAAACACAATCCGTAGGACGTAATATTTCAAAACGATCTACTCTGCCAAAACCCTTACGCGTTTTTCCGTGATGCCCTGGTTGTCCTCCTGGTTTCCTTTTCGGAGCCTTACTCTCAAGAAGTTTATCCTGCTGTTTGTTCTCTGTTTTTTTGAGGATATCTCCCGATGGTGGTTTCGATGATGTTTTACTGTCTAAATCTCTACTGACCTTGAGTTTCTCTACTTTTTCTTCTAGTTCTAAAATTCTGGAGTTCAGTTTCTCTATGGCGATCGCCTGCTCAACAATTATATCCACCAGTTGTTTTGGAGCTAACTGGAGAAGGGTTTCACGCTCTAATTTCACAAGAGGTCTTTTCCCATAATTGTGATATTCCGTCTCAGATGTCACATTTGTCAATACCTCTTGACCTGAATCCTTACTCATAATCTTCAATAGCTCGTTGATGTTCGGGTTTTTGCAAAGAAGAGTACGCAATTCCTCTGTTAATGTAAGCATCGACATTGTTAGGATCTATCTTGAGTGCCTCTTCATAATCTTTGATTGCCAGAGGATATTTTTTCTGTCTGTAGTAATTTGCTCCTCTATTAACGTAAACCTTGGCTTTTTTTACATTAGTGGAACTTTTAGCAAGAATGTTGGGAAAATTCTTAATATATTCGCTGTCAGCCTGCTCACTTCCCCTAGTGTAGTAGTCTTCAGCGATCGCCTGTGAGGATGGAAGAATTACAGTAGGGGGAGATGTAGTAGGAAAAGGGATCGTAGAAATTGGAGATGTAACTGAAACTGGTACATCGTCACATAGATGGCGATCGCTCTCACTGACATTGGGGTTGTTCTGCAAATTGTTACGCACGGGAACAGAAGCCTGCTGCATCAATTCATCGAATGATTCAATCGGCCACAACTTAACAGTGCCATCTTTTCCTGTGGTAATCAAAACCTTACCATCTCGGCAAAAACTTACTTTCTTGACTGAACCTGGATACGCTTTCCATGCTGCAAACGGCTTACCCGCCCTCAAGTCATCCTGCCAGTTCCACAACTGCACCATGCCATCCTCTCCAGCACTAGCCAGTAGCTTGCTATCCGGACTGAA
>NZ_CAXTNE010000169.1:10236-17522 GCF_964245445.1 uncultured Nostoc sp.
TCCAGCACTAGCCAGTAGCTTGCTATCCGGACTGAACGCCAAGTTTTTGACAGGGCCTACATGACTACCCTTACTCTCCGTTTTTATTTGGGACTTCGCTGGACTCTGCAAGTTCTCCCAGACGACAGTGCCGTCTTCGTTTCCGGTAGCCCGTAGCTTGCCATTGGGGCTAATCTCCTCCACTGTAGCGTTTTCTGGCTCGTCCTTCGGATTAACTTTAAATTTATGCGACTCATTACCCTGCAAATTCCACAAACGGACACTGCCATCATCTCCAGCACTAGCTAGTTCCTGATACTCCCAATTAAAACTGACGCTTCTGACCGGTCCATTATGCCCTTCAAATTTATCCAACTCCTGTGGAGAATCTTTTGCCGCGTCCTTCAGATTGACTTTACATTTATCCAACTCATTATGCAAATTCCACAAACGGACAGTGCCGTCCTCTCCGGCGGTAACCAGTTTCTGACCTTTCGGGCTAAACTCCATACCCCAGACCTTGTTTTGATTCGTGTTAAAAGATGTGTAGGGCTTCAACTTCTCACACAACTTGTGACCACTCAAATCCCACAAACGGACAGTGCCGTCTGTTTTGGCAGTAGCCATTTTATATCCATCTGGGCTAAAACTGACGCTCGTGACTTGTTCTCTTTCAGGGTCGGAGGATTTGTTGATGTTTTCCTTGCATTCGTTCCCCTTTCGATTCCATAAGATGTTTTCCTTCCATTTGTTCCCCTCTCGATCCCATAAACGGATAGTGTCATTATCTCCAGTACTAGCCAGTCTTTTACCATTGGGGCTGAATGCTACACTCCAGACAACATGGTTTTTATCACAAGAGTTGAAAACACTAAGACTTTTACTTTCAGGTTTTTCAGAAAAATTGTCCAAGTTCCATATACGCACAGTGCCTTTTGCTCCAGTAGTAGCCAGTAGCTTGCCATCTGGGCTAAAACTAATGCTTTTGACTTCGCCTTGGTCTGTATTCCATATTTTAAATTTTGTCAATTTACTGTCCTCACGCCGCAAATCCCATACACCGACAGTGCCTTTTGCTCCAGCAACAGCTAGTTGTTGACTGTTTGGGCTAAAACGGGTGATTTTGATCGGCTCACAATTATTAATATAAGAATTATAAAAATTATCAGACTCATCAGGCTTATCTTCAAACTTAAACTCAATCCAATTCGATTTATTTAAAGTCCGACTCTGAAAATCCCAAACACGGACAGGGACGTTGCAATTTTCTCCGGCACTAGCTAGTAGCTTACCATCTGGGCTAAAACTGGTTCTGACCGTACCCATGCCTTGATCCGCTTCTTGGCGGTCAAGTTCTCTCACGGTATTAACTGCTCTTAGCAAAGTTCCTCTTACTTTTTCTTGGAGACTACTCTTAAATGTTAACCACAGTAATAACTGCACACCTTTGTTATTCAGGATCTTGCCTGCCTTTAAACTATCATCCCTCCCATCAAAAGATTGGTTTTTTTGTAAGTTTATTTCTGCGGATTCTCTCAAAGTATTGGTTTCATTAATCTTGGATAATCCCAGATTCCACAATGCCCACATAATCAATACCATTAAGATCAGTATAAATAAGCCAGTAATAGTCAACACGAAACTAATATTCCGACGTTTTCGCGAAACACTTTGCTGTACAAACTCAGTTTCAACCTGGTTTAACCAGTTGTCATCGGAATTAAGTTCATTATTCAATACATCAAGATAAGGACTCGCATTCCATAAATATTGTACAGGTTTCTCTCTCGAACCCTCTGGCTGATTCTGCGATCGCCGTAAAAGTCGATCAAATTGATCAGGAATTTTATTTAATTTGTTTTCGATTCGGAACCACAATCGTCGATCTAACCAATCCAAAACAGGATCAGCCTTGTCTAGAATCCCTTTTGGCTGTTCTTTGTCCTTATTTTTAACCCTTTCCCAATCCTGAGTTGCAGGAGTTAGCCGCCGTTGCAGAAGTAAGTTTTCCTGCTCTTTTTGCTTCCACTCTAGGAGCTTTTGCCACCCAAGCACCAAAGCATCATGAGCAGGTTCTACATACTTCTGATTTTCTGCATCCAATCCTGTAACAAGCAACCGCGCTTCTAAAAAGCGATCAATTACTTTATTCGCTCGTTCGTTTTTTTGTCCTGGATAAACTAATTCAGATGTTGGTATTCTTCTGCGAGCTAGTTCACCACCACTAATAGCCACCATTCGCAGCATTACATCACGAATAGTTAACTCACAAGCTTTTTTAGTTTGCTCGTCAACTTCTTCTTCTACTAATTTGTTATACGTCTTGTCAGCAGTTTGAGTCAGAGAGCGAGTAACCCCACCTATTTCTTGATAATCTGCTTCAGTAATCGTTCGGTCATCCCTTTCTTGTTTTTCCTCAGCTTTGAGATACTTTAAATAAAGCTCACTCAAAGTGAAAGAAAGTAGAGGTAAAGCCCCTGGCATTTGAACAACTTCATCAATCAATTCGTTGACTAACTTAGAAGACTCAAAAAATAATGCCTTTTGTGCAGCAGGTTCTTCGATCGCTTGTTGTAACTCTTCCCTGTCCATCGTAGTCACAATAAACCTCCCATCTTGCCAAACCTTTTGCCAATGGGCTTTCTTAATTGCATCCCTGATTTGAGGTTCAAATTCAGAGCGTAAAGTTAGCACTATTCGCAACTGTTGTTTATAAGTGGTTAATAACTGATTTAATATCTTAATAAAATCTACACGTTCTTCTTTATTTTGACAAAGAGTAAACAATTCTTCAGTTTGATCAATCACTAATAATAATTTAGAGTCAGGAGGAATTAAATTCTCAACTTTATTATAAATAATCTGTTTTTCTTGATAGCTTAAACTTAAAATAGTAGAAGAAGCCGAACCAGATTGTGTCAATATTTTGTTCAAAGCACTCAATGGAGACTCACCAGGTCGCATTGGCTCAAGAATGACCCACTTCTGCTGACCAGATTTTTCTGCTAATTTTAAAGCCGGAATTAAACCAGCTTTTACTAAACTAGATTTCCCTGAGCCGGAAGTACCTAACACCACAGTAAGTAGATGATTGCTAACTTTTGAAAGTAAACCTTCTTTGGGATCTTCAATCAGCCTTTTTCTGCCAAAAAATAATTGACTATCCTTTTCTTCAAATGAGGCTAAACCTTGATAGGGATTATCCTTTTCATTTAGCTTCAGGCGTATTAAGTCTTGAGGATTAAAATTGTGAAGAGGAAAGAGGTATTCTCCCTTGAAGAAAACATATTCACCTGTTTGTTTGTCGTACATTCGAGGCTGAGAAAGAGCAGGCGTTTGTCCTTGGGCAACTATTGCCAGTTGATTTTGTAGATAGGCAAAGAGTTCATGGACAGTAATTACCTTGTCATCAACAATTGCCTCAATGAATTTATCATTACCTCCATCGGAGTTACCTTGGAGAACTTTTAACAGAAAATGGGCGAAGGGCGAATGTCCATTTTTCTCTCCACGTTGTCCAAAACGAGATAAATCTTGTGCTTCTTCGTTATGGGCGGCGGAGGTGATGATTTGCTGAGTTTGATATTTAATAAAACGCTCATAACTTTGTTGATACAATTCGCGGGAGCGTGCTGCATTTCTTCCGTTTCCAGCCCAATAAATTCTGCCAGCAAAGCAGCAGTCTAGAATCATTAATAGATGATGACAGTTTAATTCAGTGAAAACTTTGTATAGTTCCTGCATAGACAGCCAGGTATTTCGATTACCATCCTCTGCATCTTGAGGCATGAAATAACCAGATGGTTTACCATCTTCGTTATCTTGTGCTTCCTTAGCAAGTCCGTGACCAGCAAAGTAAAACAATAGGCGATCGCTTTGTTCAACTTGGAGCAGCTGACGATCAAACTGGATAGTCTGATTTTTAAGATTAGTTACGAGTCGATCAAGTTCTGCTTTAGTTGCTCTTTGATCTACTAAAAGTAAGACCTCGTAGCCATAGTTATTCTTAAGAACATTAGCTAGTTCGTTAGCGTCAAAGACAGCATTCTTGAGTTTTGGAATCTGCTCGTATTTGTCAATACCAATGACGATCGCTAAACTTCGGTTAATCTTTGCCACAATAGACACCCTTTTTTGATGGATAAGGTTACGTAATTTTCATTTTTCCTGATGGTTAATGCCCTTTTTATGCGGTTTTAGGAATCAGAAGGGCAATTGTAACTATGGATGGAGAGCATCTGCTAATGCCTTTAAACCCGCTTCTGTACTGAAATAGGTCAGATGATCGCAAGCAACATTTGGTAGAACTTTTGGACTCGGTGTGCGATCGCCACTCACACTTTTAATGCTGGCTAGGTAAACCGCAATATCGTTACGTTCTCCCCCAAACACCAAACCATCTACCACCTTATTAACGGCTGGAGTAAAGAGTTTAGCCATTAATCGCCGGAAGCGATCTGGAGACTGTAATGTTGGCAGCGACCTGTCTCCAGCAATAATGGTGTAAGGAATCTGGGGGTCTGGGTTATTAGCGATCGCCTGGAAAAATTCTGAGTCAGGTTGCATTTGGTCGAGAGCATTATCATTCGCTTCTATAAACTTTAGTGACTTAGCCGCTAAATCAGCCACGACTTTGGCAGGCCAAACCATCTCAGGAATTTGATTAAGACCCCACCCTAAAAGGGCAAAAGCCATATCCTGAACTGCTGGCCAAGGAGAACCAGCATTGGGAGTTCCCAACATTACTAAATGTTGAACGATTTGATTTCCGCTTTCTTGTTCGATAAACCAGCGAGAAACTAATCCCCCCATTGAGTGGGCGACTATATGCAATTCTTTGCTGTGATTTGCTCCTAAACCTACAGCTGACAACCGTTGTTTGAGCGATCGCCCATTGTCTTCAATGGTGGTGCTAATATTTTCGTAATCGAAAGTTAAAACTAGGTCATAAAGTTCCTGTAGCGGATGTAGTTGACCATTCACCTCTAATTTTGCCTGTTGAACGCTACCAACTATACTTGCGGTATCGCCGATAATACCGTGAATATAGAGGACAATTTTCTGAGCGGAAGCAACTAGGTTTTTTACTTCTTTTGAATCTTTGTTGTAAATAACCTCTATCTTATTGTCTTGTTCCCTCACCTTAGCAGCAGCTAAAATAGGATACTCATAAGAATTTCCTAGCTTTGAGGTGCGGAGCTTTTTAAAGAAAATTTTGATCGAACCACCCAAGCTCCGGCTACTTGTAGTCGGTTGAGGTAGGCGTTCAAGCTTGATTTCTATTTGCTTTCCTTTGTTGACTCCAGCACCGAGAGGCAGGAAAAACTCTCCGTCATAGCTTACAGGTAAGAGATATTCCCCTGACTCTAAGGCTTGGTTAACCAGTAAAGTTAGAGGTGCATTTTTGGTGTCCCAACCCTGCTCGTTAGGACGTGTGCTGTAGCTTAAGGTGAAGTAAAAAGGACGTTCCGGAATCGCGTCTTTTAAAAACGATTCTTTTAAGTCTTCTGGGTTAGTTGCTTCAAGTTGAGGCACTTGATCTTGAAATTTTCCCTTAACTAAAGCTTCTATATTTCTAGCTAAATCCAGGTAAGATAAGCTGCCATTAGTTTGCTCTAAGCTTTTTAGGAAAAAGTAAGAAAAAGCCCCTCTGGTTTTACCATCATCTTCTTGATATTCCTTCGCATATTGCTCATCTCGACAAGCTGCCAACAGAATATGTCTTCCCTTAGGCAAATCTAACCCTGTCTTTTTCTTATTAGCTTCTGATGAAGTTAGTAGAAGATTTTTAAAAGTTGCGTCCTCGGCAAAAATAAAGCTAGACAAAGCGCGATCTCTCGTATCTTCTGGGGCTAGACGTACTCCTTGAGGGATATTTCGAGTTCCCGAACCTGAGTGACAGGAATCGAGAATCACAATGACACGGGGATTTTTCTTTGCTACTTGAACCAGCAAATACCTGAGTTCTTTATCGGCTAAATCGTGATTCCCTTCAGTACGGCTATCGTAGCAAACTAAAGTTTCATCTAAACGGTCTGGTTCTAAATGCCAGAACTCTTCGGGAGCTTTTTCTTGACCCCCATGTCCTGAATAGTAGAATAGAGCGATATCATTGCTACCAGCTTGACAAAGATAATTTTGAAAACCATCAATAATTGCCTGACGAGTAGCCTGTTCATTCGTGAGGATTCTGGGTTCTCTCAGTTTCCATTCTCCAGCAATCTGGTTTTTGAGATAGGTTTCTATTGCTGTAATGTCGTTTACACAACCTTTGAGGGACTTAATTGGCTGGGGATAATTATCGATACCCACGAGCAAAGCGTATAAATTGCGAATCCCAACTTCTGGAGAATTACTAACCATAATGTCACGCCTTCTAATAAAGTCCTATTTTTGAGCGGATTATGAAAACACGGAATCACGGCATCCCAGACCTGTTATCAATAAGCAATAATACTTAAATTTAGGCTGAAATGGGGCTAATCAACAGAATTTTTGATCACCTACGGTGAGCGCTTGCACCATCGCAAACGTGGCTTTCTATAGGACTCCTATTTGATTTTTGGATAGTGGTAAAAAAGCGGATGCTCCCAAGAATTCAGGAGTCACCCCTTTCAGGAGAATTCAAAATATGGCACTTAGTGTCACGCTGCGCTATCACGCATTTGCTCGTTCAAAAAAAGATTCTTAATTTTGAATTTTGATATCGTATTCTTAATTGTTACAGTGATATGATTTTATTCACTGTAAGGAATCAGAGGTTTGGAAGCTTGGCTAACCTTCCTGATTCTTAATTGGTAGCAGTGACTTTGGTTTATTCACGCTTGTGGAGAATCAGAAGTTTTTTAGCTTTGCCTTCTGATTCTTAATTGGTAGCAGTGACATGAGTTTATTCACGGCTCTGGAGCCGCTGGGAGGGCTCTGGATAGGCGCAAGGCAAGGTGAAGTCTTGATTAGCGGGAAAAATTATGTAGAAGTATCGAGCTTACAACGCAGCATTCGCAATTTTAAGGAGGCGCTCAAACTATACTCAGCGCTCACCTAGCTCAAAATTTGTTGATATCCTCGCTTGTGCATAAGTCGATCACCCTGACACCTATACTTAATTGAGGATTGCAAGCTAAATTTTATTTTTAAGCAGTATGGAGCAAGTTAGTCAGGGAGGACTATTACCAACACCGACTAATAGATTTAGATACATCCAAATTGATTGCTATTTTAAGTGGACGTACTCAAGAAATAATAAAGAAAACTCTTAGAGGATGTCTGAAAAGTAAGAAAGCTCACGTAACGGTATGCTGTCAGTA
>NZ_CAXTNE010000170.1:0-17489 GCF_964245445.1 uncultured Nostoc sp.
GTTGTTAGCGATCGCTGGTTTTTGATCCTACCTCACCAAATCGCGTTGCTCCCTACCTGGTAGACGTTGCATTCTTCGACTTTATGATAACGGCTATGAATTTCAACAAGGTTTAGAGATTATTCCTCAAGCTAGCCAAAATACAATCAGAATTAATTGGAATAGTTTATCAAGTTGGATCGACCAGCAACTACCTCAAGTCAAAATTTGGTTAGATTTCACATCCTTTGCAAATACAACATTAGATCAAACAGAAATGCTGGGTCATATTAAGTCTCACATTAATTTGTTGCGTAGGGAACAGACTAATTGGGACTCCGCTTTTCATTTATATAGTGGACTGGTGTTTGTTAAATAATTCTTAATTCGTAATTAAGTTACTTATTACCTACCTCGCAACATCGGTAATATTAAAAAACATGAAGAAGCTGTAGCCATCTACGAAAAGGCAAAACAAGAAGGACGCACTGCTGGACTTCTAGAACTTAACTTATCAACTGCTTTCTCAATACACTGCTTTTGTTGCTGTCAGCGATGACGTGCGAGTTGAACCAGGAAGCGAATATGTATCTATGCAAGTGCCAGTGAAAATGCCTGAAGGAGTTAGTTACGAAGGAGTATTTGGCAGCCCTCCAGATGGTGCTGTTCTAAAGCAAATAACATATCTAGTAGAACGAACTCCAGCAGAAGCTCCAGATTTTCTCCTGCAAAGGCGGCCGTCAAAGCAAAAAATAATCAACCCCGCGATCGCCAAAATTAGCAGCGCCCATCTCTCACCAGTTAGAAGTTATCAGCGCAACTGGCTTGGATGAAGCAGAAATTGCTGACTTAACCCAACACCTTCAACAATTAAACTTTCCTTCAGGCTTCAGTGGTGAAATCGTCTTTGAGTTCACTGTCAACAAAAGTCGGGTAGCAGGGGTAATGTTAGACGAGGAAGCCTCAACCCAAAAAGATGCAGTTGTAGTGGAGAAAATTAAGCGATCGCTCCTACTTTGGAGAGTTCCCCCATCTACAACTGGTAAACTTGTCTTAATATTGCGTATTCACACTTAACTCATCAGTAGTATAGAGACGCGAAATTTCGCGTCTCTGTGATTTAACCAGGGGTTTTAACCTGACGTGCCATGTCTAGGTAAGCGCTCATATTTGCCCCGGGACGCCGACGACCATTAGAACTAGTAGCCGAAGGAGCAAGATATTTAGGCGCAAAAGTAGTTTCTTTTGGCTCCTCTTTGAGGACTTTGGCTGCTGCGGCTTTTGCATTTTTGCCAGGTTCAACTTTAAGACCCTCAGCAGTCTGCACTAGCGTAACATCAGCTGGTTTGGGATTTTTAGCTGATTTTTCCTTACCTTTAGCTGCTGATTTTTCCTTACCCTTAGCTGCGGCAGTTTTTGTTCCGTTCAATGAAACTGGCTTGGATGCTTCTGGCGCTTCTGGTGCTTCTGGTGCTTCTGTTGCCGTTATTTTCTTAACATTCGATGCAACTGTCTCTGCTACTTTCTTTACGTTCGATGCTACTTCTTGAGCAGCATCTTTAGCAGCATCTTTGGCTTCGTCCAATTCCAAGAAGTAGCCATTGCTTTTCTTCTTTCCTCGTAACAGTCCGGTAACAAAATCCAAAATACCTGAAATTAACTTTTTGATAAAATCCATTACAATTACTCCTGCCTTTTACCTTTTATATTTGAAACTCGACCGTAATTGTTAAAAATTACGACAAAATGTTACATTTTTTACTTTGCGTCACCCCATTGTGGTGACAACCCTTATAGGTTTGTGTTTAATCAACATTGTAGTAAAACTATAGGGCAAATGTTCTTTTGCAAGCACTTGCGACCTGTATACACCAAGAACTAATTATTAAATTTTACTGTAACTAAGAGCAAGATTCTGAAAGCAGGCTTTACAAAAATTAACATTTATTTGTTTGAAATTACTGATTGGAGAAAAGCAAGCGGTTTACTTTCAACCAGTGGGGGCAGTGTCATAGCCTGTTGGCAAATGGCGCTGGCTATAAGTTAAATTTTATACGAACTCTTTTTGGGAGCATTTCAGTTTTGTAAAAATGTCTTTTAAAGACTCCGAAAAGCAACAACTTCAGTTTGTAGAGCAGTATGTACCTACAAAAGTGAAATATACCTGTTAATTCAGCCAGATTTTGTAAATGAACATTGAAAATCAACAACGCAATCCCGTTTTGTTAATACACGGAATTGACGACACAGAGGCAGTTTTCCATAAAATGGCGGCTCAGTTAAGACTACAGGGTTGGTCTGTATATTCTCTCGATCTCGTACCTAATAATGGTAATGTAGGTCTTGATAAGTTGGCAAAACAAGTAGCAGATTATGTTACAGCCACCTTTGCACCAGAACAATGTCTGGATTTAGTAGGCTTCAGCATGGGAGGAATTGTCAGCCGTTACTATGTCCAGCGATTGGGAGGAATTAACCGCGTGCAGAGGTTTATCACAATTTCTTCGCCCCATAATGGGACTGTGGTTGCTTATGGTTCCGGGCGTCCTGGTTGCGTGCAAATGCGCCCTGACAGCATTTTTCTTAAGGATTTAAATTCTGATGCTGAGATGTTAAAACAGTTAAACTTTACATCTATCTGGACACCTTATGATTTGATGATTGTCCCAGCGAATAGTTCACAAATGTCTGTAGGAAGCGAAGTCATAGTACCAGTTGCTCTACATCCTTGGATGTTGACAGACCCCAGGAGTTTAGCGGTAGTTAAAGCAGCTTTAGCAGAGGAGATTAAGCTGCCCTTACTTAAAAAAGCATCCAGTCAGTAGTTAGAATGCTTGCCACACTGGATTTATTCATCTTTAAATTACGTTAGCGATCGCACAGCGTTAGCCATAGCACAGCGTTAGCGAGGAACGAGCGTCGGAACGAGCGTCATTACGAATTTCTCAAGTCCTATCCCCAATTTGCGTATGTTCGTAACTCCCAAAAATCGCCTCTGGGTAACGATAATACTTGAACTCCATGAGGTTATAAAAAGGATCTTCTAAAAAGAAAGTGCGATGTTCAAGAGGAGAGCCAACAAAGCGGTTTTTGGTTTCCTCACGAAAAAGTAGCTGTTTTTGTTGTGCCTTTTTTAGTAAGTCTTGCCAGTCACGTTCTTGGGTAAAAATTAGCCCAAAGTGTCTAGGATATATAGTGTGTTGCGGTGTCAAGGGTTCTTTGGTGACGTGAGCCACTAATTGATGACCGTAGAGATTAAGAATCAGGGCATGATGGTTTTCACGACCAGGAATGCAGCCCAAGCCATCCACGTAATATGCTTTTGTTTGGCCAATGTCGGTTACAGGGAAAGCAAGATGGAATAAAGTTTGGCTCATACGTTGTGTGGAAAAGACTAGTAGTTGATGCTATTTATAATTTATGCTGTTAAATCTTGATTGTGGTCAACTTGAACACAGTTTTAATTGACATTAACTTATATCCTTTATCCTTATGAATAAGATTGGGGACTGAGTACCACTTCAGTCTAGAAATTGCTTTGAGTATGTTACGCACTCGAAGAGTCCACTCAACTAAACAGAAGTTTTGCATTTTGTTTAATCCACCTTCTTTAGTCAATATTGCAGTGTATATCCAGGACATTGTTTGTTTGTTGTTTTACACTCAGCTTTTAGGGTGATGTCTATGAAATTTAGTTGATAATACAAATATATTACTTTAGCTGGGGAGGTGTCATAAATTAAGCACTAGGGGTAACAAATTAGTTATTCTGTTGATATTCAGACAAAATTACTCATTGATTAATTGCTGATGTCATCCTTAATTGATTCTGTTAATCCCTGGTTGGTGGCGGTAGGATTAAACACAATTCTATTGGGTTTAGCTTGGATTGCTCCGAAAAAGCTGCTTACCCCTGCTGGATTATTCCACGCCTGGTTTTTGGCCATCCTAATTTGGGTAACTCTGGGCTGGCAAGGATATGCAGTAGTAATGTTCTATTTTCTCGTTGGTTCTGGGGTTACCCGCATCGGAATGGCGCAGAAGGAGGCTGAAGGAATTGCCGAAAAGCGTTCTGGGGCAAGAGGCCCAGAAAATGTTTGGGGTTCGGCTTTGACTGGGGCGCTGTGTGCTTTGGGAGTAGGGATAATAAATTCGGGATTTATTGTACCTAGTTCCCAATCTTTAGTCCCCAATCCCCAGTCTCTATTATTGTTAGCCTATGTAGCGAGTTTCAGTACCAAGCTGGCTGACACTACTGCTAGTGAAGTCGGTAAAGCCTATGGTAAAAGCACCTTTCTAATTACTACACTCCAACCAGTGCCTCGCGGTACAGAAGGAGCGGTAAGCTTGGAAGGGACTTTAGCTGGGATTGTGGCTTCTGTAGCGATCGCATTTGTTGGTTGGGGAGTTGGTTTAATTGATTTATTAGGAGTAGCTTGGTGTGTACTCGCAGCATTTATTGCCACTAACTTAGAAAGTCTGATTGGGGCAACATTGCAATCCAAGTATACTTGGCTGACTAATGAGGTCGTAAACATTGTTAATACATTAATCGGTGCGATCGCGGCTGTGCTACTTGCCTGGATATGGACAAGTATAATTAAGTAGACAGGTGAGAATAAAGGATTACTTGTTAAGATGCCGTATGGCAAGGGTTTCCCACCTCAGTTGCTATGAATCTGGTAACAAAAGCAACACGGTGGTTTGAATTTAACAAATGGCAAGAAACAATTCTTAATATGTTTTGCTTTATTTTCGCCTATTTACCTACCTTATTACTTCTCTGAATTTATAAAGACTTGGTTATACAACTGGTTTTGCTTTATAACTGATATTTTAAATCCTGTTCTTGTTCCCACTAGACCGTAAAAGTAATTATGGGAAATTATTTTATTTACTAGTTATATAATTTTTTGACCATTTAGATGTAATTAGTTCATAAAATCTTCATTATATTTAATCATCAATGACCAAATACTTTTTATATGATTTAATTTAAAAGTCTTATAAGTGCTTAACCATTTTTACATAGTTAATTCATGGAATCTTTATCATTTTTGACAATCAATGACAGAATAATTTCTATTGAGGAAGCAGTAAAGTACCTACAAGCCTCTGGAAAATTGGGACAGTTCATTGGGGATATTCTCCGTCAGTATGTAATTGAGGAAGAAATCCGAACACGAGACGATATTGAGATTGGTACAGCAATAACTGAACAGGCAATTATTGACTTTAGACTGAAAAACCAACTGATTGACCCCCAAAGTTTTCAAGAATGGTTAAAGACCAACAACACAGATTACGCTACCTTTCACACATCGGTGGCTTTTGGTTACAAGTTAGAAAAGCTAAAAACTGTAGTGACCCAAGCAAAAGTCCAAGAATATTTTATTGAACGCAAAATTTTTTTGGATAGGGTGGTACTTTCTCGCATCGTTGTTGATAATCGAGAATTAGCAGACGAACTACAAACCCAAATTGAAGAAGGAGGTAGTTTTGAGCAACTAGCTAAAGAGTATTCCCTTTCAGATGACCGAATTGTGAACGGCATGATGGGAATAGTCAGCCGAGGAAGTATGCCGGATATATTACGGGCAGCTATTGATGTGGCCAGTCCTGGACAATTGATCGGACCAATAGAAATCGTTGGCAAAGACTCTCCCCAAGGAGAAGGACCTTATGGTTTGTTTCGAGTAGAACAATTTCTGCCAGCGTCTTTAGAAGATACTCAACTAAAGCAAGCACTACAAAATGAGTTATTTGAGAAATGGCTAGCAGAGAAAATTCAAAAACTGACAGTCAAATTACAAGTGAGTTAAATATTCTGAATAATGAATCTTTACGATTAAAAGTGCTAGCTTCTTTGCCTTGGAATCAGCCACCGTTATGTTGGCTGACTCCCGAACAACAATCCCGATTGGAAAAGGAGTCCCAAACTCGTCAGTATCGTCTTGGAGAGAAAATCTGGTCAAACGATGTTGGCGGTTACCAATTCTTAATTGTGGCTGGAAAAGTCCGCTTACGAGAAGAGGGGGTTGGTAAACCAATAGCCGCCCTAGATGTGGGGGATTGGTTTGGTGACTTCCAAAAGCTATTTGGAAATTTTAAAGCTGTAGCTGCTAGTAAAGAAGTAGTAGTAGTGTGTTGGCATACAGCGTTATGGGCAGAATTTTCTAACCCACAAATTCAGGAATTCTGGCAAGTGTTACCAGTGGACATGAAGAGAGAGAGAGACACATTTTCCTTCTCTTCCACTCCTTCATTAGCGCCATCCTCAGAGGGAACTTCTAGCCCCCACAGCCTTCAACCCCAAAGAGGACTCCCAGCCGCCAATCAGATCATCTCAAATTATCCCTTTGTTGCAAGCTGGAACACTGCTGCTGCCTGTTTAACAATGGTGGCGCAACAGTTAGAAAATTCTGTGCAACTGGAATGGGTGCAGCGCCAACTCAGAGGACAACGCCCAAAACAGGTTGTGGAAGCAGGAGAAAAGTTAGGGTTAGTGTTGCGGCGGTTACAAGTGAGTTGGAGTGAGTTGCGACAGTTGTCATTTCCAGCTTTACTGCTGTGGAATTCTGATTCACCCCAGAGTCCATCCTGGGTGGTGGCTTATGGAGTTAAAGGCGATCGCCTGATTATCGCTAACCCTCTAAATCCCGATCGCATTTGTGAAAGCTTACCGCAGTCGATAGTTGAAGCATCTTGGGATGGGCGATTGTGGCAAGTAGAACTCATATCCCAGCAAGAAAAATTTAACCTCAGTTGGTTTACCCCAGCAGTTTGGAAGTATAAGGGATTGCTAACAGAAGTATTGTTAGCATCTTTTACCTTGCAGCTTTTGGGGTTAACAACACCACTAATTACGCAAGTCGTTATTGATAAAGTGATGGTGCAGGAGAGTTTGCCGACTCTCGATGTAATGGCGATCGCACTTTTGTTCGTAGCTATATTTGAGTCCATACTTGGCATTCTGCGCCTATTCATTTTTACCCATACAGCTCGTCGTCTGGATTTAAGTTTATCAGCACAGCTATTTCGCCATCTGATGCGTCTGCCATTAGCTTATTTTGAGTCGCGGCGCGTTGGAGACACAGTAGCACGAGTCCAGGAACTCGAACAAATACGTCAGTTTCTCACAGGTACAGCATTAACTGTGATTCTGGATAGCATCTTTGCTGTGGTGTACCTAGCATTGATGTTTTACTATAATATCCCACTCACCTTTGTAGCTTTAGCAGTACTGCCGCTATTTGCGACTTTAACGATAGTTGCAACACCAATTCTGCGTAACTGGCTCAACGAGACTTTTAACCGGAGTGCTGATAGTCAATCGTTTCTAGTAGAGACAATCACCGGAATTCACTCTGTTAAAGCCCATGCAGCAGAACCAGTAGCCCGCGATCGCTGGGAAGGCTTATTTGCTCGCTTCATTCGCACAGGTTTTAAAGCTTCTACTACCTCCAATATCAGCAGCAATATTGGTGACTTCCTCACCAATTTTTCCACGCTGCTGATTCTCTGGTTTGGCGCTAAGTTAGTCATCGAACAAAAACTCACAGTTGGACAGCTTGTTGCCTTTCAAATGCTTTCTGGCAGAGTCACAGGCCCACTTTTGCGCTTAGTACAGTTGTGGCAAACTCTCCAACAAGTGCTACTTTCTGTAGATCGCATTGGTGATATTCTCAACGTCTCCCCAGAAGCTGAACTGGGAACTGGTCTAGTTTTACCACCCCTGAAAGGACAAGTCACCTTCGAGCAAGTATTTTTCCGCTACCGGCCGAACTTTGAAGCAATTCTGCGGGGAATATCTTTCAATGCCGAACCAGGGCAATTTGTTGGCATTGTCGGACGTAGCGGTTCTGGTAAAAGTACTCTGTCTAAGCTATTGCAACGGCTCTATCAAATTGAATCAGGACGCATTCTTATTGATGGTTTTGATATAAAAAGTGCCGATTTAGCATCACTGCGGCAACAAGTTAGTGTAGTTCTCCAAGAAGACTTTTTATTCAACGGTTCCATTTTGGAAAATATCACTCTCGGTAGTCCTGATATTACCGCAGAGCAAGTAGTAGAGGCGGCAAGACTAGCAGTAGCCCACGATTTCATCAGTCAATTACCCTACGGTTACGAAACCAATGTTGGCGAACGCGGTACAGCTTTATCTGGCGGACAGAGGCAGCGTATTGCCCTTGCAAGGCTATTTCTTTCTCAAGCGCCGATTTTAGTTTTGGATGAAGCTACCAGTGCTTTGGATAGTGAAACTGAACAACAAGTACTGCAAAACCTGCAAAAAATTTCTGCTAATCGTACCGTGTTTTTAATTGCTCACCGCTTTGCCCCTCTCAAACGTGCTGATTTGATTTTGGTATTGGAGCAAGGCGTGATTGCCGAACGTGGTACTCACTCACAATTGTTGCAACAAAAGGGTTTGTATTGGTCACTATATCAACGGCAGCAAGCAAATATTTAACTAACTCAAAGCTTGTAGTTACATAAAAAATAAACGTCTGAAAAGCCGCTTAAGTATAGTTTTTGGCGAATGGAGCATAACTCCATTCGCAATTTTAATTTTGATGATTTTAATGATTACCCTCGCTCCAGTCTGAGTGGTGTAAATACTTTTATCGGCAGCGATCGCAGTAGTTTTAAGAGTAATAACAGCCATAACGTTTTCTTCTCATTGCGTTAGTCTCCATTAATACACTTCAAAGATTTAAGATTTACTTCAGCAATTTACTCTTAAGAAAGACCACACTTCCTAGAAGGTTTTTTGGTAATAAAATTAGCATTTTCTTATGAAATTTCATAGTAATTATTGACAATGAGGCTTATTCACATATTGAAATCTTGTTGTAAAGATTTTAAAGCTTCAAACTGTCAAAAAACAATTGCTATCTTTGAGAAAAAAAACTTATGCTCGTTGATGATGTTAATAACAATATGTTGTCAAATAAACAGCTAAATGTCACTTCAATCTCCTCATTAGATAGCTTTAATACGAAAGATGACTACAGCCTCAACTTCAGCAGAAGTAGTAGCTATAACTCAGGCGATGCTGATGTGCAGTTGCTAAATAATGATGACTCTAATGCTTTTAGCACTCAAAGTTATAACTCCACCAATGGCTATGGCTTGATTAATGGAGCAGCAGCAGTGGCTAGAGCTATTGGTCAGAATACCTTTGCTGATGTTCCTGATCTTGGTGGTAATAATTGGGGAGCAGACCTTGTGAAAGCACCGGAAGTCTGGGCACATGGATACACAGGTAAAGGCGTTGTTGTTGCTGTTGTAGATACTGGGGTTGACTATAACCATGAGGATTTAAAAAATAATATCTGGACAAATAGCAAGGAAATTGCAGGTAACGGTATAGATGATGACGGCAATGGCTATATTGATGATAATTACGGCTGGAATTTCTCTGATAAAAACAACAACACCCTAGATAACAACGGTCATGGCACTCATGTTTCTGGCACGATCGCAGGAGAAAATAATAACTACGGTGTCACTGGTATTGCTTATGATGCCAAAATTATGCCCGTCAAAGCTTTAAATGAATCTGGCTCTGGTTCTTATAATTCCATATCTAAAGGTATTCGCTACGCTGTGGATAATGGAGCTAATGTGATTAACCTTAGTTTAGGAGGCACATCTTCCAATCGTACTTTAGAGTCAGCCATTGACTACGCCAGCAGCAAAGGAGTGATTGTCGTCATGGCAGCAGGTAATAATGGTGATTCATCACCAGAGTATCCCGCCCGCTATGCATCCAAGTCGGGAATTGCGGTTGGGGCAGTGGATAAAAATAATAATCTGGCCGACTTCTCTAACCGCTCTGGAACGAATGAAATTGCTTACGTCACAGCCCCAGGAGTCAAAGTCTACTCCTCAGTTCCGAATAATCAATATGCCACTTATAGCGGCACTTCTATGGCTGCTCCCCACGTTGCTGGTATAGTTGCCCTGATGCTTAGTGCTAACCCCAACTTGTCTGATGCCCAAGTCCGTCAGATTGTTACAGAAACCGCAGAAAATAGTACACAAAATACAAATAGTTCAAATATTTCTAATGTCAGTTCTGTGGCGAGTCAGGCGATGTCTACGACGGCCTACGCCAAAGCAGATACAGCAGAAAATAGTTCACATACAATCTCTAGTTTCTCTAGTTTTAATATTTCCAATGTTAGTTCTCTGGCAAGGCAGGTGATTGCTAACAACTTGTTACCTATAAACGCACAAGCCGAAAATTATCTCACATCACAGACATTTTCTAGTTTTAATAGTTTCAATTTTGGTTCTCTAATCGGTCAGACGATTACAAAAACAGCACAATATCTAACACCAGACACTGTTTCTAGTTTTAATAGTTATGATGTCGGTTCTTTCATAGGTCAGGCGATGTCTAACGACAAGCTGCTAGGCAATTACCTTTACTCTTGGGTGTAGTCGTCAGAAAAACGTTCGTTCCTTGGAATCCTGAGATGATAGCGATTTAATCGATTGGTAGTAATTGGTTTTTTCTGTTCAGCAGGGATATTTCGCCAACCTAAATCTTTGAGGATTCTCTTAGCTGCAACTTCACCGGTTCTACAACCCCCTTCCATATATCCTTGGTAGGACAAAGAACAGTGTTCACCAGCAAAAAATAGATTACCTACACGTTCTTGTTCAGCTCCACTTATCCCTGTCCATTGTCCGACTAAATAGCAAGCATAGGAGGCTCTTGTGTACTGTTCTCCAGGCCAATAGGCGCGAATGGCTTGACCTTGACGTAAGTTTTTAATTCCGGGGAAAATTCGGTCTAATTGTGGTAATAGTATTTCGGCTTGAGATTCTGCTGAACCTTTGCCTAAAGATAAACCATGTTCACCACCAGTAAAATTAGTAATCAAACCTTTGGGGCCTTTTTGGTAGCGACTGGGTTCCCAGGTGTTTTGAAAGCCTGTATCAGTAAATGTTGCTGCTGTTGAGTTATATTCAGTACGCCACAATTTTTGTTGATAGGCTGTAATTAATTTGGCATTTGTACCATATCCTAATTCTGTGATCGCTTTCTGTTTGATTGCTGGTAAATTGACTTTCAACTTCACTAAACGCAAAGTGCTAAAGGGCAATGTCAACAAAATTCTTTCATAGGTACGATCAAAGGTTCTATACCCAGACCGTAAACTAACTCGATACCGGCCATCGGGACGGATACAAATAGCCTCTAATTCTGTTTCAGTTTGTATAGCATTTGCTAAGTAATCCGCTAGCAGACGGGGTACTTGGTCGTTACCACCACGAATGGTGTAACGTTCATCGCTTTCACCGTAGACTGAGAATGTATCAGTATTAGTACCAATCAAAAACAATAGATTCAAACACGATTGTTCTGCTGCTTCTCGTCCATATTCGGTAGTATAGGCAACATACAGCATTTCTTGCAGAATGGGATTAATTTTTGCTTGCTCTAAATACTCTGCAATAGAGGTATTATCTAAAACGAAAGTTGCCTGATTGTAAGAGCGATAAGTTACATCTCCATCCCCAATGACAACTAAATCATCGTCAATTTTCTGTGCTAAAGGAATGAAGTAATTGATAATTTCTAGTTCAGGAATTTTGCGTCCTTGAAAGTACCATGTTTCTGGCACTAATCCTTTATCAGTAGCGAGTAGATCGACTATCGTTAAACCAAGCTCAAGAGCTAGCGATCGCAATTTCGTATGATCTGTATCAATAAATTCTCCACCAAGTTCCACAGTCACGCCAGTACCTGCTGCGTTAGCTAAACTACGTATCCGACCACCAACGCGGCTCCTCGCCTCAATGATGTCTACAGGAACTCCAGCTTGACGTAAGCGGTAGGCAGCACTCAAGCCAGCAATTCCCGCACCCACTACCAGCACCTTGGGAATTGTGGCAAAAGCCGTAGAATCACGTCCATTATGCCAAGTAGCTGTAGCTAATGCGCTAGCTAATCCCAAACCACCATAAAGTAAGCGGCGACGAGTGGTTCTTTGTTTTAAAATATCAACTATCTCATCAGTGGAAATGCCAGTTTTGAGTGATGTCCTCGCAATTTTATAAGCGCGTTGCAAAGATACCATTAATGCTGATCTAGCCATTAAGCACACCTTTATTGCCGCTAATTATAGCGGTTCTCGTTTATGTGAGATATACCCGTAGGGGCACGGCAGTACCGTACCCCTACACCTCGTTATGTAATGTTGTACTCCATCTAAATGGGAACCGCCATATCAAATAAGATTAATAATTGCAGGTTGAAATGACTTTTTTGATGAAGTAATAAAATTAAATATGAAAAGTAATTGAAGAAGAATTCAGGAGTCAGAATTCAGGAGTCAGAATAAGAAAGTGGGGAATTTAGACCCGCCACTATGAAAGTTGACCACCAAATTTTCTTGTTTTGTGAGGATGCAAAAATGCCGATTATTCAGACGCTCTCCACGAGACGCTACGCGTAGCTTGCTTCTCTGTAACAGTACGCGGACTCGCTCTCAGCGTTCGCGAGTGCGTGTCGCAGACAAGCCTATCGTAGAGAAGGCTTTACGCTACGCTATCCGCAATTTCTGCTCAGTTTACCCAACTGAATCCTGACAACTGACTCCTGAATTCTGTTAGATAAAACAGCAGAGGCTACAAACCTACCTGACGGAAAATGCCTCATTGAACCGCCGCGTCACAGGTTCAGTGATGAATGTCAAAATTGACTTTTTACGAGTAACAATTTCACCTGAAGCAGACATACCTGGTGTAAATTCTACTTCTTGACCCCGCACGTTAACTGAGTGTTTACTTAACTTAATTCTGGTGGGAAAAACTAAGCCTAATTCTTTATCAACAATTGCATTCGGACTGACTTGCATAACTTCCCCATTCACAGTGCCAAATTCCTGGAAGGGGAAAGTCGCCATTTTCACTTTTGCCTTCATTCCTTGACGAATAAACCCAATATCGCGGTTGAGAACTTTCACCTCTAGGAGCATTTCTTCCCCTTCCGGCAAAATTGATAGCAATTCTTCACCTGATTGCACTGGCCCCTTGGTGGCTTTAACTCTGTAAATTGTACCGGCAACAGGAGCCTCAATCGTTTCTAAAGCTTGCTGCTTTCTCGCCTGTTCTAATTGACCTTGAACAGTTGTCAGTTCTTCTTTACGCTTGTTGAACTGGGTCAAAATTTCACTTTGGCGTTCTGATGCTACACGCTGGGCCTGGCTGCGTGCAGCATTGTAAGCTTGTTGTGCTTGGCGAATTTCTTGGACTTGGGCAGCAATATCTTTTTCTAATGATGTGACTTTATCTTGAGCCTCTGTAATTTTATTCTGGGCGTTAGTCACTTCATCTTGCGATCTAGTGATTTCTGTCTTTGCACGAGTTAATTTTTCTTGGGCATCCAAGTAATCGACACGAGGTACAGCACCAGGAGTCATTAAGCTGCGTAGGCTTTTTTCCCTTTCTTCGGCAAGTGCCAAATTACTTTCAATTTTAATTCGGATGCTATCTGCGTTGGCAAGGTTGGTTTTGGCATTAGCAACGCTGCTTTTAGCATTAACTAAGTTGTCTTGCAACCGAGTCAAACGGACTTTGGCTTGATCTATGAGTGCTAGTTGGCGATTTGCTTCTGCTTCCGCCCCTGCTTGCCGCGCTTGGAAGTCTTGCAGGCGAGAACTTAAAAGTTCATCTTGCACTTTCGTCCCAGTAGTTTTGCCTCCGGTGCGTTCTGCATCCAAACGTTGCAAATCGTCTTGAATTAATCTAGAAGATTTGGCTAGACGGGAAACATCGGTTATTTGCAAGTCTGGATCTTTTTGAATCAGAACTTGACCTTTAGCAACACGATCGCCTTCTCGCACTTTAACAGCAACGATTGACCCCCCACCCAAGGATGTCACCGGTCTTACCTGTGTGGAAGCAATTAATTCCCCTGGTGCTGTTGCTACTTCATCTATTTGCGAGAAGTATGCCCAGGCGATCGTTCCAAATACGATGACGCTCATCGTTCCCGCTAATAATCTCGTGTACAGGGGTGGCAATTCCTGTACCGCCTTGCCCAACTCATAAGTAAGTTGTTCCTCTGGTTGGGCGAATCGCTCTTTTGTCTGACGTGCTTGAGCAGCATTTACAGCTAAGGAAGATTTCATTTTTGTCTTTTGTCCTTTGTCCTTTGTCATTAGTCATTTGTCCTTTGTTATTCACTAATGACAAATGACTAATGACTAATGACTTTTATTTAATTTAAACTGCTAGATAACGCCGCAAAAAACTTTCTAATGTCTCCAACTGAAAGTTATAAATCGCCTCCAAATTGGCAATTTCATCTTTTGTACAGAAAAATTCATTTGCTAGCAATGTGCGATAAGTTCCCAAAGCTTTTTGGATTTGGGGATTAATTAAACCCAATGCACTCTGTAACCCATCAACGGCAAATAGTGGTGAGTTAATTATTACTGGCTGTTTGTTGAAAATCCGACCAAAAATCCGGGGAATATCTTCTCGTAATAAAATCTCCGGCCCTCCTAAAGGTAAAATCTGGTTGCGAGCGCCTTCAACTGTCACAGAATCCACCACTATCCTTGCCAAATCATCGGTACTGACAATAGAGGTACGGTTTTTGCGATCGCCAATTAGTAGATACAATCCCGTTTCCCGAAATTGTTCTACTAGTGGCAGCAAGTTAGATGCTAATCCAGATGGGCGTAAAATAGTGTAATTTAAGCCACTAGCTGACAAATATCGCTCTACTGCTCGTTTGGCTTTGAACACAGGAGCGTCTTCATATCCGCGATCGGCTCCCAATACGGAAATGAAGACAAAATGTTCTATATCATTAGCTTTCGCTTGGTCTATTAGTTCAATATTGGCACGGTAATCTAAAGATAGGGCATCACTATCAGAACCGTGGGCGCTGATAATATACTTGACACCCCGACTAGCTTTCTGGATATCTTTTTCTTCTAGCAAGTCACCGATAAAAATTTCTGCACCCCGGTGTTCTAACTCGCTGTAGCGCGAAGTCAGGCGGACAAATGCCCTTACAGACTGTTCTCGTTGGCGTAGGAGTCGCACAACTCTGCGACCAATTCCTCCCGTTGCTCCAGTTATTAGAAACATATAAATACCTAAATTGAATAGTTACAGGGCTTATATAGGGGTTCGCTCGTTTGTATGCAATACACTTTGATCTCACTTCCATTCCTCTCTTTTAAAAGGAGAGAGGCTTTAAATCTTACTCCCCAACGCTCGCAGGGAAGGGCTTGGGGGTTAGGTCTCTATTAGCCAATAGATCACACCTTATTCATTTTAATACTCAAAAAATTATCCCCCACATCTTTGTTGATGCAGGGGGAGTACTAACCCAATTTAGGAGTTATTAACTTTTGGGTGTTATTCACCCGTAAATTCATGAGATCGCCCCGTGGTAAATTACGATCTTTTTGTCTAAGCAGCTCATCTCAAAACTATTCAGATGCTTTGTTATTAGCTCTATTAGCACGCGCCTCAGCCGAAGCCATCACCTCATCCATATTCTCTAGCACTTCGCCAGGGAAGTTTTCCAAAACTCTGGTAGAAAGAGCAACCCGCCCTTTACCCTCATCCAAGTCAATAATTACAGCTTTAATTGACTGACCAACTTGAAATACCTTTTCTAATGAGTCGATGAATTTTTGGCTTACCTGCTTGATATGAAGCAAAGCCCCCATACCATTTAAATCGACAAACACACCAAAAGGTTTGATACCAGTAACTTTACCTTCCACCAGTTGACCTAGTTCTAATAAGCTGAAGTTGCTAGAACGAGTTGCTAAACGCTGTGAAAGGATGAGTTTATTGGTGTTTTTATTAATTTCCAAAAAGCCCACAGTCAGATTTTGACCTTTGAGTGCTTCTAAATTATCACGCTCTGCCAGGTGCGATCGCGGAATAAATCCCCGCAAAGAAAGAATATCGACGGTGACACCACCTTTATTGACACCCATAACTCGTACTTGCACAGTCTGAGCATTTTCCTGCATTTCGGCCAGTCGTTCCCAGATGTGCTGAATTTCCAACTGCTTTCGAGAAAGGGTGACTTGACCTTCTGCATCCTGATCTCGGATAATCAAAAACTGCATTTCTTCTTGCAATGGCAGCACTTCCGATAAATCGGTAACTGCTCTCAAAGAAGCCTCATCGCGCGGCAGAAAAGCTGACGACTTGCCACCAATATCGACATAAGCTCCATCATGGTCAAGTTGGAACACTTTGCCATGTACAACCTGTCCCTTTTGAAACTGGTAGTCGTGTTTTTCTAGTGCTTTGGCAAAATCGTCCATTGTAAACGGCGAATTGGCTGTTTGAGAAAGTTTCGATTCGGAATTCATGACTTTTGAAGATTAATTGTTATTTGATATGGTGCAACTGGAGTTTAGATTGTCATTTGTCACTTGTCATTTGTCATTCGTCAGTTGTCCTTTATTATTCACTAATGACTAATAACTAATGACAAACTTGATTGTGTATGCTTCAGTTCAGTTGACCAAAGAGTTGTTTTACCTGCTCCCAAGCATCAGCAGCAGCTTTAGGATTATAACTGCCACGAAGGTCACAGAAAAATCCGTGGTCAGCTCCATCGTAGCGAAACACACGATGAGAAATTTTATATTTTTCTAACTCTGCTTCAATTCCATTTACTTGTTCGGGTGGAATGCTAGCATCTTCTTTACCAAATAGGGCATAGAGAGTGCCTGGAATTTCTCTGGTGCGGGTAACAGTGGGAGCGCCACCTCCTGGTGTGCGAGTGGTAATTCCAGCACCGTAGAAGGAAGCCGTAGCTTTAATATCTGGTAAGGTAGCTGCAAGATATGCGACATGACCGCCAAAACAGAAACCAATACAGCCAAAGCTATCTTTTTTGACTTGGGGCAGATTTTTGAGGTAGTCAATTGCTAATTGAATATCGCTCAATAACTCTGAGGCTTGAGTTTGCATGGCATAGCCTCTGCCCGTTTCAATATCTTCGGGTGTGTATCCGGTTTCAAAACCAGGAGCAGTCCGTTGAAAAAGTGCAGGTGCAATCGCTACATATCCAAGTTTGGCAATCCGTTCTGTAACATCCCGAATGTGAACGTTAACACCAAAAATCTCTTGTAATACCACGACTCCTGGGTAAGAGCCAAAAGAATTTGGCTCTGCCAAATAAGCAGATACTTGAATATTACCTTGCAAAAGATTAACCGTTGTGGTAATTATTGCTTGCTCTGTCATAATAATTTTTACCAGTGCTGTATGATTAGCCGTGTGTTTATTTGATATAACTATGCCAGTATGCCCAGGTCATTTCCATTTAAATTATCAATTACCAATAAGAGCGCATTAAAAATTTGTACCAGAAAAACTTCATGTGTAAATAAAATATTTGACATGTAGCAAATGCAGCTGGTTAGTAAAAGAGTGTTGAGTTAAAAGTGCTGAGTAGGAAAGCAACACTTAAATACTCCCCACTCCCCACTCCCCACTCC
>NZ_CAXTNE010000171.1:0-17194 GCF_964245445.1 uncultured Nostoc sp.
TTTTAGCGATCGCTGGTTTTTGATCCTACCTCACCAAATCGCGTTGCTCCCAACCACAAAACCACAACCTACCCCTCAAAGTAATAGTCAGAATAATATCTTCATCGGCAGTTTGATTGTAGGTGGGCTAATCGGTGCATCTGTGATTATTAGCCAAGTGTTACCAAAATCTTCTCAATCTACAGCAGACAAAACGGTATTACCTTCACAAACACCGTCAACTGTCACAAGCCCCGTAATAGAAACTCCTAAATTTATACCAACCACCCCATTTCCGACTCAATCTACATCTTCGGTAAATACAAAATCGCCAGATGCTACCACGGCTGTTAGTACTTATTTCTGGCTTTCCCAAAGACTTGTAACTGATACAGATTTGGATGGGAAAGACGGTTTTGAACTAGATATTATGCGAAATTCGATTTTTGCTAGTCACGGCCGCCGTTTTGATACTCCTGAATTACAAGATTACTTTAATAAGCAACCTTGGTATCGCCCTATATATTTACCTAAAGCATTTCCACGTAAATTGCTGTCAAAATTAGAGCAACAGAATGTAGAGTATATCAGCAAATATCAAGATCGTTACGGCTTGAGATATTTTAAGAAATAAGATTTCTGTTATTATACCATTTTTTTGTAATTAAACCATTTCACAAAATATTTGATATATATATAACGGTTATCCTTTGGATAAACTACTTTTTTAAACCTCACTCCCAACCCCTCTCATTACTAAGGAGAGGAGAGTATTTGCACGCCTCAAATACGGGGTGAGGTTCAGACTGTATCGTGCCCAAGTGAGAAGCGCTATATTGGTAGGGGCATAGTGCCGTACCCCCTTACACGCGATGCATTTATTGCAAAATATTCTTGTAAATGGTATAAATTATAAGTATATTAACTTGGACTTATCAAACTATTTATTGCTACTTATTAGATAATATCTAGGTTAGCTAGTGTAACATAAAAGACAGATTGCTAGATATTTAATAGCCTAAAATCGCTAGATATTAGAGGCTAATCCTAGCAAAATCTATATGAAGTTAGAGCTAAAGTGTTCTTTTATTAACCAAAGTCCATCTATAGATACTAGGCAGTTTTAGAACCAGGCATTTATATTTAATATATAAGATTGCTATTTCGGATATTAGCAATCCATAAGTTAAAGAAATGCCATTTTTATATTTTCTTTGTTATTTTGTATTTAACGGGACAGTTCTTCCTGATTTGGTGGGCTTAAATAACAATTAGTTAAACAATTTCCCCCCAAAGATGCATGTAAATTATTTGCTTTGTGCTTTTTTTCCTGCCTAATTTACAAGCATAATGCAAATTGGTTAACAGATTACATGTTAATATTCCCAATCGGCAAATAGTTCATCTACACAAGGAAAACCTTGCCCACAACTATGCTTAAAACAATTAATCAGCGTATTTTTCTGCCTGCTTTTGTTAGCCCTTTAGAAGAAAAGAATCAAAAAGGTAGTAAGAAGCAATTTGCTAGACCTAAATTAGATTTACTGCAACCATTACGTCAATGGGTGGATAAAATTGACATTCAGAATCGGAAATTAGCTAAATTTATTGCTAAACTAATTCCTGCCCAGTGTCCATTCGAGCGTGATATCATGCTTTTTGGTCGCAAAATAGGGCACATTCCGCCAATGTGCAAACTTAATCCGCTTTATAACGAACTTGTTTACTTGCGTTTTCGCGCTTTGTGTTATTTAGTGGATCAGTGTGGAGAGGATATTCAATCCTACTGCTAAACATAATTAGAGAAAACACAATATGGAAATTAAAATTGAGCATCAACCTAAGACTTGAACACCTTAATAAATTGGGTGTCTTTAAATGGGAAATTTGGAAAAAGGAAGTTTCAAAATTTCCTTGGACTTATGATTCTCAAGAAACATGCTACTTTTTGGAAGGTGATGTTTTTGTTACTCCTGATGGTGGACAGCCAGTGCAAATGGGTAAAGGCGATTTAGTGACTTTTCCTGCTGGCATGTCCTGCACCTGGTAAATTACAAGCGACATGAAAAAACATTATTACTTTGATTAGTCTACAGAAAAGATTGATCCCCGTTGTCTAGTTTATGATCCACAATAGCAACATCTCATAACTGAATTTTGATTTATACCTGAAGGGGGTTCGCAGCGAGTGTCATATGATGTGGCAGAATCAGTAATTTGCTTATATCCATATCTGGCGAAACTTGTTGCGACTCCATCCCTTAAACAATATTCATAGAAATAAATAGTCTAATTCCCTCTAAATTTGGCAGAAAGTTTTTACCAGGTTGGTGGCTGATAACTAAAAATATAGTTGTAAAATTTTGCTGCTTCAACTCGCTCGTAATTATAACTTCCTTGGTATTGAGAAAAATCACTGTTGAAATTCAGCTTGATATATTTGGCCTGATTGTTCACAAAGATGAGCGAGAAATTGCTTTTAGGAAACTGACGAAATACCCGCCGAAATCTTTGTGGAGTATATGTATAGCTAACGAATCGCCATTGGTTTGCTTGGTAATATAACGACCAAAATAGCGCTCGATTCTTTGAGGCGTTTGATTAAAAACATAGCGTCTGGCCATAGCAGAAGGGCTATAAATACTGTTGATAAGCAAAAATATTCCAGTTAATCCGATAAAAGTTTGGCAGAGATGATGGAATTTCATAGCGATCGCCACCACAGAAAATCCAGAGAGTTCATAATCATGTTAGTGGGAGTTTAGCAGAAAAAGGTTTCGTCCCACCGCAATTTTATTGAGGAAAATCATTAAAAATGTTACTGCATTTAAGTACTTGGCAAGAAGTCGAAGCTTATTTACAGCAGTCAAAGGGGATTATTTTCCCTATTGGTTCCACAGAACAACATGGGCCAACGGGGTTAATTGGCACTGATGCCATTTGTGCAGAAGCGATCGCAGCTGGTGTAGGTGATGCAACTCAAGCGATCGTTGGCCCTACAATCAATGTGGGCATGGCACTGCACCATACTGCTTTTCCTGGCTCAATCAGTCTGCGTCCTAGCACTTTAATTCAAGTAGTGCGAGATTATGTAACTTGTTTAACCAAAGCTGGTTTTAGCAAGTTCTACTTTATTAACGGACATGGTGGTAATATCGCCACCCTCAAAGCAGCTTTTTCAGAAACTTACGCGCATTTAGAAGATTTACAGATTCCCAATGCTCAACATGTGCAATGTCAAGTGGCAAACTGGTTTATGTGCGGTTCTGTATATAAGCTAGCTAAAGAATTATATGGGGATCAAGAAGGTTCTCATGCAACGCCAAGTGAAGTAGCACTCACCCAGTATGTTTATCCAGATGCGATTAAGCAAGCATATCTTTCACCAGAAGTTGCAAGCGGACATCGGATTTATAGCGCTGCTGACTTTCGAGTGCGTTATCCAGATGGACGCATGGGATCAAATCCGGCTTTAGCAACACCTGAACATGGTAAGCAATTTTATGATTTGGCGGTGAAAGAACTTAGCAATGGGTATTTAGAATTTGTGAACGCTGAGTAAAACTCGTGGAAAGAGATTGTGGAGATGCGAGTAAAATTGCGTCTCTGCACAAAATATCTTGAGAAGAGTTATGCTCAATGCTCCTTTTGCTGAAACTGGCTCAATAACCAAGCTCCAACTTCAGATTGATTTATTTCACGGCTACGGCGTAAAGCTTCTTCTAAAATAGCGTAGGCGTAGCCCGTCGTAGACATCGCCAATCCAGGCAATACCTGTGATTCTTGAATACGTTTACTGCCTTGATCTGCGATCGCATAGGCAATGATTTGGGCATTTTGCACATCTACTACCCAGTATTCAGCAATACCCAACTCTTCATAGAGCGATCGCTTTGTACCTAAATCATCCAACAGAGATGTTTTTGCAATTTCAATCACTAAATCTGGTGCAGGATAGCGATCAAGGTTGACAATTCCTGTACCTGCTGGGATAGTTTGGGCGCGTTCTCTGAGGTAATAGGCCACATCGGGCTGACAATCCTGAACACCAGTTTTACGAAAGGTGGTTGTGTCTAAACCTGTCGCTAGAATCCCCTTAATGGTCGCAAATAGAGTTACAGCAAAAATAATTATTACATGGTCTTTACCATGAGCAAAACTAACTGGTGGCATCTCCAGCCTCATGTGTCCTTTGTAGTAATAGCTTTTTCCCTTCTCGTTGAGCAAGTTAGTGACTATCTGCTCATACTCCTCCCAAGAAGTGTAAATCCATGTATCTGTCGGTAGCTGGGTTTGTAAATCACTCATTGTCTAACCCTCCCGCCAAAAGGAAAACTTTTATTTCTCGGCAAAGTCAAAATTCGCTTGGGTTTCTTGACTTCCACAATAGTATATTTTGTTTCTCTTCTTCAGTTGGAGTGGGATTTTGAGTAATCCGATTTACGATTTGCTGAATCTCTTCAAAAGTCTCTATGATATTTTGTTCTTGAGCATAATTATGCTGTGTTCCAATCTGATCTCCATTTACCGTACTATTTACATTGACTCCACCCACAGATCCACTAAAGTTTAAATTTGGGTTGTTTGATCCTTGCATAATAACGACTCCTGCTTGAATTTGTGTACTTTGATTTTTTGGCTTATTGCTCACAATCTGGAGAATCTGCTCTGGTTTAAGTGGTTGCCAAGTTTTGCGCCGCGTAACGTTCTGGGCGTTTAGCAAAGTTCTTTTAAGCCAGGTCAGTTTAGGAAATTGTTCGGAAATGCGCTCAATCTCGATACACGCCTGAGATGTCCCAGTTTCCCTAAGTTGTGTTAAAACACTGTCTCTTAAGTTAGCAACGCTCTCTCTAGCGCCCATATTGTGAGCAAGAACATCATTACTGTAATCAGGATCTTCAGCATGAGGATACTGACAAACTAGCCAGATGTATAAATCAGCTAACTGTTTTTCAGTCAGCTTCAAATGCAAACCATGCGAGTAGCGGTAAGCGACTGCTTCAAATACTTCTCGCCCAAAGTCTGTATTTTGGTGGATAGCCGACCAAATAACCGCCCAGCTAATAGGTTCTGCACATTCGACTAATACCCTAGCTGCAACTACAGTTTTCTGGTGTGCTTCTTCTAAAGGTAGAGGAATAGAGACAAGGGATTTAGCAAACTCTCTAGCTCCAATCGATTCACGTTTTAAAAGTTCTTCAAGTAACTGTCCTATACATTCAGGCTTAATTGCTGCATCCTTAAGCTTTTCGATAATAACAGCTTTAAAACGCTCATCCCAGCATTTCTCAAATTTATTAAGAATAAAGATATAGCCATGTTCCTCATTCTCCTTATTAATAATGGACAGCAGTGTATTCAGGGTTTCAGAGGGGGCATTTATGTATGCCCGCTTAACTAATTCGGTGTAGTAATGTTCTCTTTGGGTGGTACTGCTATGAGGAAAGGCGACAATAACAGATGCCCACCGTTGCCATATCTTAGATGATATAGTGTCTAAAAATTCTGGAGTTTCTTGTAAAAGTAATAGTAAAGCTTTACAGCCAGCTAATGCTGGACGATCATACGTATTTGTCCCTATCCAGTCATAAACTACTTGATTATATTCTTGAATATACTTTTTAGCGCCGTTGATAATTCTTTTACGAGTTTTTATATCAGCTTCTTGCCATCCAGGAAGTTTTGTTAAATCTGATTCAAGCTCTTGTTCATAATGTTGACTATCTGGCTTAAGCAGCATCTCCATATTTATTTGCCACCAAGCTAATAGATTTCCTGACTCTAGTTGCTCTAAAAATAGAATAACTCGTTCTTTAGGTGGTGGATCTAAAATAGGTTTTTGTCTACGATTCTGCTGTTCTTGCATCCTTTGATAGTTAGCCCTCAACTCCTTAGCCTGTGCTGACTCCAAATCAATTGTTGAAAAATAGAATGCAAATTCTTCACGCAAGATATTATTAGTCGGAGTAGCTTCAAGGACAGCATCTATCTGTTTTAAATCATTACGGTTAAATTTCCACTGAATTAGCGCTGCCCAAATTCGCTCTTGCTGAGAATCAATATTTTGAAGTTTTCCGAGCATCCAAAAAACATCTTCTGTCAAAAGGATATTTTCTGTTAATGAATGCAATAAAAAATATATATTTTCTCCTGATTGGGAAATTGTTATAACTGCCTGCTCAACAAGCTTGCGCCGGTTTTCAACATTATTAACAAGTGATAATTCAAATTGTGCTTGGATCTCGTTGTCGAAAGTTATGATTTTCTGGTGTTCTCTCCACTGTATTAGAGCGACTTTAGTAAAACTTTCTGCTATGCCAGGTAAATCGAGATGTTCCCAAGCTTTTAGCATTATCGCATCTGCAAGTCTTTCAAATGAGTGTCCAAAGCACCTAATACCTTGCTTTTCGACCCACTTAAGAGCAACTAGCAAATCACATGGCTGTAGTTTTGGTACGAGTTCAAAGTCAAGAAATATTTGATACGATCCTGTAAAGTTTCTCTTCTTAGGTGGAGTTAAGACATTAAACAATTCCTTTGCTGGTAGATGATCTGACCAAATGGCTCTGAAAATATACCCTTTAAGTTGGTCATCCTCATCTTCTGACATTTGACTAAAAATCAGAGACTTCAGCCGCAATCTTGCACTCGCATTACCAACTGTGCAGATTGCTTTTGCTGCACTAGCTCGGAGGTAAATTGATTGAGATGAATCAAGTGCTAGGTTTACCAACTCCTCCTGAAGTTCATCTACCTTACAAACCTCAGCAATGTCTATCGCTGCATCTCGTGCATCGATTGGCTTGCTTAAATCCTGAATATATGGAAGCAATTGTACAGCTAACCCAGAATGTTTAAACTTCTCGTATCTGGGATAATTATCTCTATGTGAATCAAATAGCTTTCCCTGCTCGTACTGTTTTAATAAGTTATCAACTATTGCTGCTCGAAGATTTGCATCTGTAGGTATGTCGCTTCGCAACAGTACATCAGGAGCAGTCTTCATAATTTCCTGAAGTACGTCAGTCCTCATACTAGCTAGCCATGCTGCTGTCTCATGAAGCTGTGGAATTAATTTAAATTCAGGATCTTCAGGTGAAACAATTAGTTTCATTACCTGATTCAAAGGTGTTTCGTGCTGAACCAAGTACCTTGCTGCTAGAAATTCAGCATAGGTTTGGTGTGCCCATCCCATACGACTTAATTCACCACGAGATGAGAATAAACCAGTATCTAAAACTTCTTCAACAGCTTCTTCAGTAACTTCAAACTCTTTCCCGTCAACGCTTTCTGTTCCCTGGCATATCTTCTCAATAAGCACGTCATCATCTGGAACATCGCTCTGAATACCAGTCCAGATAGCAAATTTATTGCCAAAAATCGTGATCGCTGCAATCCTAGCCGCAACCATTAAACGTTTTTGCCGCTTAAGATTACCTTTTAATTTCGATGAAATCCGGCTCTTATTCCGTTCTTCACAAAGCCAGAGACATCCTTCAAGATAAAGTTCATGCAACCTTTGATTAGGAGGAAATTTACCATCGTAGCTACGATAAGTTTTAATCAGAAATTCTAATGTAATTGGTTTAATAGCCAAAGCTACAACATTTTTCCTGTTAATTTCTTCTAGAAATGCTTGAGGATTGTCGATGCCTTCAATCTTTGCGGCTATACTCACATCTAGACGCCGAAGTGGAGCTAGTTCATAAATTCCTACATTATCTTTACCCCAAATTTGCTTCAGTCCTTCCTCTAAGACTGGTTGCCAAACAGCAGTTCGGCAGGCAATACGAAGATGTAAACGCTGGATATGATTTTGATAAAGTTTGAACTCGTCAACTAGGAGCGTTGCTAATGTATCTATTCGTAATAAGCATTCATCAAGACTATCCAAAAAAATATGTAACTGATGACTGCCTTTTAGCCATTGAGTAAATTCTAGACTGTCAAATAATCTGCTAACCAATCTGTCTTCACTTCCATAGGAACGAATATCTAACGGAAGTACCTGACCACCTTGTTTTTGAATTTCGCTAATAATTTCATTTTTCTCTGCTTCTATAGTATGGCTTTTGCCAATTCCTGGCTCACCTAAGAGTGCTAAACATGAGAAGTGAGAGATAGCATTAAAGGTGATTAAATCTGGATTGTATATTTTGCCCCACTTTTCTTCTGGGTCGCAAAGATAGCCGCCATCAGCTAGATTAATCCGACCTGATCGAGGACACCAGAACCGCTTCCATTTGTAATCTTGACTTGGCATTTTCACCGACAAAAGGCTGAAAACATTTTTACTATGTTAACCTCACTAACCCTTAATGATGCCCCTTAAAAGACGAGTTTTCGAGATAAACATTTCTGCGATCGCTCTCAAAATCTCAACTTTCAACCTCTGAACTCGGAAGTTGCACCTTTTTACTCGAACGTTGAGCCTCTGAACTCGGAAGTTGCACCTTTTTACTCGAACGTTGAGCCTCTGAACTCGGAAGTTGCACCTTTTTGCTCGAACGTTGAGCTTCTGAACTCAAAAAATAAAGCTCAGAACTCGAAATGTCGTGCTTTTAACTCCAACATCCAAATTCTGAGCTTCAACGTTGCATCTTTTAAGTGCAACTACTGAGCTATTTTCTACAACGCTGCTTTTTGAGACTTAAATTTTCCAGATTTACGAGCAAATCGTTGTCCCATTTCCACAACCACTGCATCTAAACCCGCGCCTTGTCCACTGGCTTTAGCATAGTTATACACCTGTAACGCGGCTGCATAAGCTTCACTACCCACTGCAAGAGATGTATCATCTACTAACTCTTGTAACTGCGTCAACGACAACAGCACCGGATACAACGCTTCAAATAATTGCACATCCTTCCGCATCTCTTCCAAGTCGAACGATCGCGGTAAAAACTCTGGATTCTGCGCTGCCACCTCTAATGCTTTGCTGACAAAGGCCCGACTCTTATCGCCCATCTTGGGTAAAGTCTTGCGATCGTCGGAACTCAAATCAACCAAAAATGGTAGCTTTTCTTTAATGGTGGCGATCGCTTGCAATACAGCATCTCTGTCTGTTTGTGCCAATGTTGCACTAATTGGGGTCGTAGACATAGAAATCACTCTCCAGTAAGTTTCTTTAATCTAGAGTTCCCATATATACAACTCAAATTTCAATGTGTAGAGCAAAGTCAATCGTACACACTGTATTGCCTGATAAGCAAGGTAGAAAATTCAAAGCCTTTCTCTTTTAGAAGAGAGTAGAACTTACGCAAACTCTACGATTCTTCTCTACGAGACGCTACGCGTTGGCGGAAGCCTCTCGTAGAGAAGGCGGTTCGATAAATTAAGCTTTTTAGCACTTTTTGCGTAAGTCCTAGAGAGGTCAGAAAATTAACATGAGCTTCCAACGAACGGCATTTGTTATGCCTCACGTTACTTTAACAGTGTTGTTGTTTTTTGAACAGTGACAATAACAAACACACGAGTCCCATTACTACCAACGACACTGAAGAAGTAGATTCTGGGACAGGCTGAGGGTTTTGCACAGGCTGATAATTGAAATTTCCTTGAATTGGGCTGAGTGATGCCAAAAGTTGCTGAATATCGCTAGATATATCAGTATCATTACCAACACTTTTAGAAGAGATGAGGCGGTTAAAGGTTTGGCTACTCGATTCATCAAAATCTCCTGTGAACCCAAGAAAATTTTGACCTATTTTGCCTATAAGAGAGTCAATCAGATTGTTAACATCAGTTTTGATCCCTAGTGGGGATAACTTTAAACTGCTGATATTGTTGGCGTTTCCAATCGTTGTGTTATCAGTCTTCGTTAACCAATTGCCATTACCAATAATTTCATTTCCATTAGTAAAAACCCAGTTACCATTACCAATAATTGTGTTATCAGTACCAAAATCCCAATTGCCGTTTCCAATGGTTGCGTTGTCACTGCCGAAGTGCCAATTACCATTACCTAGAGTTGAATTATTACTTCCGTCGTCCCAATACCAGTTCCCGTTACCAAGGGTTGTGTTACTCTTTCCAAATAGCCAATTGCCATTACCAATGGTTGTGTTGTCATTATTAAAGTTCCAGTTCCCATTACCAATGGTTGCGCTGTTACTGCCATAATCCGAGTTAAAATTACCAATAGTTGCGTTATTATCACCAAGGTTCTTGTTACCTTTACCAACCGGTGCATTGCCCTCATTAAAGGTTTGGCTACCAGGATTAGATGTATTCCCACCGTTACTAAAGGGTAAATTATTACCAAGGACTTCTTTCAACGGATCGAAAGGCGATTGTTGAAGCAGACTTCCAGCACCTGCGATCGGATTATCACTACCCGCAAAGGGGTTTGCACCACCTGCGATCGGGTTACTTCCTCCTGGAATCGCATTACCACCGCCTACAAACGGGTTACTTCCTCCTGCAAAGGGGTTACTACCTCCTGCAAATGGGTTACTTCCTCCTGGAATCGCATTACCGTTACCTGCCAAAGGGTTAGTAGCCCCACTTGGAATCGGATAACCACTGTTTGCAAAAGGATTACTACCTCCTGCCAATGTGTTGTCAATACCCTTGAAAAAGTTATCACCTAAAATTGACTTTAATCGATCAAATATTAATTTCTGAAGCCCACTGCCAGCATCGCCTGCAAACGGGTTAATACCGCCACCCGGAATGGGATTGTTACCGTTACCTAATAACAGATTGCTACCACCCGTCAATAGGCTGTCCTTAGCAGCAGATAAACTGTCATTGGCAGCAAAGGAACTAACACTGTTAGGGCCACTTACACTTAAGGGATTAACTCCACCATTAAGGGGATTGACAACAGACTCTTCCATTGGCATTAATTTTCCTATTTTTAGTTAAAAAGGTTATGGGATCTTCAGTACTTCTTATATTAATTGTGAATTTGCTAAACCCAAAATCTTTCTAATAATAAAGGCTTTAATCATCTTACTGTCAAATTAGCAGAAAATGTTTCTCAAATCCTTACCTGTAAAGAGTTCTAGGGCGTAAAATAGCAAACTAGTACAATAAAGCAGAAGGTACATCACAGATAATACACGCTTTTGAGCTTTATCGAATGGTATGTTTATTTGCGCCAAACTGTACTAGCATACTATGTACTGAAGAACTCATTATTGTTCTCCTCTTATCTGCTGATTTTCGCAAGAATTCTATTAAGCGAACGGAATTTATCGACCTCTAAATACTTATCTGCCACCGACACCGCCACCGGCGCCAAATGGGTTACCGCCACCAAATCCATTACCTCCACCACGGAAGATCAAAGGGTGGTCTATCACAGGGAAAACTTCTGTCAAACGACAGAAGGCTGATTGTTATTTGCTCAAGCAATTTATTTTCCTCACCCAACATATCCTCCACCTAATCCGTAACCGCCACCGGCACCAGCACCGGCACCAAATGGGTTACTGCCACCAGCACCCAGTTCCTTGTCAACCTTTGAGTTAACTAGCTTGTCAATAGTAACCCTCAAATCGAACCCGTTCGGTATTTCACTTGTGCTAATACCATAGGTCTGGCCAGTACCAGTCAAAGGGTCGCTACCACTTGGGGATGGCTTACCACTGCCTGCCAATGGGTTACTACTACTGGCACCAGCACCAGTTAAAGGGTCGCTACCACTAGTTTGGCTACCACTACCTGCGGGTGGATTACTACCACCAACTGCGGGTGAGTTACCACCGACTTTGGATGGGTTGACACCGCCTGCAAAGATATTCCAGAAGTTGTCGCCAGCGAAAGGATTACCACCATAGGCTAAATTAGGCTGACTGCCACCGGGAGCAGCACCACCACCAAATGGGCTACCGCCACTTTCTCCATTACCAACACCACTGAATATCTTGGGGAGGTCTTTCTCAGGGATAACTTCTTTCAAGCGACCGAAGGGTGATTGTCCAAATTTTTCAATCGCATCGTTTCCATTAGTAGAGGGCTTACCGCTACCACTATTACTTGAATTATCTGCCATTAGAATTAATCCTCTTATTGTTTTGATGAAAATCTTGCTAGCGTTGCAACATAAAATAGACAAAATTTAAGTCTGCTTTGTGACTTTTTTATTGTCTTTTTATTAGCAAGACTAGTTAGTAGCTATTAGATTATTTGGTTGTCTTTGTTAAGTGGAGATAATCGATTTTTAATCAACGCTACTTACACTCACAATTTATATGATTTACTTTTGAAGTACAATGAAAAATGTTTTGATATATTTATCAAACTTGTAGATATTTTTAGAGAATGATTGGAAAAATTAACTGATATATTTATCTAATAAATTAAGTTTGGGTTAAAAATTATATTGCAATGAACAATCTTTTGATAAATTTGCCAAATTTTTAGATATTTAATTAATTTGCGTTTAACCGGGCTTCTATCACTTTTACCCGATGTAATACCGCCAGACTGATAACAATAAATAACACGGTTTCTAACACACTGCAATACGTTGCATCATAATTAGCACCACTACGAAGTATAGCGAAAAAAGGTTCGTATAGAGATTACTTCAGATAAATCAGCAAATTTAATCCCGGAATTGTGCGGGAAAGTGTCCACAAAACTAGCGTGATGTAAATTACACCCAAACTCCATTGATACCAAGCAAGTGCAGAGATGATGCCAGGTAGGTGTTCGTCTCGCAGGCGAATGTCGTTAAATCCTAATTTAACTAGGTTGTTGAGACTAAAATCATAGTAGTTGAGCCAATTCCAACGGCGATCGCCCAAAAGAGGCATATATCGTTCCCGAAATGTCTGATTCCTTGGTATGACTGGCAAACGTCCAATCAACAATCGTAACTGGCGGAATGTGCCGTCTTCTGTGAAGTAAGAAACGTCCATTAAATCGTGATAACGACCTTGTTGGTAAAGTCGGATCAATAAAGCCATTGGGACGGGGATAATAATTATTAAAAGACACCCCAATGTCAGCCAAGGTTGTTGAGCATTACGAAAGATGGCTAGTAAGCTCAATAATTCTAAAACGCTAAAACTCACAAATATCGAAATGGTTTCGTAAAATGTGGGAATAATTGGTACAGGATGCAGCCGACGATAACGATCCACTAGCCAAAATAGTAAGCCGAAATAAGCGATCGCAACTCCTCCCACACCAAACACTAACCAAAAATTTGTACCGTAGCCACTCAACAACAGCAGTACACTCAACCCCAACCAACTCCAAGCTTGCAGTAACCACCCAATGATAGAAAGGGGTTCACCAACAATTAAGCGCTTACTCAGTTGTGTGTATTTTTCTAAATCGATGTCTGCTAAGGTGAGTAACTCACTGCTATTGCGAAACGATTTTATCAGACGACGCTGGGCGATCGCTTCTGCTTGAGTTGCAGAAAAACCCAAATTAATCAAACTTGCGAGGGAGGCACTATTAATATTTGTAGCCGTCAAACGGCGACTCATTTCTACTAATCGCAGTTGTTGTTTTGTATATTCCAGTTCATTAGCATCAGCAACTTGTTGTTGCTGACGAAAATTTTGCCCTAAATTCCGCAAAATGTTTTGATTACCTTGCAATGTAGGGATGCAGAACATCTTACCAATCTGACCCGGATTACCTAAAATTTTTGCTTGGTTAGAGTTAAAAGTTAAACCGGGTACGCTTAAACAAGCTTCTGTAGAAAACCTCGCATCGCTAAAATCTGCTTGGTTGAGAATGCTTGCACCTTGCAAATTTACCGATTGATTAAACTCCACTTCTCGAAATGTGACAGCTTGCTCAAAAGTTGCTTCTGTTAAAAGGAGGAACTGATTAAAATTTGCCTTAGTAAACTGGGCTTGATTCGCAAAACGGACATTAGAAAAATCAGCATTATCTCGCCACTGCCCACTATTGAATTTAGCCAACTGCTTAAAAGTTGCTTGGTTGAAGTTGGCAGTTTTTTCAAAAATGCTGCCTTGAAAATCAGCAGTGTCTTGAAATTGAGTTTGTTTAAAATTAGCTTTTTCAAAAAAAATACTGCCCTGAAAATTGCTTGGTTGTTTGAACTTAGCACCGTTAAAGTTGACGGGACGAGCAAATCTGGTTTCATTCCAATTAGTGGATTGGAGAAAAGTTGCACCTTGGGCATCCACAGACTGAAGAAAGAATGTATTAGAGAACTTCATTTCGCCATTGAAACGAGTTTGCACTAGTGTTAAGACACCACGAAAGACGGCGATTTCACTGGATGGAGTTGATGTTCCCAAAAGCGATCGGCAATCTTTGGAGTTCGTGAGTGACTCTAGACAAACGAAGCGCAAACGTTCTAATTCTTGTTGTTCGGTAGCGGTGAAAATCGAAGCAATGGCTTGGGCGTATAAGGGGGTTCTTAAACCCAAATCGCTGCCCACAAAATCCCCTAAAATCAGGGTATAACTAAGGTCTAAACCCAGAGGTTTTGCACCTAATCCTTTTCGCATGAGTTGGTAAAAAGCATCACGAAAGCTAGCGTTTTCTGGACGCAAATCAATCACCATCTTCTGCAAATCTATGGTCAAATTGCCTTCGCGGAGTGTAGGTGTGCGTAGACGTTCTTGTAATAATTCTAAAGTTAAGGGTGTGCGTTCTGGTTGCGTTTGTGCTGCTGAAGTGGGTAGGGGGAGGAAGAGGAGAAGTAAAACGCAAAGGAACGCAAAGGGAAGCGCAGAGGTACGCAGAGAGAGCTTTTTGGGTATCTTTGCGTTTAACCTCTGGGTGCATCTATGTTTAAAAAATAAATTATGCAAATTGTTGGATCAATCGTCGCTAATCAGTAGAACAATTTTACCTGTCACAGAACCGCTTTCGATTAGTTGGTGCGCCTTTGCTACTTCTTTTAAAGGAAATTTGTGGCTAACATGGATTTTTAATTTGCTTTCATCGATCCAGGTGGCACATTGTTCCAGAATTTCTGCATGGTGCTGGAGGCTTTCTTCTAATCCTAGCAACGTTGGTGTGAGCATTAATTCTAAACCAATGCGGAGATTGCGTTGTCTAGCAGTTTTCCAAACAGTATTAGCATCTGGTTCGAGAATCGTGACAATATCACCATATACTCGCACTGCGGGGAAGGTTTTGTGAAAGGTTTCGCCGCCTACGGTATCAAAAGCCAAGTCTACGCCTTCGCCGTTAGTCCAATCTAATGCTGCTTGTACAAAGTCTGTTTGTTTGTAAAAAATTACATGATCGGCACTTAGTTGTTTGACGAAATTAGCTTTTTCTTCAGAACCTACTGTTGTGGAAACAGTAGCACCTTTAAGTTTCGCCAATTGAATTGCTATATGACCGACACCACCAGCACCCGCATGAATCAAAACTCTTTCCCCAGGTTCCAATCGTCCCCGTTCGTATAAAGCTTCCCAGGCGGTGATTAACACTAAAGGCGCTGCTGCTGCTTCGGCAAAGGAGATAGACGCAGGTTTACGTGCCACAAACCGCTCATCCACAACGGTATATTCAGCATAATTACCTTGGTGTGCGCCCAATCCGCCATAGCAAAAATATACCTTATCGCCTGGGCGAAAACGCTGAACATTAGCACCTACCGCTTCGACTATACCAGCACCATCACATCCTAAAATTGTCGGCGTGCGATCGGGGTAGAAAGTGCCTCGGCTACGAAGTTTAGTGTCAATGGGGTTAATACCAGCCGCCACCAAACGCACTAAAAGTTCAGTATTACCTACAGGAACAGTAGGGTTTGGCACTTCCTGTAGTTGCAGAATTTCGGGACTGCCAGATGCTGTCATCAAGACTGCTTTCACAACTCTTTCCTCCTGGCTTTAGATGCACGTTCTTATGCAACTTTAGCGCAAGAGGGTGGACACAAAGTTATGTCTGAGGGAAAACGGACTTATGCAACAGGAGCGTCCAATCTCCAATGTTAACAGCCTCTCCTGCTACCCCAGACTATTACTGGTGTGCCCCATTAGTTACCAAGGGTGAACAAGTTCTTAGTCAGCACTTTAGCCCTGGATTTTTAAGCACGCTTTGTGCTTACTACGAACTCATCAAAATTAATGAGACAGACCACTAGGCTTACTGTATGTAAGGTAATATGTTACATTAGTTGTGCTAGATGTCCTGCATCAGTGAGCTTGGTATTATGGAGATATAATGTTGCTCAATTGTTGCTCAATGCGATCACCTACGGTGGGCGGTTACGCCATCGCAAAAAGTATTGCTAAATCATTGTAATAATATTTAACATGAGTCTAGGTTGTGTAATTTAGATTAACTATTGCAGAGAAATTCTCTCAGAGTTAGTAGAATAGCAAATACAAGGACGCAACTCTTTTATGGATTAGTTACTCTAGAACTGTAGACTATGTTTTCAGTCCTGAGTTATTTTTGTATTTTGCCTCTGAGGCATACCAATCAAGACCACACCAAATCCTTCATTAAGAGCTCCCACAAATCATAATGCCTGTGATTGAGAAGAAAAGAACTCGCGATCTGCCCCAAATTAACGAACGAATTCGCTACCCGAAAATTCGGGTAATTGATACTGATGGTGCCCAACTGGGAATTATGCTCCCACAGGAAGCACTACAACTAGCAGAAGAGAAAGAGTTAGATTTGGTGCTAATAAGTGACAAAGCTGACCCGCCAGTTTGTCGGATTATGGACTACGGGAAATATAAGTTTGAGCAGGAGAAAAAGGCGCGGGAAGCCCGGAAAAAGCAGCACACGGCTGATGTCAAAGAAGTTAAGATGCGCTACAAAATAGAAGAACACGACTACAACGTGCGTGTTAAGCAAGCAGAGCGCTTTTTGAAAGATGGCGATAAAGTCAAAGCTACTGTCATGTTCCGGGGTCGAGAAATTCAACACAGCGACCTAGCAGAAGATTTGCTTAAGCGAATGGCAACGGATTTGGAGCCATTTGGGGAGCTGCAACAAGCGCCTAAAAAAGAAGGGCGAAATATGATGATGCTCATCTCGCCTAAAAAATAATCCTCTAACTGTATTAATAGACCATGTTTGAAAATCCCCTGACTTAAAGTCAGGGGATTTTTTGATGTTTCGTTTCCATGCAACATGCGCCCAAAGCTTTGAGGTTGTATAAATTTATCTAAAATTGATAATCCTAAAGGCTAAGTGGGAAACATAATACTCAGTTGCTCAGGAATTTTGCTATTTCCAGCCGATGAGGGAGATTAGGGAAATAAGGAAATATTATTCCTCCCCTGCCCCCTTCCCCCTG
>NZ_CAXTNE010000172.1:0-17142 GCF_964245445.1 uncultured Nostoc sp.
CCCCTGCCTCAGACGAATACCCTCACCTGTACTACCTACGGCTTGCAGCTACCATCCCCACAGTATGCCGATTGATATGTATTAGAACGCTTACCAAATATGGTGTAGCGGTTATCGCGGATTTGTTCGTAAAAGCGATCGCCTGCCCATTTCATCCCCGGTAAGGCTCGATAAGCGTCTACAAAAATACTTCCTGCTGGCAATAATCGTCCAATTTCTTCAGCTGCATTACTACCTTGCCAACGTCTCTGAGGTTCATTACCATCAATTAAAATCATCCCCTGTTCACAGTCTTGGGCTGTAATTCCCCACTGTAAAAGTGTTTGCTCATCTTGCATAGGATTGTAGCGAAACAGCTTTCCTTGGTCTAAGGTTTCTAGCAATTGCACTAGGGTAACGCAGAGATTACAATTTCCATCGTAGATTACGTAGTAATTCATAAAAATAATTGAGTTTTCAAATGTGTTTAAATACAACTTTGGTATTTTAGCTTAGAAAACCGTGGCGATCGCTCTTGCCTAAGTAACGCAGTAGTAAATAATCCGATCTACCTCAGCCAAAACAAAATTTAATTTGTTAAATATGCATAATGTCGTCTAGCTTAAGTTGTAAATTTGGTAATAGTTTAGACGAAATAGTATTTCCTAAGCGATATTGTTGCTGCTGGTACACACCGTTAACTAACTGACAAACAGTGAATGTGGGTTGTTTCGGATTGCCAATAAATTGCAAACCACCCAAGCCACTAAAATCTACAATCCAATATTCTGGGATGTTAAGAAAAGCGTATTCTTCCACCTTTCTTGCATAATCATCTTGCCAATTTGTGAGGCAGCGCGTTGGACGGGTTTCCCGGCTTGAAGCGACTGCCGTACTCACAACCTCAGCAACAAGCTTAATAGTACTACCGTTACAAATAATAGGTTCTTTTTGCCAAAGCGGTTCTTTACTAAGTTCTGCTTTATCTAAAACAATTACATCAGGACGCAGCGCTGTAGCTTCAGCCGCAGGTGGTTTAATCAGACAAGTTTTTGGAACTAGCCAGTTGAAATTAGAATTAAAAATTTCGACATAGATTCTACCAGCAATACTACCTGCAACAGCTTCATGTGGTCCTGTAGGTTCCATGTCTCTTAGTTGTCCGTCGATTAATTCATACCGTGTATTGTCACCATATTGGGCTATAAATTCCTCAAAGGTTAGTAGCTTGGGCGAGGTGTAGGTCATTATGTCTTGTTTTGAGTTTATTGTAGCGAAGGCATGAGGCATGGGGCATTGGGCATTGGGTAGGGAGAGTTAAAATTTGAAGTTTCACCCTTAGAGGCTTAACTTTTAAGTTTTAACTCCCCCTGACTTCTGAATTCTGAATTCTGAATTCTGCTGTATCATGCTTTTGGAATGGTAAACGCTATAGTTTTTCATTAATGAGAAAATATTCATGAGATACAAACTCTTGGGCAAAAGCGGGTTAAGAGTCTCTGAACTCTCCTTGGGAACCATGACCTTTGGTGAAGATTGGGGTTGGGGTGCATCTGTTGACGAAAGTCGTAAAATCTTTGATAGCTATACAGAAGCAGGGGGGAATTTCATTGATACCGCTAACGGTTATACCGATGGTAGCAGTGAAAAAATTGTCGGTGAGTTGATTGCTAAAGAACGAGAACGCTTTGTAGTTGCGACAAAATATTCCTTTCCTTTGCAGATGAATAACAAAAAGGGCGACCCTAACGCCAGTGGAAACCATCGCAAGAACTTAATCCAGTCTTTAGAAGGTAGCCTGAAACGACTGAATACCGATTATATTGATTTATTCTGGTTGCACGCTTGGGATTTCACAACACCTATTGAAGAAGTATTGCGATCGCTTGATGATGTAGTCCGTCAAGGTAAAGTACTTTACATCGGTATTTCTGACACACCCGCTTGGATTGTTTCCCAAGCAAATACCATTGCTCAATACCAAGGATGGACGCAGTTTGTCGCCCTGCAAATTGAGTATAGTTTAATTCAACGAACACCAGAACGTGACTTGCTACCGATGGCTAAAGCCTTAGATTTAGCAGTAACACCGTGGTCGCCTTTGGGTGGAGGTGTGCTTACAGGTAAGTATAATCAGCCTCCTCAAGCAGGCGATGAACAAGGGCGAGTTAAAACTTTGGGGGGAGAGATTTCTGAGAAGAATTTAGCGATCGCTCAAGTTGTCAGTGAAGTTGCAACCGAAATTGGACACACACCTTCACAAGTAGCATTAGCTTGGTTACATGCTCAAAGTGGTGTGATTATTCCGATAATTGGGGCACGTAAATTAACGCAGTTTCAAGATAACTTAGCGTCTTTAGATATCACTCTCTCGCCAGAACATTTGCAACGTTTAAATGAAGTGAGTCAAATTGAACTGGGTTTTCCCCATGACTTTTTGCACAATGATGTAATTCGCGATCGCCTTTTCGGTGGTACATTTAATACCATAGAAAACCATCGTATTAACTAATAGTAATAAACCTTAACATATTCAGGCATTAATTCAATCGGTCATCAGAGAGTTTCGCCAAGCTTTGCAATTCTGTAGAGTTAAATGTAAAAGGCATTAACAACGTAGAATCATGAGCGACAACAGCATTACATCACGTTTGTACCCTACCCGCATTGACATTCCCGCCGAAGCGCGAGTGCAAATCGTGGTACTTCTCAACCAAACTTTGGCAGCTACTTCGGATTTGAAAACCCAAGCAAAGCAAGCGCACTGGAACGTTAAAGGAACTGACTTTTACCAGTTACACCTATTATTTGATGAACTTGCTGGGGAATTGGAAGAGTACATCGATCTGGTAGCTGAACGCGTTACAGCTTTAGGCGGATACGCTTTCGGAACAGCCCGCGCCGCAGCTAGAAATTCAATTCTGCCAGAATATCCCTTAGATATTTTGGATGGTAAAGACCACGTAACAGCCTTGTCAGATCGTTATGCATTCTATGGTAAACATCTCCGGGAAGCGATCGATAAAACTGATGAATTAGGCGACCTCGATACTGCCGACCTTTACACCGAAATTTCCCGCACCATTGACAAACGACTCTGGTTCTTAGAAGCTCATCTGCAAGTAGCAGAAATTAAGGCAGAGAATGGTAAAGCGGGTGCTACTACAACTCAAAAGATACCTGTTGGTGTAAAATAAGCACTTTTGAGAAAAGTAGTATTTCTTAAATCTAGTAGTATCTTTTTGGTAAGTACGTCACTTATAAGTGCGTACTTTTCTTTTATATGTATATACTTTATTATTGAAATAGTTCAAATCTAGGTCGAAAAACTCCAGAATATCTTCGGCAAGTGATATCTCAAGATTAATACTTCAACTTCAATAAGCTAGTAGGTTAGTGAAAAAGTATGCTAATTCCCTTCTGATTACTAACTATTGTACAGACGCGATTAATGGCGTCTCTACTCCTAACTAAATACTGATTAACAACGAGGTAAATATATGTCTCAAAATACAATTAGCCATCTAATTCATGATAGAAACGCCCGTGGTCACGCTAAAATGGGCTGGCTCGATAGTTATCACACATTTTCCTTCGGTAGTTTTTACGATCCCAACCGTATGGGATTTCGTTCTCTGCGAGTGATCAACGACGATCGCATCGCCCCTGGTGCTGGATTCCCTACCCACAGCCATCGTGACATGGAAATCCTCACTTATGTCTTAGAAGGTGCTGTAGAGCATAAAGACAGCTTGGGTACTGGGTCAGTAATTCGTCCTGGTGATGCACAGATTATGAGTGCTGGAACTGGAATCAGCCACAGTGAATTTAATCCCTCGCCAACTGAACCACTACACTTGTTACAAATCTGGATTCTTCCCGATCAAGAAGGGTTGACACCAAGATATGAACAAAAAGCTTTTCCTTTGGAAGAAAAGCGCGGCAAATTACGTTTAATTGCTGCTAAAGATGGGCGCGATGGTGCTGTGACAATTCACCAAGATGTTGATTTATACACATCTGTTTTAGACTCAGGTGATGTTGTTAATTATCAAATTAAACCTGGTCGCTATGCCTGGTTACAAATAGCCCAAGGTATAGTTAACTTAAATGGTGAAGAACTTAGAGCAGGCGATGGAGTGCAAATCAACGGCGAAGAACAGCTAGAAATTAGCACCAATATCGGCGGTGAAATCTTACTTTTTGATTTAGCGTAATCTAGCAATCCTGAGTCATTGGTAAGAAACAAGATCCCCCACAACTTTTACGAAGTGGGGGATATTTAGTTTACAAAAATTTCTCGATTGGCGTGCGAGTATAGGTATTGCATTGGGAGTCGTAAAGATAGGGACACAAAATCACAATAGTTTTGAAGTATCCCTTTTTATAGTATAAAAGTACTATTAACTTTAGTTGTACAGCCATGCAGCCTCTTGTGCCAGTTACCACCAGACACCCCGAAGTCTTTAATGGCATTCCCACAGACAGCACTCGCTAAAACTTTGGTAGGGAAGAGGCTTGAAGTCACCAGGTTTTAGCGTTATTCAATTCCTTGAAAGGGTAATAGATGAGCTGAACTCACCTAATGACGAGCAAGCCGCGCTGATTAAGCTAACAATGGAGGCTAAAGCCATGAGCTACCCTGATAGATTTGACCAAGAGAACCTACTCAACTTGCACAAGGCTAAAATTTACCTTGAGATGGCTATCAGGTTATTAAGTCAGTAAATCAGTTTATAACCGTAACACACTTAGTCCCCGGCATCTTAAGCTTAGGGACTTTTTTATGTCCTATATACCTAAAGTTGTTGGACTATTAGTCTAAGAACTTTAGGGATATAAAATAGATAGGAATAGGGGGTAGAAAGAAATAGTCAATTGATTTTGTAAATTAAATTAGAAAATTACTAGACAGATAATTCCCTCAACATAGTGGCTCAAATGTACTAGTAAGGGTCAAATACTAGAAAATTAGTAGAAGTAAAGTGTAACAGGCATGAAACCATTGGAAATACGTGATTCTGTTGATTCTCGATATAACCCAGCAGCGATTGAGGAAAAATGGCAAAAAACATGGGTAGAACTTGGCTTAGATAAAACACCGACAGCTAGCAATAAGCCAAAATTCTACGCTTTATCCATGTTCCCTTATCCATCGGGCAGCCTACACATGGGTCACGTCCGTAATTATACGATTACCGATGTGATTGCCCGCCTTAAACGAATGCAAGGGTATCGAGTAATACATCCAATGGGTTGGGATGCCTTTGGCTTGCCAGCAGAAAATGCCGCCATTGACCGTGGGGTACCGCCAGCAAAGTGGACTTATCAGAATATGGCCCAAATGCGGCAACAATTGCAGCGTCTTGGTTTATCCATTGACTGGGAATGTGAACTTGCTACTTGTTCACCCGATTATTACAAGTGGACGCAATGGATTTTCTTGCAGTTTTTGCAAGCGGGGTTAGCTTACCAAAAAGAAGCGGCAGTAAATTGGGACCCCATTGACCAAACTGTATTGGCAAATGAGCAAGTCGATAACGAAGGACGTTCTTGGCGCAGTGGCGCAATAGTTGAGCGCAAATTGTTACGACAATGGTTTTTCAAGATTACCGATTATGCCGAAGAATTACTCAATGACTTGGATAAGTTAACAGGTTGGCCGGAACGCGTTAAATTAATGCAGGCAAACTGGATTGGCAAATCCACAGGCGCTTACTTAGAATTTCCCATCATTGGGATAGATGAAAAAATCGCCGTGTACACCACACGTCCAGATACCGTTTATGGTGTCAGCTACCTGGTGTTAGCACCAGAACATCCTTTAACAAAACGTGTCACTACAAAAGAACAACAAGCGGCGGTAGAAGCTTTTATTAAGGAGGTTTCCAATCAAAGTGAGTTGGAACGTACTGCTGAAGACAAACCGAAGCGGGGTATTTCCACCGGTGGGGTAGCAATTAACCCATTTTCAGGGGAAGAAGTGCCGATTTGGATTGCTGACTATGTACTGTATGAATATGGTACTGGGGCAGTAATGGGTGTACCAGCCCACGATGTCCGGGATTTTAAGTTTGCCAAAAATTACGATTTGCCAATTGATTTTGTCATCGCTTCCCCAGATGATGTTGCAGGTTTTGACTTAACTCCAACATCAGAAATTAATGAAGTCACACAACTCATCCAAATTGAATATAACCAGGCATACACTGAACCAGGAATTTTAATTAATTCTGGGTCTTTTACTGGTATGACTTCCACAGATGCTAAACAAGCAATAATTGAACACGCCGAACAACAAGGTTTTGGTAAAGTACGGGTGCAATATCGCTTGCGGGATTGGTTAATTTCGCGGCAGCGTTATTGGGGCGCACCGATACCTGTAATTCACTGTCCCAACTGTGGGATAGTGCCAGTGCCTGACAAAGATTTACCTGTACAGCTACCAGAAGAGGTGGAATTTACTGGACGTGGCGGTTCACCTTTAACTCAGTTGGAAAGCTGGGTAAATGTGCCTTGTCCAACTTGTGGCACTCCTGCGAAGCGGGAAACCGACACGATGGATACTTTTATTGATTCCTCGTGGTATTTCTTACGGTTCCCTGACGCTAAGAATGAACAACAGGTTTTTGATTCCAGTAAAATTAACGACTGGATGCCAGTTGATCAGTATGTAGGTGGAATTGAACACGCGATTTTACATTTGTTGTATTCGCGCTTCTTTACTAAGGTACTACGCGATCGCGGTTTGTTAAACTTTGATGAACCCTTTCAACGCTTGTTAACTCAAGGTATGGTACAGGGTTTAACTTACCTAAATCCCAACAAGGGCGGCAAAGATAAATGGATTCCCTCTAATCTGGTAAATTCAGCCGACCCCCGCGACCCGCAGACAGGCGAACCACTGCAACGTCTCTACGCCACCATGTCTAAATCAAAGGGCAACGGTGTAGCACCAGAAGATGTAATTGCTAAATATGGTGTAGATACAGCGCGGATGTTCATCTTATTCAAAGCGCCGCCAGAAAAAGACCTGGAATGGGATGAAGCCGATGTGGAAGGACAATTCCGCTTTTTAAATCGGGTTTGGCGTTTGGTGACAGATTATGTTGCAGATGGGGTATCCCGTAAGCAAGCCCAACTCGCTGATTTAACTAAAGCAGAAAAAGAATTGCGGCGGGCGATTCACACTGCTATTCAAGCAGTGACGGAAGATGTGGAAGACGAATATCAATTCAACACAGCTATTTCAGAATTGATGAAGTTGAGTAACGCCCTAACTGATGCTGACGGAAAAAATTCACCAATTTACGCAGAAGGTATTCGGACTTTGGTGGTATTACTAGCACCCTTTGCACCACACATTGCTGATGAATTGTGGCATTTATTGGGTGAAAGTAATTCAGTTCACACTCAAACTTGGCCGTCATTTGACCCGGCTGCTTTGGTAGCTGATGAAATCACTTTAGTAATTCAAATTATGGGCAAAACTCGCGGCTCGATTCAAGTACCAGCACAAGCAGATAAAGCAGCGTTGGAGAAATATGCCCGTGAATCAGAAATTGCCCAACGTTACATCGAAGGTAAGGAGATTAAAAAGGTAATTGTCGTGCCTGGAAAGTTGGTAAATTTTGTAGTTAGCTAAGTACAGCTTTGCCTAACATTGTGGCGAATTGAGGGTTGAAATTTAAACGCAAAGTGGCGCAGAGGAAAGCGCAGAGGCACGCGGAGAATTCGCTTTTTATAACAGTAGTTTACCTTTCTGGTATATGTGTATTTAAAAACATCTGTATTATCTTCCAGAGAGTTGAACTGTTTTATTTATACACGAAAAAACGCTTGAGAGTTTTGCTCACTCAAGCGTTTCCCCGTAAAAGCTTATACCAACTCACTCGTTTGATGCAACATTTGAAATCTGCAACGCCCCCTTATCAGAGAGCATTGCGGGGATAACTTGTGACAAACATGTGGTGAAATGGTATCACTCCTTGCACTAATTAAGAATATCTCTTTTGCAAGAATACCGGGGATCTGGTGAGTGACAGTTTATGAACTGAACACTAGTTAAAAACGACTCATCATGAATGGTAACTAACAAGACTAAGCACGATTGTAGCAATTTTGTAAGTATAGTATAAAAACTTATAGTTTATTAGCTATCGCCTACCACTGAGTACAGTTTCAAAATGTGCAGCAAGTAGCAGCATAATTATCTCAAAATTGGCAGCAAATGAACTGGAAAGCATTAGTAGGAAATCGCCATCGATTAGGCTAGATAAGCCTTTGATATTGACATCGAAGCGATTTGGAGGGGAATAAATTATCAGATACTCAATGGATAAAAGTATTCTTTAGAGGATGGCAACCGAAGAACAAATGCTCGACCCAAGCAGACTGAAAAGTTTGGGTTAGGTGTCTTCTATCTCTTAGCAAACGGCGACATCCAACCCTTCCGCATAGTGTAGGCGGTTACCTCCTTCGTTGAAGCAAAACACAGCTTTTTCACTGACGATTTCCGCGATATTCAAAACGATTTCGCGTGTTTCTATAAAAACAACTGAGGCGGATTATGGGTAAGATTTAAGAATTTATTATACCTATGCCTCATCTAGATAGACGTTTCACCTTTGGTTAAAATAGCCGCTCTCTTACGAGCAAACGCCTTAACCTGTTGTCTAGGTGTGTGGTAAGATTGCCTGGAACAGAGGTTTTATCTGAGTTGGAGTCTCGTATAAATTGCAAAGGTCAAGCTGATTGATCATTAACTCCCACGATACTTTTCCTATGGATTTGGAAAATATACAACAAGGCTGGTGACGAACTGAGTGGAATTTATAGATGAATATCTAAAATTTGCTATCAGACTTAACCAACTCCCACAATTTTGACTTTTATTTGATTTTTAGGATACACACATGAACGACAAGCTGATGCTGATGATTCCAGGCCCAACTCCGGTGCCAGAAGCTGCCTTACTGGCATTAGCCAAGCATCCGATTGGGCACCGCACCAGTGAATTTAGCAACATATTGGCAGAGGTGACGGAAAACCTCAAGTGGCTGCACCAAACTCAAAATGATGTGCTAACGCTAAATGTGAGTGGTACGGGTGCTGTAGAAGCCGGAATAATTAATTTTCTCTCTCCAGGCGATCGCATTTTAGTTGGTTCTAATGGTAAATTTGGCGAACGCTGGGTAGAAATCGGTCAAGCCTACGGTTTGAATGTAGAAGAAGTTAAGGTGGAATGGGGAAAACCCTTAGACCCTACAGTATTTGCCGAAAAACTTCAAGCAGATACCCAAAAGCAAATTAAAGCCGTAATCATTACCCACAGCGAAACCTCTACGGGTGTTTTGAATGATTTAGAAAGCATCAACCGCCACGTCAAAGAACACGGTGAAGCTTTAATTATCGTTGATGCCGTCACTAGCTTAGGTGCGTTCAATCTACCTGTGGATGCTTGGGGCTTGGATATAGTCGCTTCCGGTTCCCAAAAAGGTTATATGATTCCGCCGGGATTGGGTTTTGTCTCTGTCAGCCCCAAAGCTTGGGAAGCTTACAAAACTGCGAAGTTACCGAAATATTATTTGGACTTAGGCAAATATCGCAAAGCCACAGCCAAAAATACAACTCCATTTACTCCGCCTGTGAACTTGATCGTAGCGCTGCATACCACGTTGCGAATCATGAAAGAGGAAGGTTTGGAATCAATATTTGCTCGACATGAACGGCTGAAAAATGCTACCCGTGCCGCCATTCAAGGGTTAAATTTACCCCTGTTTGCAGCAGATAGTTCCGCCAGTCCGGCAATTACGGCTGTAGCACCACAAGGAATTGAATCGGATAAGATTCGCTCATTGATGAAAAAACGCTTTGATATTGCCCTAGCAGGTGGTCAAGACCATTTGAGTAACAAAATTTTCCGCATTGGTCACTTGGGCTTTGTGAGCGATCGCGATATTCTTAGCTGTATAGCATCCTTAGAAGTTACCCTAAGAGAACTTGGCTATGAAGATTTCACCCCTGGATCTGGTATAGCGGCAGCAGTCAAAGTATTTAGTCAGTTTTGATTACTGAGCATTAAATCAAAAGAGCGAGTTGATAATTTAACTCGCTTTTTTAATTTGTATATAAATGAGTAAAAACCGTCAAAGTTAATAAACCTATACAACCTTTGCACAAGTTAGAGTGGATTGTGACATGCCCCAATTTTCATAAATTATACTAAGTTCCTCTAAATAGTATTATTTGCTTTGAAGACAGTTGCATAAATTATTTGACACCAAACAAGACTAATTTTGGCAACTTAGCATGATACCGAATTGTGATAAATAGTATTCTTTTAGATTTTGATAACAGCCTTTTAGTAAAGACTTTTAATCCAAAATCCAAAATTATTATGACTTTTGACTTTTGACTTTTAACTTTTGACTTACCCAAAGGGGCTGAACTATGCCGTTTCCAGCCAATCATAAATTTGGTCTAACTGCTCTAAAGTAATCAAACCATACTGCCAAAGAATCATTGCCAAAGGGCCTGGATCTTGCTCCCGATGCCGAAGCGCCACTGCCAGCGATGCTGTGGAAATTGCCAAATCTTCTTGCAAAAAATTAATCAGTCGAGAATATTTTGATGGTGACATTTGTGTCTCACCTCCCTGTGCAGAATGTATTGTCATATATAAGTTCACCTTGCTCGGTAGTCAGTAGCCAGTATTTTATCTGTCACTTTGCCGTTATCGGCCATACACCCCAGCAGAGTTTTTTTGATTTGCCTTTAACAGAGGCTTCTCATAGAAAATCTGAGAAATAGAAATTTTCGTACAAATTATCTGCTCGATTTTTAAGCAGTATTTTTACTTAGTTAAATTGGCTCCATTTTGTTTACTTTTGTGCGTTATTTAATTACACATGCAGTAACAAAGATTCCATAGCCTATACTCTCTTATTGGCGACTATTCACACTTGCGCCCAAGGGAATATTTTTGCCAAACCTTAAGACTGCGATTTAAGGTTGGAGACAGTAGAATTTTACATTATTACTACAGTTTTTAAATAGTAGCGTTACAGATGAAATTTTTCCACAAGACGTGCCATTTTTTACAAAAAAAACATAGATTTCGATAGTATAGACTCTGAACAGAGCAACCATCCAAATCTTTATCTCCGCAAAGCACCGAAGTCTCAAGGCTCAATTTTGACAATATCGCCCACTTTTAATTTCAACTCGGCAGCCCTGCCAGAGCGAAGTTCAATCACCTTATCGATTGGTGTATTGGGCCCATAGGTAGGACAAGGCTCAGTTGCACAAGGAGGTGCAGAAGCCTGAATATATTTAACTACACCGTTTTGTAAAAATACCATATCCAAGGGCACAGGTACATTCTTCATCCAGAAACTAACCGGTTGTGGTGAAGGGAACCCAAACAACATCCCCCGATTATTTGGCAAAGCTTGTCGATACATCAACCCCATCGCTTGCTGTTGTGGTGTCTGCGCCACTTCTAACTGAATGATTGTGCCATTAGGAACAATGGCTTTAGCGGAAATTGGTAGTTTTTGACCTAAGCTCTGTGGTGCTGGAGTTTGAGAAGCAGATGTGGGGCGGGGAGGTTTAGCTGTTGTTGGCACAGAACAGCCTATCAGTAAAATACTCAGCAACATTGAGAGCAAACTTAGTCGATGAGTCATAATTATTTTTGATTTTGTAATTTAGATTTCAATTTTACAGAATTTAAGCTAGAAAACTCACGACTTTTATTCGTCCTTTCAGGGGGCAGGAGGCAGGAGGAATCCACACGTTATACGAGGTGGGATTGAAGCAAGAACGCTTTGTGCCTCGTGGCACTTTCTGCGACGCTCGTAAGCGTTGCGGTAGCGTTCGCGTAGCGTCTCGTAGAGAGGAACGAGCGTCCGTAGGAGCGTCTGATTCGCTAACGCTGCGCTATCTGCCTGCTGCCTTCTTTTGTAAACTTCTGCCACAGTGTACTAAGATTCTCTCAAAACGTACCCTACGCCTCGCACCGTTTGAATGAGGCGCTTTTGTCCTTCATCTTCGATTTTTAACCGCAAGTAGCGGATGTACACTTCAATTACATTCGACTCACCCAGAAAGTCATAACCCCAAACATTTTCTAAAATTTGTTCGCGGGTTAACACCTCACGGGGATGTTCCATTAAGAATTTTAATAGTTCAAATTCTTTCATTGTCAAGTCAATTGCCCGCCCGCTATGTATGGCACGGCGAGTTGCCATATCTAAAATCAGATCCCCAAAGCGTAACTGCTCCGTGGTATCCACATCAGGTTTTAAGTAGAGCCGAATCAACTTCAAAAAGTCTTCTGAGCGATAAGGCTTCAGGATGTAATCATCCGCTCCTGCTTCTAGACAAGCTACACGATCATCGACTGTATCCCTTGCCATTAAAATTAACACAGGCGATCGCATACCAGTGCTTCTTAGATTTTTGCACAATGAGAGTCCTGATTCTCCTGCTAGCATCCGGTCTAAAACAATTAAAGCAGGCTGGCGATCGCGACAGTGTTGTAAACCACTGCTTGCATCATGAGCCAAAATTGATTCATAGCCGGCTTCTTGCAAATCGCAAGAAAGCTGATTTGCTAGGCTCTCATCGGTTTCAATCACCAAAACACAGGGACTTGGAGCAACTGTCATAACAATTTGGGATATTGGATTTGGGATTGTAAAGATATTCCAAAGAAAATCTTTACATCAGTTAGAAGTGCAATTACGAGTTTTTAATGATGGAACAATCCTGATTTGACACGCTGCTAAGAATCTTTTAGCACGTTCAGGTGTCAGCCATCTAATTCTCCGATGCAATCTTAATAACTAACTCCAAATACCATCCTTACACCAGTAATTCTGGAAGGAAATCACCCAACTGGGTAGTGAAGAGCATGAAAATGGTGAAAAAAGGGGAGAAATAACTCCTAACTCCTAACTCCTGTACAGACACGATTAATCGCGTCTGCACTCCTAACTACGGCAATTCTACCGAAGTTGGTTTAGCAATATGTGGTAAACCCCAACCTAATTTTTCTCGCAGAATTCGGAAAAACTCAGGCGGTTGCAGGCGAATAAATCGGACACTATATTGCGATCGCTCCATATATACTCTATCTTCTGGTAGTACATAGCACCCTCCATTACCATCCACCACCATTACCAGCCGAGGAATGTTGACTGGGTAAATGTTGACCGATTCAGTGTCTGGAAATACTAATGCTCTAGAAGCTAGAGAATGGGGACAAATGGGTACTAGCTGTAAAGCAGGTACGCCAGGGGTGACAACAGGGCCACCAGCGCTCAATGAGTAAGCTGTAGAACCAGTAGGCGTAGAAACAATTACACCATCTGCTGCAATATCTACTGGCGCATGACGCCCTATGGCAATTTCAAAATGGCACATAGAGGTCAAAGGTTCGCGGTGCAGCACCATTTCATTCAAGCAGAGGGCTTCCCACAGCACTGAATCTCCCCGAAACACTTTGACGGTGAGCATGGCTCGTTCTTCAATTTCATACTCACCCGCCATTGCCTGTTCTAATGCTTGGGGCAATTGATTCAGGAAGGTCTCTGTCAAAAATCCCATGTGGCCGGTATTCACTGTTAGCAGTGGAATACCACAGGGGGCCACCTGACGAGACGCTGCTAAAACAGTACCGTCTCCCCCTAATACCACTGCAAACTCCATATCTGAGTCAAAACCAGGGGGCGTTAGACCGTCAATGGGGGTGTGGCATACAGGACTCTCTGGGTTAGAGTAGCCCAATATTCCACCGATACTTGATGTGATACACACATCCCAACCGGCAGTGGTTAGCTTGTCTTTCAACTCGATAGCGACACGGCCCGCTATCGGTTTAACGTCATTGTAGATAATGCCTGCTTTCGGCACACTCAAATATCCAAGTTTAGGCGATGCTCTGTATTATGTAATCCTTACACATTTTGGTCATGTAGTCATTAATCTAGAGTCAAATATCTAGAGTCTAAAGTTTCATGACTAATATCCGTTTTGTAATAACTATTGACTATTGGCTTTTGAAGACTGTTTAAAAGGAGTTTTTTTAGGTTTCTGCTTTTTATTTTTATTTTTCTGATAATCTAACTCTTTGAGCTTCTTCATTATTCGGCTGAAGTACTCTTGTAGATAGCTTTCTAGGGTTGTGGTTTGTTGCGGATCTATGCCAAAAACTGTGTATACTTCATCCATTGAAGCATTTAACTCTTTACCACTAGCCAATACTTCTGTAAATGCTAGCCTGTCTGCAACGTTCCATCCCCACTGAAAGAACCGCATTAAGCCCCGCACAGCACGCAGCAAGGTTATTGGCATCCGCGTTACCCTGGCGTCTTTTCCAGATAAACGTTCGCATAGGTTGATGATTTCTTTTGCACTCCAGGCACGAGTACCGACTACAGGAAAAGTTTGGTTTTGCGTTTCTGGCACACTCAATGCACGGATTGCGAACTTAGCAATGTCCTGAGTATCCATATAAGCGATGGGAGAAGAATTACCAGTCACCCAAACTGGCTGTGATTCCAAAATAGGAATCCCGTACTGACCGATTAATCCTTGCATAAACCCAGCTAGCCGCAAGATGGTGTAATTTAAGCCAGACTCAGCCAGGAAGAGTTCTGTACACCGCTTAATTTCCATTAACGGCACTTCTGGGTATTTATCAGCATCTAATATCGAAAAGAAAATAAAACGCTCTACACCTGCTGCTTTTGCTGCTTGAATCAATGCTACTTTGCCGTCCCAGTCTACTTGTTTGATACTCAGTGAATCTGTAGGACGAGATGTTGACGCATCAATAACTTGGGTTACACCAACTAAAGCTTCGGCTAAGGTATCGGGATAACGTAAATTTCCCGTTACAAGTTCTGCACCCCATTCTTTGAGAAAAGCTGCTTTTTTACTGCTTCGGACAAGACAGCGTACTTTATATCCCTCATCGATTGCACGACGAGCCACTTGTCTTCCTAAGGTGCCAGTGGCACCGACGATTAATAATGTCATGAGGGTTGTAATAAATTTTATTGTTTTATGAAAAGAATGTTATCAGAATAACCTATGCAAACAAAACTTTACATTTTTTCTAAGAAAATCGTTTGTTATAAACAGACTCATGGGAAAATGGCTGTCCGGTAAACGGACAGATTTTTTCCCAGTTAGCGAAAAGTATGAACGCCAGCTTGGGGCGAACAGAACTTTTCAAGGCAGAGGAAAACCTCTTCCCTCTCACTAGCCAATTACCGTAGGGATTATTCTTCTGTGCCTTGAATTTTTAGTAACAACGCGCCTAAGCCCCAGCCTACGAAGATTAAACCGAAGGACAATAGAGCTGCATTCAAAAGTTCGCCGCCCATTGGTGTGATTCTCCTTATGCAAATTAGTGTGTGTAAACTAGGTCTATCAGAAGCTCTTGAATTGTTGCTGTAGAATTAGACCTGTGTAAATAATCTTAAACTAGTTTAGCAAGTAATCCCTACTGGTTTGGCGGCAATCCCTACTGTAGAGCGGGAGAACAGGGGGATGGTGAAAAAGTTTGATGATCATAATTATGAATAAATTTTATGTATCAAAATAATTTCGATAATCTAGTGAATTTTACTAAAAAAAATCGCCCGCGTTTGGCGTTGACGTTGGGAGATCCGGCGGGAATTGGGCCGGAGGTGATTTTGAAAGCTTTAGCAGAACCGGAAATTAGTAAAAAATATGACGTTACAGTGGTGGGAAACCGGGATTTGCTGGCACAGATTTATTACAAACTGAATTTAATCGATAATTTAGCACCTTTGGCAAATCCAGACGAGTTGTCAGTTATTGATGTGGAGTTGGATCGGGAAATTAAAGGTGAAATTATCGCCGGAATAGGAAATGTGGCCAGTGGTGCGGCTAGTTTTGCGTATATGGAATGTGCGATCGCTCAAACACTGGCTGGTAAATTTGATGCTATTGTCACAGGGCCGATCGCTAAATCTGCTTGGAAAGCCGCCGGGTATAATTATCCAGGGCAAACGGAACTTTTGGCAGAAAAATCAGGTGTTGATCGTTTTGGGATGTTATTTGTGGCGCGATCGCCCCATACTAATTGGACACTCCGCGCTTTACTAGCTACCACACATATTCCTTTACGTCAAGTAGCCGACACATTGACACCGCAGTTGTTGACACAGAAATTGGATTTGCTGGTGGAGTGCTTGGAGAAAGACTTTGGGATAGAAAATGGGAGAATTGCGATCGCGGGTTTAAATCCCCACAGTGGCGAACAGGGGCAATTGGGACATGAAGAACAGGATTGGTTAATTCCCTGGTTGGAGCAAGAGCGGCAAAATAGACCACAATTACAGCTAGATGGGCCAATACCGCCAGATACGATGTGGGTTAAACCTGGTCAAGCTTGGTATGGAAATTCTTTAGTACAAAATCCTGCTGATGGCTACTTGGCACTTTACCACGACCAAGGCTTAATTCCTGTGAAGCTGATGGCGTTTGATCGGGCAGTTAATACTTCTATTGGTCTTCCTTTCGTTCGGACTTCACCAGACCACGGAACAGCGTTTGATATTGCGGGTAAGGGAATTGCGGATGCTACGAGTATGAAAGCAGCAATACATTTAGCGGCTGAGTTGGTTAGTCAAAGATTGGCTAAGAAAAATGATGAATGATTATGTCTATAAATATAACTTTTCACGAAGTACTAATTAAAAGTATTTAAGACCCATTAGAAGCATTATTTTACTCATAATCTCAACTGTTTCCCAGTGTTAACACTCCCGCCGGAAAATCCACCACTAAACATCGATCTTTCAGCCACTGACGACCGAGTAAAAGTTCCGAAACTCCATCGCCTGCATAAACAAGGATATTAAACTCTTGTCCATCTATTCGCACTTTTCCAGCGTAGATATCAAACTTTGCTTCCCCCTTTGCTAGTTGCATATTTCGTTCACCTAAATACACCCAATCAAATTCCTCTAAATCCTGCTTGTCAATAGCTAGCCAGCCTGAAAATCCTGTATCTAGCATGGCATCGACAGGTAATTCTAAACCATTAGTAGCAATTAACTCTATTTCAACCTGAGTTCGATGTAAGAAAAAGTCTGAAAAGTAGACAGGGTAGAGCTTGTA